>NZ_JBHVSD010000011.1:0-2049 GCF_042885395.1 Kitasatospora sp. NPDC058063
CGCCGGGGCGGCCCGCCGCCGCCCGGGCCCGTGCCGCGGCGGGCGGCTCGGGCGGGCGTCCGGGGGCCGGCACGCTCTGCCGGGCGTTCTCCTGCTGGGCCGGAGCGGGTGCGGGGGCGGCCCGTCCGGGTCGTGTGCCGCGGGCGCCGCCGGGGTTCCCGGCGGCCGCACCGCGCGCCGCGAGTTCGCTGAGCCGCTCGTGCAGCGCGGCGGCTCCGGGGCGTTCGGCGGGTTCCTTGGCCAGGCAGGCCCGGATGAGTGGCGCCAGTTGGGGCGGCACGGCGGAGAGGTCGGGCTCCTCGTGGACGACCCGGTACAGCATCACTTCGGAGGACGCCCCGGATCCGAACGGGGTGTCCCCCGTGAGTGCGTACGCGAGGGTGGCCCCGAAGGCGAAGACGTCGGTGGCGGGCGTGACGGCGACCCCGCGGACCTGCTCGGGCGCGAGGAAGCCGGGGGAGCCGACCGCGGTGCCGACGTGGGTGAGCGTGCTGGCGCCGCGCGACCACGCGATGCCGAAGTCGATGATCCGAGGGCCTCGGGGCGAGAGCAGGATGTTGGACGGCTTGAGGTCCCGGTGGACCACTCCCGCCTCGTGCACCTTGACCAGTCCGTCGGCGAGCGCGGCCCCGATCCGGGCGGCCTCGGGCCAGTTGAGCGGCCCTTCGTCGCCGACCCGCTTGTAGAGCGAGGGCCCCGGCACGTACGCGGTGGCCAGCCAGGGCCGTTCGGTCTCGATGTCCGAGCCGACCACGCGCGCGGTGCAGCCGCCCCGGATCCGGGAGGCGGCGGCGATCTCGCGGGCGAAGCGGGTGCGGAACTCCTGGTCCTCGGCGAGCTCGGCGCGGATCAGCTTGAGGGCGACGCGCTGCCCGCGGCGGTCGGAGCCGAGGTAGACCACGCCCATGCCGCCGGCGCCCAGTCGCCGGTGCAGGCGGTACGGCCCGACGATGCGGGGGTCCTCACGCCTCAGCCGCATCATCGCCATGTTTCGTTCCCCGTCAGCCTGTGGGTGAGGCCCCGTCGGTTGGGGCATCGTCAGTTCCTGTCTGGCACAGCTTACGGACTGCCCGCTGCGGTGTGCTGATACGCAACACCTGAAGCCACCGTGCGATTGTCGGATCTTGCGTTGACCTGCAGGTCACAAGGGCGTCGAAGGGCTTCTCGGGGTTGCCCCTCAGGGTTCCCTCGGGGGTCGGATGAGCCTTCCGTCCCCCTGCGGTAGTAGGCCCCGAGTGGGATCGTCATCCTCCCGGACGTCCGAGGAACAGTACGACGGCATGACGCCCGGAGGACCCTCCGGCCAATAGCGTTGTGTCCAGCGGTGGACGGGGAGCTCGTCCCCCGAGGTAAGCCGTCCACCGCGCCAACTCGACCGGATCAGGAGCAAGGACATGGCACCGCAGATCACGGGAACCCCCCGCCGTCGGCCGGCCTCTGTCCAGTCCCGGTCCACCGAGCAGCCCACGCGGCACCCCGCCGTGGCGCTGGCGATGGCCCTGCCGTGCGCCGTGCTCCTGGTGCTGCTGTTCGGCGGGTGGGAGCAGATGGCGAACCAGGCCCAGGCCGTCGCCGATCTGATCACCCGCTGAGCGGGGAATGAAGGACACCGGCCCCGAGGCCGGTCGAAGACGGGCACCGATCCCCTGGGGACGGGGAGCGGTGCCGCCGGGGAGGCCGCGGCCGCGATGACACGCGGACGGGCGAGAGCGGTGCGCAGAGCGCCCCGGCAGGCGGAGACGCCGCGTACGGACGTCGGTGAGGGCGTCCGTACGCGGCTCTTCTCTTTTCCCACCCCTGTTCCCGCCGGCCGCCCCAGTTGTCCTGGTTGTCCCGGACGCCCCGGTTGTCCCGGCCGCCCCGGTGGTTCCAGCGGTCGGGGCCAGGGGAACCACGGGAACGAGACGACAAAAGGCCGGGGCCGCGATCCTGATGGATCGCGGCCCCGGCCGTTACTGTGCGCGATACTGGGATTGAACCAGTGACCCCTACCGTGTCAAGGTAGTGCTCTCCCGCTGAGCTAATCGCGCCTGATGTGGCAGTCCTGCA
>NZ_JBHVSD010000011.1:2147-313197 GCF_042885395.1 Kitasatospora sp. NPDC058063
CAGCAGACCTCGAAGGGTCCGACGTGCGCGATACTGGGATTGAACCAGTGACCCCTACCGTGTCAAGGTAGTGCTCTCCCGCTGAGCTAATCGCGCCTGGTGCGGCGGTGTTGCAGCAGACCCCGGAGGGCCCGTTACTGTGCGCGATACTGGGATTGAACCAGTGACCCCTACCGTGTCAAGGTAGTGCTCTCCCGCTGAGCTAATCGCGCCTGATGTGGCGGTCCTGCAGCAGACCTCGAAGGGTCCGACGTGCGCGATACTGGGATTGAACCAGTGACCCCTACCGTGTCAAGGTAGTGCTCTCCCGCTGAGCTAATCGCGCGGGGAGGCCCCCGGTCGAACCGGGGGACCTCTTGGAGGTGGAGACGGGATTTGAACCCGTGTACACGGCTTTGCAGGCCGTTGCCTCGCCTCTCGGCCACTCCACCAGGCAACGCATGAAGAACGATCTTACACTGTTCTCCATCGAGCGGACGACGAGATTCGAACTCGCGACCCTCACCTTGGCAAGGTGATGCTCTACCAACTGAGCCACGTCCGCCTGTCTTCCGGGGGGCTTCACCGCTTTTCTTCGGCTGCGCTCCCTGGCGACGTGTTGAACTCTAGCGGATTCCCGGGCCAGCTAAAAATCCGTTCCCGCAGCATGCCGAGGGGATGGCCGGTGAGCGCCGTCCCGTCAGCGCTCGCGGACGGCCACCGGCCGCCACCTGCGGCGCTCCCGGACGATCATCCGCAGGTCACCCGGCGCACACCCGCGTGACGCACACAGCTGCTCGTGCGCGGGGCGCGAACCGGACCGGGCCCACGCCCCCCGACCTACACTTCAGGCACCGCCGCCCAGCACCACCGCGCAGGAGAACCGTGTCCGGCCACCCCGACCCCCGCACCCCGCTCGCCCGCTTCGGCGGCCGCCTGGCCACCGGACTGCGCGACGTCACCTCGGACCCGGCCGCCCTGGACTCCGCCGGCTACTGGGCCGTCGTCCACGACTTCGAGGGCCGGCTGACCTGCGCCCGCTTCGACCGGGTCCGCCCGGCCCCCGCCCCGCCCTCCGGCGCGGGCTGGCGCGGACCGGAGGCCGGCAGCTGGCACAGCTCCCTCGACCGCACCGCCTACACCGCGGGCGTCCGCCGCATCCGCGAGCACATAGCCGCCGGCGAGGTCTACCAGGCCAACCTCTGCCGGGTGCTCTCCGCACCGCTGCCCGACCCGGACCTCAGCGACGTCGACGCCCTCACCGGCCTCCTCGCCCACGGCAACCCCGCCCCCTACGCCGGCACCGTCCGTCTGCCCGGGCACGGCGTCGAGATCGCCACCGCCTCACCCGAGCTCTACCTGCGCCGCACCGGCCGCACCGTCTCCTCCGGCCCGATCAAGGGCACCGGCCGCACCGAGGACGACCTCCTCGACAAGGACCACGCCGAGAACGTGATGATCGTCGACCTGGTCCGCAACGACCTCGGCCGGGTCTGCGCGACCGGCAGCGTCACCGTCCCCGACCTCTGCGCCGTCGAGAAGCACCCCGGCCTGGTCCACCTGGTCTCCACCGTCGAGGGCACCCTGCGCGACGGAGCCGGCTGGCCCGAGCTCCTCGCCGCCACCTTCCCGCCCGGCTCCGTCACCGGCGCCCCCAAGTCCAGCGCCCTGCGGATCATCGAGGCCCTGGAGACGGCCCCGCGCGGCCCGTACTGCGGCGCCGTCGGCTGGGTCGACGCCGACCGCGGCGAGGCCGAACTCGCCGTCGGCATCCGCACTTTCTGGATCGACCGGGCGGACCCCGGCGCGCCCGTCCTGCGCTTCGGCACCGGCGCCGGCATCACCTGGGGCTCCGACCCCGAGCGGGAATGGGCCGAAACCGAACTGAAGGCCGCCCGCCTCGTCGCGATAGCGTCGGGCGGCGAACCCGGTGGCGAATCCGGCACCGGAGCCGACCCGACCGGGGCCTGCGCCCCCACCGCCTAGGAGCAGCACCCGATGCACAACCGCACCACGAGCTGGGTCAACGGCTCCCTCGTCGACTCCGCCGACGCGGCCGTCTCGGTCCTCGACCACGGCCTCACCACCGGCGACGGCGTCTTCGAGACCCTGAAGACGGTCGACGGCCGGGCCTTCGCGGTCACCCGCCACCTGGACCGGCTCACCCGCTCCGCCCGCGGCCTCGGCCTGGCCGACCCCGATCACGACCTGGTCCGCGAGGCCTGCGCCCAGGTCCTCGCCGCCAACCCCGCGCCGCTCGGCCGCCTGCGCGTCACCTACACCGGCGGCAACGGCCCGCTCAGCTCCGAGCGCGGCACCGCCGGCCCCACCCTGGTCGTCGCCCTCAGCGCGATCGGCCACCGCCCCGACGAGACCGCCGTCGCCGTCGTCCCCTGGCGCCGCAACGAGCACAGCGCCGTCGCCGGCCTCAAGACCACCTCGTACGCCGAGAACGTCGTCGCCCTGGCCGCCGCCCACCGCGCGGGCGCCTCCGAGGCCCTGCTCGCCAACACCGCGGGACGGCTCTGCGAGGGCACCGGGTCCAACGTCTTCGTGGTCCTCGGCGGCCGCCTGCTCACCCCCGCCCTCGCCTCCGGCTGCCTGGCCGGCATCACCCGGCAGCTCGTCGTCGACTGGTGCGGCGCCGAGGAGGCCGACCTGCCGCTCAGCGCCCTCCAGGACGCCGAGGAGGTCTTCCTGACCTCCACCACCCGCGACGTCCAGGCCGTCACCCGCGTCGACGACCGCGAACTGCCCGGCATCGGCCCCGTCACCGCCAAGGCCATGGCCGTCTTCACCGAGCGCAGCGGCGACGACCTCGACCCGTGATCCCCGCCCGGGAGAGCATCCCGGAAGAACGCCGGGGAAGCGCACCGGCCGTGTGGATAACCCCCCGTGCAAGGGGAAGGGACCACCACATGACCACCACGCTGCGCCCCGAGGGCCCGGAGACACCCACCGCGGCCGGCGGCCGCACCAGACGCTGGCTGATCCTCGCGAACGGCCACCCGGTCGGCGCGCTGCGCACCACCGCCGACCCGCAGGGCGATCAACTCTGGGGCCGGATATCCGAGTTGGAGATCACCGAGGGGCGCGGCCGGGGTCGGGGAACGTTCGGCGGGCTGGCCGCCGAGGAGGTGCTGCGCACCTGGGGCTGCACCCGGGTCGACGTCGGCGTCCCGGAGCCGGCCGCGGCGGCCCGGGGCCTCGCCGTGACGCTCGGGTACACCGAGCGGGCCCTGGCCATGGCCAAGCGGTTGACAGTCGCCCCGGACCTGCCCGCGGGGCTGAGCGCGCGCCCGTTCGACCGGAGGGCCGATATCCGGGACTGGTTCGACCGGTCCGTGCAGGACTACGTCCGCGTGATGGTGGCTTCCGGCCTCACCGAGGAACAGGCCCGCGCCCGCTCGGGCGGCGGGCCGCGGAACCCGGCCGCGCCGGACCCGGAGAGCCCGGGCATGGTCCTGCGCCGCCTGTACGGCGCCGACGGCGGGGAGGAGCCGTACGGCCTGCTCTGGCTGCAGCCACGCTTTCGCGACCTGCCGGACGGCGAACCGCTCGCCTGGGTGATGAAGGTCGAGGTGTCCCCGGCCCACCAGGGCCAGGGACACGGACGCACGCTGATGCTGCTCGCCGAACGCGAGTGCCTGGCCGCCGGGGTGCGGAACCTCGGCCTCAACGTCTTCTCCGGCAACGAGGTCGCCATCCGGCTCTACACCTCGATCGGCTACCGGGTCACCGAGCGCCTCTACGGCAAGCAGCTGTGACCCGGCGTGTCGTCAGGAAGCCTTCGCCGCCTCGATGACGGCCACGATCCGCTCGCGCAGCCCGTCCTGGCTCTTGCCGCCGTCGAGGCGCTGCCCGCCGATCACGTACGTCGGCGTGCCGGTGACCCCGATCGCCTTGCCCTCGGCCTGGTCGGCGTCGACGGTCAGCATGTGCCGGCCGTCGATCAGCGCGGTGTCCACCTCGTCGACGTCCGCCCCGACCTCCCGGGCCACGTCCAGCAGCACCTGCTGCCCGCGCGCGTCCAGCTCCGCGGTACGGGCCAGCAGCGCCTCCACGAACGGCCAGCCCAGCCCCTGCGCGAACGCCTCCTCGGCGGCTTCCGCGGCGGCGTAGGCGTGCTTGTGCTTCTCCAGCGGGAAGTGCCGCACCTCCACGGGCAGCGCGTCGCCGTACTGCGCGCGCAGCGCCCGTACGTCGTCCAGCGCGGTGTGGCAGTCCGGGCACTGGAGGTCGCACCAGAACTCGAGGCGGGGGAGGGAACCATCGATCATTCCCCCAGTGTTCCACTAGTGGGCGCCCGCTCCGGCCGGAGGTGCGCCCGAGGGCGGACCGAGAGGAAGGCACCGATGACCAGGACGACCGGACACGAAGGAGCGGCACCGTGCTGAGCGCGGCGATCAGCTTCGTCCTCACCGCGGGCGGGGTGGCCTTCGCCGGGCTGCGGGCCTACCGGCGGCGCTTCCTGTCGGCGACCCGCTGGTTCGCGGTGGCCCTGCTGCCCGCCGGGCTCTACCTGACCGGCCTGTTCCCGCTGGCGAGCACGATCGGCCGGGAGTTCGCCGACTGGGCGACCAAGCTGGTCCTCGACCCGCGGGTGTGGACCGGCATCGCGCTGCTCGGCGTCTCGGCGGTGCTGCTGGTCACCACCCGCTGGGTGGGCCGCCGGGGCGGCGCGGCGGTGGAGAGCGCCCCGGAGCGCCCGGCCGCGGCCGGGCCGGCGCCCGAGCGTCCGGCGGTGGCGCCGACGCCCGGGGCCCCGAAGAAGCCGGCCGCGGGCAAGCGGGAGGACGGCCTCGGCGACTTCGCCGACATCGAGGAGATCCTCCGCAAGCGCGGGATCTGAACGGGAGGACCGGCCGGTCAGGCGGAGGGGACGGCTTCCGCCGACCGCTGCCGCGCCCGGTAGGCGGCGACGTGCAGCCGGTTGCCGCAGGTGCGGCTGTCGCAGTAGCGCCGCGAGCGGTTCCGGGAGAGGTCCACGAAGACCCGCGCGCAGTCCGGCGCCTCGCAGCGGCGCAGCCGTTCCCGCTCGCCCGCCATGAGGATGAGGGCCAGCGCCATGCCCAGTTCGGCCGCCAGGTGGTCACCGAGGGCGGCGTGCGGCGCGAAGTAGTGGATGTGCCAGTCGTGGTCGTCGTGGTTGGTCAGCCGGGGCGTCGTCCCGGCGGCCGCGACGATGGAGTTGACCAGCTCCGCGGCCTGCGCGGTGGACTCCGTCGCGAACACCTCGCGCAGCCGGGTGCGCAGCTCGTGCACCCGCCGCAGGTCGTCCTCGGTCAGCGAGTCGATCTCGCTGATCTCCCGGCGGACCACGAAGGCGTCCAGCGCGGCGACGTCCGGCAGCCGCTCGGCGCCGCACACCTCGGGTGCGGTGTTGAGCAGCTCCACGAGGAGGCTCAGCGCGCACTCGGTGTCATGGGTGATCAGCACGTTGGGGGCTCCTCGCGCAGGGGACTCCGATACCCCGCGTCCACGGTTACCCCAGACCATACCGGGCCTTGTGCCGGTAGGGCGGCGCCTTCTTTCGAAGATGTGTGCGCAGTCCGACAAGGCGTCCGAAACCGGGCGCCTGCGGTGCTGTGGACCCGCTCCGGTGGGAGCGGAGCCGCTCACCGGCCCCGAGACCGCGTCGTGCGCGGCTGAGTCCGCTGCCGTGCCCCCGAGTAGGACGGCTGCGATGAGGCAGGGGGTAGGGCCCCGCCGTCGGCGGGGCGTGACCGCCTCCGGATGGGGTCAGCTTTCGGCGAGGATGTGGGACAGCTCCCGGTCGAGGTCGAAGTGACGGTGTTCGGTGCCGGGGGGCACCGCGGCGTCCGTCCGCTTGAGGAACGACTCAAGCGCTCGGGCCGGGGCCTCCAGCAGGGCTTCTCCTTCCGGAGAGCTCAGTGCGATGCAGACCACCCCTTGCCCGTGGCTGCGCGACGGCCACACCCGGACGTCGCCGGTACCAGTGGGTCGGTGCAGCCCCTCCGCGAGGAGATCTCGGGCGAACACCCACTCCACGGTCTCGTCGGCGCCTGTGTGGAACGTGGCGTGCACGGCATAGGGGTCGGCGGTGTCGTAGCGCAGGCCCGCGGGGACGGGCAGTGATGACTCGCTGGACACGATGAGGCGCAGGTGCAGCTCGCAGCTGACCGTGGTGTTCATAAGCGCCATGGCCTTTCGCTCAGTGTGCGCTCGGGGAATCGCACGTCGGCGAACGGACCATCCCACCCCCAAGACCGATGTAAACCCCTCTGTCCCGATTCGGGCGCGAGTCGTACCCCTTACGGCGCATTGCGGAATCGCCCCGCAGCGGCCGGGCCGGGCATTACCCGGTGCTTCTTGGTTAGTTTCCTGGCATGACTGTGCGAAACGACAAGACGGCCGGGAACACGGGAACGGGTGAAGCGGCTGTGGCGGTTGACGCGGCCGTCGACGGCGGACGAGCGGTCGGATCGCGGGCCCCGGCCTTCGTCCGCCGCTCGCCCGCGCTGCACCGGGTCTGGCAGGTGGCGATCTTCCTGGCGGGCCTCGCCGTGGTGGTGCTCGGGCTGATCATGCTGCCGCTGCCCGGCCCCGGCTGGCTGGTGATCTTCCTGGGCATGGGGATCTGGGCGACCGAGTTCGTCTGGGCCCAGCTGGCCCTGCGCTGGACCCGCCGCAAGGTCGCCGAGGCCGCCCAGCGGGCCATGGACCCGCGGGTGCGCCGCCGCAACCTGACGCTCACCGCGATCGGGCTGGCCGCCCTCGTCGGGGTGGGCGGCTGGTACTTCGCCCGCTACGGCCTGGCCGCCCCCTGGCAGCTGGACGGGAGCTGACCCGCCCGGACGCGGGGCCGCGGGCGGGGAGCGTGTTCGGAGCACCCTCCGGGATGCGGTAATGTTTTCTCTGCACCCGGGCGATTAGCTCAGCGGGAGAGCACTTCGTTCACACCGAAGGGGTCACTGGTTCGATCCCAGTATCGCCCACCGGAATGCATTGTGATACGTGAGGCCCAGCCGATTATCGGCTGGGCCTCACGTGTATTTCCGGAATCCGCCTGAAGGGCCACCGGTAATCGGCTGAGGGACAGTCACCTTCCCTGTGGGGCGCGAGTTCTGCGGAGGCGTCGGCGGTACCCGGAACGGGCGAGTTGTACGACCGGCCCCGAATGGTGCTAGAGTTCTTCTCGTTGCCCGGGCGATTAGCTCAGCGGGAGAGCACTTCGTTCACACCGAAGGGGTCACTGGTTCGATCCCAGTATCGCCCACCGGACAGCATGCAGGCCCTGACCAGGAAACCGGTCAGGGCCTGCGGCGCGTTCGGGCCCGGAGCGCCGGGCCGCGCGTCACGCCGCCGCCTCGCAACGGTGCTCCGGTTCCAGCCGGCGCCCGCATCCGCACCGGGCCGGCCGCAGCGGCCAGGACAGGTCCACCCGCTCCGGTGTCCCCGAGCGGTCGAACCAGTTCTGCAGTCCGCGTGCCTGCGCCGCGTGCCAGACCGCCTGCCGCAGGTGCAGCTCCGCCGCTGACAGCCCGCCGAGCGCCGCCGGGTAGCGGGAGCCGATCCGCCGGGTCAGCGCCAGTGCCGCCGCCGCGTCCGCCGCCGCGTCGTGCGCCCCGGCCAGGACGACGCCGTAGTGGGCGCACAGGTCGGTCAGTGTCCGGCGGCCCTTGCGGTAGCGGTCCACGTGCTTGTCCAGCACCCGGGGGTCCAGCACCACCAGCCCGGACGCCGCCAGCCCCGCGGCCAGCGTCAGCCCGTGATGGCGGCGCAGCTCCCGGTCCAGCAGCGTCAGGTCGTAGGGCGCGTTCATCACCACCACCGGACGCCCGGCCCGCGCCTCGGCCGCCAGCGCCCGGGTGACCTCCGCCACCACCGTGCGGGCCGGGCGGCCGTGGGTGCGCACCTGCTCGTCGGTGATGCCGTGCACCGCGCGGGCGCCGTCCGGGATCGGAATCCCCGGATCGGCCAGCCAGGTCGTGGTCCGGGCCGGCTCGCCCGGCGCGAGCTGGACGACCAGGGCGGCGGAGACGATCCGGTCGTTCTCCACGTCCACGCCGGTCGTCTCGGTGTCGAAGGAGGCGAGCGGGCCGGTGTACCAGTGCTGCTGCATGACTGCCCCTCAGACGAGCGTTGCGACCGGTTGATACCCGGTTCTGACGCCCCTTCAACCCGTTTGGCCCAAGCCCGGCCGGGGATCCTGCCCATGACTGTCCCGTTCGAATCGACCGGCCCGTCCGGAGCGGGACGGGCCCGGAACCGGGGGAGGGCACGGGGCGATGGCACTGACCCAGCCGCAGCCCGAGGAGGAGGCGGCGGCCGTACTGCGCGGGAACCTCGCGGTCACCGCCTGCATGGAGACCCTGCAGGTCGGCTACCTGCACGCGGTCGCCGCCGCGGCCGGCTGCTCGCTCTCCCAGCCGTTCCCGGACAACGGCATCGACTGGCACGTCAGCCACGGCTCCCGGGCGCACGAGGTGGACGACGAGGTCACCGTCAAGATCCAGCTCAAGGCCACCCAGCAGGTCGCACCCGACCCGGCCGGGCCGTTCTTCAGCTTCACCCTGGACAACGACCACCTGCGCAAGCTCGCCCGGCCCCGGGTCGCCGTGCCGCGGATCCTGGTCGTGCTGCTGCTGCCGCGCCGGGTCGACCAGTGGCTGCGGGCCCGCCCGGACGTCCTGGAACTGCGGCACTGCTGCTACTGGGTCAACCTGGCCGGCCACCCGGTCACCGGGCAGCGGCGCACCAACGTCCGGGTGCCCACCGCCAGGGTCTTCGACGACCGCGCGCTCTGCGACATCATGGCCCGGGTCGGCGCGGGCGGCAGCCCGTGACGGCCCGGGCCCGGCAGGGAGGAACCGGACCCATGACACCGCCGCACGCACCGGGCGAACCGGCCCGGCCCCTGCCCGACCCGGCCACCGTCGACCCGACGGTCCTGGCCACCCTGCTCGCCCGGCACGGCTGGGTCCGCCGCGGCGGACCGGCCGCCCGGTACGGACGCTGGACCCCGCCCGACGACGAACCCGGCACCAGCCTGCTCGTCCCGGCCGGGGACGGCTTCGACGACGCCGTCGAACTCCTCGCCGACGCCGTCACCGCGCTCTCCCGCTCCCGCACCCCCTCCGCCCGCTCGATCCTGCTCGCCCTCACCGTCCCGGGCGACGAACTGCGCTGGCACCGCGAACCGTCCGGCCCCGCCGGGGCCACCCCCTGGGACGAGGCCGAGCGGCTCCGGCGGGCCGCCCGCGGGATGCTCGCCGCCGGCGCCAAGGCCGCCCGCACCAGGGCCGGCTACTTCGGCGCCCGGCTGGACGCCCTCGCCGAGGACTTCCTGGACCGCGTCCTGCTGGTCGAACAGGGCGCCGAGCTCACCGCCCACACCCCCGCCCCCGAGGGCCGCGCCGCCGTCACCACCCTGGTCCGAGCCCTGGAGGCACTGCGCGACGCCGTCGACTACCGCCGGGTCAGCGGCGGGCCCAAGGCCTTCGGGAACGCCGTCCGGGCCGGGGTCAGCCGGGAGCTCGTCCGGTCCGTCGAGGAGCTGGTGCGCGACGCGACGGCCGCCCGGCTCAGCGTCGCCTGGTCGCCCGCCGCCGGGACCCCGGGCGGCTTCGGGGACCGCCGGATCGACCTCGACTTCTCGCCTGGCGACCTGCCCGCCCTGGCGGAGGCCGCCGAGCTGCTGGAACGGATCGAGCCCGCCGTCGATGTCACCGTGGTCGGCGTGGTCACCCGGCTCAAGCGCGCCGACCCGGCCGGTCCCGGCTCGGTACGACTGCGGGTGCTCACCGGCGCCGAGGTCCGCGAGCTCAAGCTCCGCCTGCTCGACCCCGACTACCGGCTCGCCGCCGAGGCCCACCTCGCGGGCCTGCCGGTCCGGGTCTGCGGCCGGCTGGAGCGGCACGGCGGCTTCCGCCGGCTGACCCGCCCGCACGGACTGGAACTCCGCGGCTGGGAGGAAGGGGACCGCGAGCGGCTGCTGAAGGCGCTCGGGGAGAAGGCGGAGCGGGAGGGGGAAGGGGCGTAGGTGGACGGCGGGGGCGGCGCTCTCGGTACCATCGTCACGCGCAGCGCAGTGTTGCGCCCTCTGAAATCCAGCACGTCAGGAGAGACCGGTGACGGACGTCCGGGTAATCATCAGCCGCGAACCCGATCGGGAAGAGCGCGTGGTGACGACGGGCACCACGGCCGCCGAGCTCTTCGCCGACGACCGCTCGATCATCGCCGCCCGCGTCGGCGGCCAGCTCAAGGACCTCGCCTACGCCGTCCAGGACGGCGACGAGGTCGAGCCGGTCGAGATCGGCAGCAAGGACGGCCTCGACATCCTGCGCCACTCCACCGCGCACGTCATGGCCCAGGCCGTGCAGCAGCTCTACCCCGAGGCCAAGCTGGGCATCGGCCCGCCGGTCAAGGACGGTTTCTACTACGACTTCGATGTCGAGAAGCCCTTCCACCCCGATGACCTCAAGGCCATCGAGAAGAAGATGCAGGAGATCATCAAGCGCGGGCAGAAGTTCTCCCGCCGCGTGGTCACCGACGAGTCCGCCCGCGAGGAGCTGGCCGCCGAGCCGTACAAGCTCGAACTGATCGGCCTCAAGGGTTCCGCCGCCACCGCCGGCGAGGGCGCCGACGTCGAGGTCGGCGCCGGCGAGCTCACCATCTACGACAACCTGGACGCCAAGACCGGCGAGCAGTGCTGGGGCGACCTCTGCCGCGGCCCGCACCTGCCCAGCACCCGGAACATCCCGGCGTTCAAGCTGATGCGCAACGCGGCCGCCTACTGGCGCGGCAGCGAGAAGAACCCCATGCTGCAGCGCATCTACGGCACCGCCTGGCCGACCAAGGACGAGCTCAAGGCCCACCTCGACTTCCTCGTCGAGGCCGAGAAGCGCGACCACCGCAAGCTCGGCAACGAGCTCGACCTCTTCTCCATCCCGGAGGAGATCGGCTCCGGTCTCGCCGTCTTCCACCCCAAGGGCGGCATCATCCGCCGGGCGATGGAGGACTACTCGCGCAAGCGGCACGAGGAGGAGGGCTACGAGTTCGTCTACACCCCGCACGCCACCAAGGGGAAGCTCTTCGAGAAGAGCGGCCACCTCGACTGGTACGCGGACGGTATGTACCCGCCCATGCAGCTCGACGAGGGCGTGGACTACTACCTCAAGCCGATGAACTGCCCGATGCACAACCTGATCTTCGACGCGCGCGGCCGCTCGTACCGTGAACTGCCGCTGCGCCTCTTCGAGTTCGGGACGGTGTACCGCTACGAGAAGTCCGGCGTCGTGCACGGCCTGACCCGTGCCCGCGGCTTCACGCAGGACGACGCGCACATCTACTGCACCCGCGAGCAGATGGCGGAGGAGCTCGACTCCACGCTGACCTTCGTGCTCAACCTGCTCCGCGACTACGGTCTGACCGACTTCTACCTGGAGCTGTCGACCAAGGACCCGGTCAAGTACGTCGGCAGCGACGAGACCTGGGAGGAGGCCACCCGCGTCCTGGCGAGCGTGGCCGAGAAGCAGGGCCTGCCGCTGGTCCCGGACCCGGGCGGCGCGGCCTTCTACGGCCCGAAGATCTCGGTGCAGGCGAAGGACGCCATCGGCCGTACCTGGCAGATGAGCACCATCCAGCTGGACTTCAACCTGCCCGAGCGCTTCGACCTGGAGTACACCGCGGCGGACGGCTCGCGCCAGCGGCCGGTCATGATCCACCGGGCGCTGTTCGGCTCGATCGAGCGCTTCTTCGCGGTGCTGCTGGAGCACTACGCCGGCGCCATGCCGCCGTGGCTGGCCCCGGTCACCGTCACCGGCATCCCGATCACCGACGAGCACGTGCCGTACCTGCTGGAGGTCGCGGCCGAGCTGAAGAAGCACGGGATCCGGGTCGAGGTGGACACCTCGGACGACCGCATGCAGAAGAAGATCAGGAACGCACAGAAGACCAAGGTGCCGTTCATGCTGATCGCCGGCAACGACGACGTCGAGGCGGGCGCGGTGTCGTTCCGCTACCGCAACGGCGAGCAGAAGAACGGCGTTCCGCTGGCGGACGCGGTTCAGGAGATCGTGGACGCGGTGAAGAGTCGCATCCAGGTGTGAGTTCGGCCCCGCCCGAGCGGGGACGGCGCGGGGCAGGCTCTCGACGAGTCTGCCCCGCGCGGCTTTGCAAGCACCGTCGGGCGAATATGCTGATCAGCATGACGACTGAGCCGGAACTTCAGCGGGGCGTCGGTGAGCCGGACGGCTTCCGCCGCCTGTGGACGCCTCATCGGATGGCGTACATCCAGGGTGAGAACAAGCCCACCGGCCCGGCTCCGGACGACGGTTGTCCGTTCTGCTCGATCCCGTCCCTGAGCGACGAGGACGGGCTGATCATCGCCCGGGGGAGTGCCGTGTTCGCGGTGCTGAACCTGTACCCGTACAACGGCGGGCACCTGATGGTGGTCCCGTACCGGCACGTCGCCGACTACACCGACCTGGACGAGGCCGAGACGGCCGAGCTGGCGGACTTCACCAAGAAGGCGATGACGGCGCTGCGGGCGGCCTCCGGGGCGCACGGGTTCAACATCGGGATGAACCAGGGCGCGGCGGCCGGGGCCGGGATCGCGGCGCACCTGCACCAGCACGTGGTGCCGCGCTGGGGCGGGGACACCAACTTCATGCCGGTGGTCGGCCACACCAAGGTGCTGCCGCAGCTGCTGGCGGACACCCGGAAGATGCTGGCCGAGGCCTGGCCGCAGGGCTGATCCGAGGAACGACGCGGGAGGGCCCCACCGAGATCCTCGGTGGGGCCCTCCCGCATGCGCTGCGCCGGATCAGCCGGCGTTGAAGGTGTCGACGTCGTAGGGGCGGGGGCTCTGCGCCTCGGACTTGATGATCGAGGTGCGGTTCTTGAAGAAGCGGTCGGCGTCCAGGTCGTGCTCCTCCAGGAACTCCAGCGTGGCGGCGTGGACCGCCGCGAGCACCGGGACGGCGGCGTTCTGGGCGTTGTCGACCATGGAGCGGTTCTCCCAGGCGCGGCCGGCCCAGATGTGCCGCAGCCCGAAGGGCTCGGGCAGGCCGAGTCCGCCGCCGAGCCAGCCGAGCAGGCCGGGCATCCGGTAGAAGGGGGCGCGGACGGCCTGGCGGACGACCTCGTCGTTGTCGATCAGGGGGAGCTTGACGGTGCGCTCCTCCCAGAACCGCACGGTCTTGGCGACCGACTTCTCCTTGTCCTTGGGCTTGTCGAAGAAGACGCCCTTGACCGGGCCGAGCGCGTAGCCGGACACGGTGATGTTCAGGACGTTGGCGAGCAGGGTGACGGTGACGGTGAAGGTGAGGACCAGCTTGCCGTCGTGGGTGATGAACTGGGTGGCGAGGTAGTGCCGGGGGCCGCCGGAGAAGGTCTGCTTGTCGGCGACGCTCTGCACGGCGAAGTCGCGCATCCGGTCGCCGTCCATGTCGGCGTTGCCGGGGCGGCTGATCTCGTCGGCGCCCTCGCCGATGTCGAAGACCACCCACTGCTTGATGGCGACGTTGGGCATGCCGCTGTTGGCGACGTGGCTGACGCCGAGCCCCTTGAGGTGGGAGGAGATCCGGCGGATCAGGTCCCAGGGGTGGAAGGCGCGGAAGTCGGCGTGGCCCTCCGCGGGGTGGAGGGTGTCGGCGAGGCGCCATTCGCCCCAGCGGCGGCCGGCACCGAGGATGCCCTTGGGGCCGGCGTAGTGGTGGATGTTGGTCTCCTGCTCGGCGTCCAGGCGGCCGAGCTTGTCGCGCAGGTCGGCGGCCTTCTTGTCGAGGTCGTCCCGGGGGACGGCCTTGGCGACCGAGGCGGCCACCACGCTGCCCTCGACCAGCGCCTGCCAGCGGGAGCGCAGGTCCTTGGCGGAGCGCTCGACGATCCGGCGGGCGAGGTACCAGCCGACGACCGGGGCGAGCATGGTCACGCGCAGGTAGACGCCGATGAAGCCGTTGGCCGGCGGGCGCAGCGCGAGCAGGACGGCGAGGGCGGCGGCCGCGGCGAGCACGATGCCGCCGTAGACGGCCGCGTTCTTCGGGTTGTCCCGCTTGAGCCAGGCGCGGAGCTGGAAGGCGCCGAGCCAGACCAGGGTGCCGGGGAGGAAGAGCACGCCGGTGGCGATGGAGACGGTGCTGAGTTGCCGGTCGCGGGTGTTGCGCAGTTCCTCGGCGGCCAGGCAGTGTTCGACGACCTGGCGGGTGTCGACTCCGAAGGCCGGGACGATGGGCTTGCGGCCGCCGCCCAGGGCACGGGAGATCAGCGCCTTGCTGAAGGCCTCGCCGAGGTTGGGGCGGAAGAGCGCGAAGCGGCCCTTCTTCTCGGTGGCGTCGGTGACGGCGCCGACGAAGCCCTTGATCTCGCCGTCGCGGTACGCGGTCGAGGAGAGTCCCTGGGTGATGGCAGTCTGCGGGCCGGCGTCGGTCCGGGGTATCTGCGCACCCGGGGTCATGTCGAGTGTGGTCACGGTGGCGTCCCCTCCTCCCCTTGTCAGCGGCAGGTTACCGTGCCGTGGCACCCCCGCGCGGATGATCGTCTGAAGTACCGTCACCGGAGGCCTGAGGGGCATGATGCCCAGCTTCGGGCGGGTCGATACCCGTCGCGAGGTGGATGGGGGAGGTGGGGCAGGATGGACGGTGGGAGCGAGGAAAGGGGAGCGGCCGTGAAGGATCCGGTGCTGGTCTACGACGGGGACTGTTCGTTCTGTTCGTCCTGCGTGCGCTGGTCGGAGCGGTACCTGCGGCAGACGCTGGCCTCGGGGGGCTGGGAGGCGGTGCCGTTCCAGTTCGCGGATCTGGCGGGCCTGGACGGGCACGCGGGCGGCCGGGGTGAGGTGTCGGCGGAGCGGGCGGAGCGCGAGGTGCTCTGGGTGACGCCGAGCGGCCGGGTGTACGGGGGCGCGCAGGCGGTTGCGCGGCTTCTGATGCGCTCCGGCGGGGTGTGGGCATACCTGGGCGCTGTGTTGACGGCGGCGCCGGTGCGGCCGCTCGCGGGGCTGGCCTACCGCTGGGTGGCGCGCAACCGGCACCGGATGCCGGGGGGGACGGCGGCGTGCGAGCTGCCGGCCCGCAAGCCCGTCCGGCCGTGAGACCGTCCGGCCGTGGGGCCGCTCAGTCGGTGTAGCGCTGGGCGAGGGCGGGCGGCATGGGTTCGTGGCGCAGGTAGGCGCGGGAGAACTCGGCGGTGCCGTGGGTGAGCGAGCGCAGGTCGATCGGGTAGCGGGCGAGTTCGAGTTCGGGGACCTCGGCGCGCAGCAGGGTGAGTCCGGTGCCCCCGGTCTCGCTGCCGAGGACGCGGCCGCGGCGGGCGGAGAGGTCGCCGAGGACGGCGCCGAGGTAGTCGTCGGGGAGCAGGACGCTGACGGCGGCGACGGGTTCGAGCAGGCGGATGACGGCGTGCTCGGCGGCGTCGCGCAGGGCGAGGGCGGCGGCGTTCTGGAAGGACGCGTCGGAGGAGTCGACGGAGTGCGCCTTGCCGTCGGTGAGGGTGACCCGGACGTCGACGAGCGGGTACCCGGTGGTGACGCCCTTGGCGAGCTGGGCGCGGACGCCCTTCTCGACGGAGGGGATGAAGTGCTTGGGGACGGAGCCGCCGACGACGTGTTCCTGGAACTCGAAGCCGGAGCCGGCGGGGAGCGGTTCGACCTCCAGGTCGCAGATGGCGTACTGGCCGTGGCCGCCGGACTGCTTGACCAGGCGGCCGTGGCCGGCGGCGGCGGTGCCGAAGGTCTCGCGCAGGGCGACCTTGGGTTCGACGGTGTCGACGTGGACGCCGTGGCGGGTGCGGAGGCGGTCGAGGACGACGTCGGCGTGGGCCTCGCCGGTGCACCAGAGGACGAGCTGGTGGGTGTCGGGGTTCTGTTCCAGGCGTAGCGCCGGGTCCTCGGCGGTGAGGCGGGCGAGGGCCTGGGAGAGCTTGTCGTCGTCGGCCTTGCTGTGGGCCTCGACGGCGATCGGGAGGAGCGGTTCGGGGAGGGTCCAGCCGTCGAGGGTGACGGGGTGGCCGGGGTCGTGGACGGTGTCGCCGGCGCGGGCGGTGGTGAGTTTGGCGGCGCAGACGAGGTCGCCGGCGACGGCGTGCGGGACGGGGCGCTGCGCCTTGCCGAAGGGGCTGGTGAGGCCGGTGACGCGTTCGTCGCCGTTCTGGTCGGCGGTGTGGGCGGGGCCGACGAGGTGGATCCTGGTGTCGGGGCGCAGGGTGCCGGCGTACAGGCGCAGCAGGCTGATCCGTCCGACGTAGGCGTCGCCGGTGACGCGGACGACCTGGGCGGCGAGCGGGGCGTCGGGGTCGCACTCGGGGGCGGGGCGGGTGCGTTCGGTGGGGTCGGGGAAGGTGTGCGCGACGAGGTCGAGGAGTTCGGCGGCGCCGAGGCCGTTCTCGCTGGTGGGGACGGCGGGGTGGAGGGCGCAGGAGAGGACCTCGCGGCGCAGGCCGGCTTCGAGGGAGTCGGTGTCGAGGGTGTCGCCGGAGAGGTAGCGCTCCATGAGGGTGTCGTCCTGGCCGGAGATGGCTTCGACGAGGCTGTCGTGGGCGGGCGCGGTGTCGGGCAGCGGGTCGGCGTCGCCGTAGGTGTCGCCGGTGAGGAGGTCGACGCTGCCGTCGGGGTGTCCGTCGTGGTGGACGGGCAGGAAGAGCGGGCGCAGGGTGTCCGGGCCGAGTCCGAAGGCGTCGTGGCAGGCGGTGAGGATGTCGTCGAAGCCGGTGTGGGCGAGGTCGAGCTTGGCGACGGCGATGGCGCGGGGGATGCCCTCGGCGGCGCATTCGCGCCACAGGGCGCGGGTGGGGGCGGTGACCGGGTCGGTGGCGGAGACGACGAAGACGGCGGCGTCGGCGGCGTGCAGGGCGGCGCGCAGGTCGGCGGCGAAGTCGGGGTGGCCGGGCGGGTCGATCAGGTTGATCTTGACGCCCTTCCATTCGAGCGGGAGGAGCGAGAGCTGGACGGAGCGCTGCTGCTGGTGCTCGATGTCCTCGTGGTCGGAGACGGTCGTGCCGTCGGTGACGCGGCCGGCCCGGCCGGTGGCGCCGGCGGCGAGGGCGAGGGATTCGGCGAGGGTGGTCTTGCCCACACCGCTGGGGCCGATGAGGACGACGTTGCGCAGGTCCTTCGGGCCGGTGACGGCGGGTGCCTGGCCGGCTCGTGCCGTGCTGCGGTCGGGCATCGGGGTCTCCTCCCGTGGCGCCGAGGCTTGTCCATCGCAGTCTAGGGTCGGGTCCTGCGGGGCGCGTGTCGTACGGCCGATCGGTGATCGTGCGTGTGCGCGGCGTGGTGGGGGCGGCGTCCGGCGGTGCGTGCGCCGGAGCGTGTCCTCGGCCTGGCTACGATGGGTGGGCCGGACGGGCTGATCCGCCCGGCCGCCTGCCGCGCGTTCTGCGCCAGGCGGGTATCTGGGAGATCGGAGCGGCTGGGAAGGCCATGCTCAACAAATACGCGCGTGCCTTCTTCACACGTGTCCTGACCCCGTTCGCCGCGTTCCTGATCCGGCTGGGCGTGAGCCCGGACGCCGTGACGCTGATCGGTACCGCCGGCTCGGTGGCCGGTGCGCTGGTGTTCTTCCCGCGCGGGGAGTTCTTCTGGGGCACCATCACGATCACGCTGTTCATCTTCTCGGACCTGGTGGACGGGAACATGGCCCGCCAGCTGGGCCGGAGCACGAAGTGGGGGGCGTTCCTCGACTCCACCCTGGACCGGGTCGCCGATGCGGCGATCTTCGGCGGTCTGGCGATGTGGTACGCGGGCAAGGGTGACAACAACCTGCTCTGTGCGGTGGCGATCTTCTGCCTGGCGAGCGGTCTGGTGGTGTCGTACACGAAGGCGCGGGCGGAGAGCCAGGGCCTGCCGTGCGACGTGTCGGGGCTGGTGGAGCGGGCCGAGCGGCTGGTGGCCAGCCTGGTGGCGGCCGGGGTCGCGGGTCTGCACAAATTCGGTGTGCCGTACGTGGAGTGGCTGCTGCCGGTGGCGCTGTGGCTGGTGGCGGCGGGCAGCCTGGTGACGGTGTTCCAGCGGATGCTGACCGTGCGCCGGGAGGCGTTCGAGGCCGACCGAGCGGCGGCCGGGAGCTGATGGGGGGCGTCCTGCGGTGACGGACCGACTGGTGTACTGGGCGTACGCGCTGGGGTGGGGGCTGCTGAAGCACCTGCCGGAGCGGGTGGCCCGGGGGCTGTTCGACCGGCTGGCGGACTACGCGTGGCGCAAGCGCGGCAAGCGGGTGCTCCAGCTGGAGGCGAATCTGCGCCGGGTCCGTCCGGGCCTGGACGAGGCCGCGGTGCGGGAGTTGTCCCGGGCCGGGATGCGTTCGTACCTGCGGTACTGGATGGAGTCGTTCCGGCTGCCGGTGTGGAGCCGGGAGCGGGTGGCCCGGGACGTCCAGGTGGAGGGCTTCGAGCATCTGCGGGAGTCGTTGGAGGCGGGGCGGGGCGCGGTGATAGCGCTGCCGCACATGGGCAACTGGGACCTCGCGGGGGCCTGGGTGGCGCAGCAGGGCTACCCGTTCACCACGGTCGCGGAGCGATTGAAGCCGGAGCGGCTGTTCGACCGGTTCGTGGCGTTCCGGGAGGGCCTGGGCATGGAGGTCCTGGCGCTGACCGGCGGTTCGGTGAACGTGATCGGCACGCTGGCGCGGCGGTTGCGCGAGGGCCGGCTGGTCTGCCTGGTGGGGGACCGGGACCTGTCGGAGGCGGGCATCGGGGTGTCGTTCTTCGGTGAGCCGACCCGGATGCCGGCCGGTCCGGCGGCGCTGTGCCAGCGCACCGGGGCGGCGCTGCTGCCGGTGACGCTCTGGTACGACGGCCCGGTGCTGCGGGCGCGGATCCATCCCGAGGTGCCGGTGCCCGAGGAGGGCGACCGCAAGGAGCGCACCCGGGTGATGACCCAGGCGATGGCGCAGCTGTGGGAGCGGAGCATCCGCGAGCACCCGCAGGACTGGCACATGCTGCAGAAGTTCTGGCTGGCAGACCTGCCGGTCCGTGAGACGGTGAAGGCGGCGCCCGCGGAGCGCGCGGAGGCGGTCCCGGAGCCCGCGGCCGAGGCCTCCGGGTCCTGAGCCGTTCCGTCCTGCCCGCCCGCACCACTGTCCGAAGGAGCTCGAGGAACCCGTGAAGATCGGCATCGTCTGCCCGTACGACTGGGACGTCCCCGGTGGGGTGCAGTTCCACATCCGGGACCTGGCCGAGCACCTGATCGGTCTGGGGCACGAGGTGTCGGTGCTGGCGCCGGCCGAGGACGACGAGGCGCTGCCGCCGTACGTGGTCCCGGCCGGGCGGTCGGTGGCGGTGCCGTACAACGGGTCGGTGGCGCGGCTGAGTTTCGGGATCCTGTCGGCGGCCCGGGTGCGGCGCTGGCTGCACGACGGGCGCTTCGACATCCTGCACGTGCACGAGCCGGCCGCGCCGAGTCTGTCGATGCTGGCCGCCTGGTCGGCCACCGGGCCGATGGTGGGGACCTTCCACACCTCCAACCCGCGTTCGCGGGTGATGATCGCGGCCTCGCCGATCCTCCAGCCGGGGCTGGAGAAGATGCGGGCCCGGATCGCGGTGTCGGAGTACGCCCGGCGCACCCTGGTGGAGCACCTGGGCGGGGACGCGGTGGTGATCCCGAACGGCGTGGACGTGGGGTTCTTCGCGGCGGCCGAGCCGGACGAGCGGTGGACCGGCGGCGCGGCGAAGGGGGAGCCGGGCACGATCGGCTTCATCGGCCGGATCAACGAGCCGCGCAAGGGCCTGCCGACGCTGCTGGCGGCGCTGCCGGGGATCCTGGCGGAGCGGCCGGGGGTGCGGCTGCTGGTGGCGGGCAAGGGCGACGAGGAGGAGGCCGTCGCGGGCCTGGCGCCCGAGGTGCGCCGGCAGGTGGAGTTCCTCGGCATGGTGAGCGACCGGGACAAGGCCCGGCTGCTGCGCAGCGTGGACCTGTACGTGGCGCCGAACACCGGGGGCGAGAGCTTCGGGATCATCCTGGTCGAGGCGATGTCGGCGGGCGCGCCGGTGCTGGCGAGCGATCTGGACGCGTTCAAGCAGGTGCTGGACGGCGGGGACGCGGGCGAGCTGTTCCCGGTGGAGGACGCGGACGCGCTGGCCCGTACGGCGCTGCGACTGCTGGGTGACCCGGCGCGGCTGGAGGAGCTGCGGGAGGCGGCCTCGCGGCACGTGCGGCGGTTCGACTGGTCGACGGTGGGCGCGGACATCCTGGCGGTGTACGAGACGGTGACGGCCGGCGAGGCGGCGGTGGTCGAGGAGGACGTGCGCGGCGGGCGGCGCCGGTTCGGGCTGGCCCGGGACTGATCCGCCGCGGCGGTTCGGGCCGGTCCGGGACCCGTCCCGGACGGTGGGCCGGGGTGCCGGTGGCGTTAGGGTCGGACGTCCGTACCACTGCGATCCACGGGGGCAACGATGCCGCAGATCTCCGTCGACTACTCGGCCGGCCTGGCCGGAACCTTCGACCGCCGGGGCCTCGGCCTGGCGATCAACCGGCTGGCGGAGGCGACGATCGACGCGAAGCCGGAGTCCTGCAAGACGGTGTTCCGGCAGAGCGAGGTGCTGGTGGTCGGTACCAGCGGGGCGGCCGCCGACGCCCAGGTGTTCGTGGAGTTCCAGATCTTTCCGGGCCGTTCGCCGGAGGCGAAGGCGGCGCTGAGCGAGGGCGTGCTGGCGCTGCTGGCGCAGTACGTCCGGCCGCGGCCGGGTACCCGGCTGTTCACGGCGGTGAACGTCGCGGACATCGACCGGGAGAGCTACCGGAGTGCGACCGCCCAGGGCTGAACCGGTGACACCCGGTAACGTAGCGGCCCGTGACTACCTGGATCTGGGCCGGCGTGGCCGTGGTGCTGTTCGGCATGTACCTGAGTTGGACGGCCGGTCGTCTGGACCGGCTGCACGCCCGGATCGACGCCGCGCGGGCGGCGCTGGACGCGCAGCTGGTCCGCCGGGCCTCGGTGGCGTTGGAGCTGGCGACGTCCTCGTTGCTGGATCCGGCGGCCTCGCTGCTGCTGCTGGACGCGGCGCACGCGGCCCGGCAGGCCGATGACGAGCAGCGCGAGGTGGCGGAGAGCCAGCTGAGCCTGGCGCTGCGGGCGGTGTTCGAGGAGCCGGAGCAGATGGCGGCGCTGGCGGCCGAGCCGGGTGGCGAGGACGCGGTTCGTGATCTGACGGCCGCGGTGCGGCGGGTGCCGATGGCCCGCCGGTTCCACAACGACGCGGTGCGGGCGGCCCGGGCGGTGCGCGAGCACCGGCTGGTGCGGTACTTCCGGCTGGCGGGCAAGGCGCCCTTCCCGCTGGCGTTCGAAATGGACGATGCCCCGCCGCCCGCTCTCACACCCGAAGGGGCACCTGCTTAAGGTGTCCCCCGGATACGGCCCGTTTGTCGTGTCCCGTCGTCCTGGCTGGACTTGGTGGCGCATGGTTGGGTCACCCGTTCTGCCTACCATAGGGCGATAGCACTGATTCATCTTCGAGTGAGGTCTCACGTGTCCACCACCCCCACCACCGCAGACCAGCCGCAGATCGGCACCGCCCGGGTCAAGCGCGGCATGGCCGAGCAGCTCAAGGGCGGTGTGATCATGGACGTGGTCAACGCCGAGCAGGCCAAGATCGCCGAGGACGCCGGCGCGGTCGCCGTCATGGCCCTGGAGCGGGTCCCCGCGGACATCCGCAAGGACGGCGGCGTGGCCCGCATGTCCGACCCGAACATGATCGAGGAGATCATCGCCGCGGTCTCCATCCCGGTGATGGCCAAGTCCCGCATCGGCCACTTCGTCGAGGCCCAGGTGCTCCAGTCGCTGGGCGTCGACTACATCGACGAGTCCGAGGTGCTGACCCCGGCCGACGAGGTCAACCACTCGGACAAGTTCGCCTTCACCACCCCCTTCGTCTGCGGCGCCACCAACCTGGGCGAGGCCCTGCGCCGCATCGCCGAGGGCGCGGCCATGATCCGCTCGAAGGGCGAGGCCGGCACCGGCAACGTCGTCGAGGCCGTCCGCCACCTGCGCCAGATCAAGAACGAGATCGGCCAGCTGCGCGCCCTGGACAACAACGAGCTGTACGCCGCCGCCAAGGAGCTGCGCGCCCCGTACGAGCTGGTCAAGGAGGTCGCCGAGCTCGGCAAGCTGCCGGTCGTGCTGTTCTCCGCCGGTGGCGTCGCCACCCCGGCCGACGCCGCGCTGATGCGTCAGCTGGGCGCCGAGGGCGTCTTCGTCGGCTCCGGCATCTTCAAGTCGGGCGACCCGGCCAAGCGCGCCGCCGCCATCGTGAAGGCCACCACCTTCTTCGACGACCCGAAGGTCATCGCGGACGCGTCGCGCAACCTGGGCGAGGCCATGGTCGGCATCAACTGCGACACCCTCCCGGAGACCGAGCGCTACGCCAAGCGCGGCTGGTAGTCGCCCGGTAGTCCTGGGCCGGCCCGCCGCAGCGCCTCGGCGCGCGGCGGGCCGCGCCACGTAGTCCGTCGTAACGATCGATAGAGGTTGAAGACCGTGAGCACTCCTGTCATCGGCGTCCTCGCCCTCCAGGGCGACGTCCGCGAGCACCTGGTGGCGCTGGCCGAGGCCGACGCGCTCGCCCGTCCGGTGCGCCGCGCCGAGGAGCTGGCCGAGGTCGACGCGCTGGTGATCCCCGGCGGGGAGTCCACCACCATGTCCAAGCTGGCGCTGCTGTTCGGCGTGATGGACCCGCTGCGCGAGCGGGTCGCCGCCGGGATGCCGGTCTACGGCACCTGCGCGGGCATGATCATGCTGGCGGACAAGATCCTGGACGGCCGCGAGGACCAGGAGACCGTCGGCGGCATCGACATGACGGTGCGCCGCAACGCCTTCGGGCGCCAGAACGAGTCCTTCGAGTCCGGGATCGACTTCACGGGCCTGGCCGACGCGCCGGTGCACGGCGTCTTCATCCGCGCCCCCTGGGTCGAGTCGGTCGGCGCGGGTGTCGAGGTGCTGGCCGAGCTGCCCGCCGCGGACGGCCCGGAGAGCCGGATCGTGGCGGTGCGCCAGGGCAACCTGCTCGCCACCTCCTTCCACCCGGAGCTGACCGGCGACCACCGGGTGCACGCGTACTTCGTGCGGATGGTCGAGGAGCACCTCGCCGGGGACGCGCGCTGACGGCGTCGACCACGCGCTGACCGTGTGCGCTTCACCGGTGACGACACCGGTAAGATCTCATCTGTTCATTTCCCTTTGGCGACGTAAAGGAGCTGGCGATGTCCGGCCACTCTAAGTGGGCTACCACCAAGCACAAGAAGGCCGTGATCGACGCCAAGCGCGGCAAGCTCTTCGCCAAGATGATCAAGAACATCGAGGTGGCGGCGCGCACGGGCGGTCCCGACCCGGCGGGCAACCCGACCCTCTACGACGCCATCCAGAAGGCCAAGAAGAGCTCGGTCCCGATCGACAACATCAACCGCGCCGTCAAGCGCGGTGGCGGTCTGGAGGCCGGCGGCGCCGACTACCAGACCATCATGTACGAGGGCTACGGCCCGAACGGCGTCGCGGTCCTGATCGAGTGCCTCACCGACAACCGCAACCGCGCGGCCTCCGACGTGCGCGTCGCGATGACCCGCAACGGCGGCTCGATGGCCGACCCGGGCTCGGTGTCGTACCTGTTCACCCGCAAGGGTGTCGTCATCGTCCCCAAGGCCGACGGCGTGGACGAGGACAAGCTGTTCGAGGTCGTCCTCGACCAGGAGCCGGAGGAGATCAACGACCTCGGCGACTCGTTCGAGATCGTCTCCGAGGCCTCGAAGATGGTCGCCGTGCGCACCGCGCTGGTCGACGCCGGCGTCGACTACGACTCGGCCGAGGCCAACTTCCTCCCCAGCATGCAGGTCGAGCTGGACGTCGACGGCGCCCGCAAGATCCTCAAGCTGATCGACGCCCTGGAGGACAGCGACGACGTGCAGAACGTCTTCGCCAACTTCGACATCTCCGACGAGGTCGGCGCGCAGCTCGACGCCGAGTGATCACCGCTCAGTGATCGTCGGTGAGTGACCGTTCTCACTGCCCGGCCCGGTGGTCCCTGGACCACCGGGCCGGTGTCGTCGGTCGGGTTGTCGGACCCGGGCGGTAGCCTGCGGAGGTCCTTCGTGGCGAGTGACAGGGAGACGGGCGAGTGGTGCGGGTACTGGGCGTGGACCCGGGGCTGACCAGGTGCGGGGTCGGCGTGGTCGAGGGTGCGCCGGGCCGGCCGCTGCGGATGGCCGGGGTCGGCGTGGTGCGCACCCCCGCCGAGGCCGAGATCGGGGAGCGGCTGCTCCAGGTCGAGCAGGGCATCGAGGCCTGGCTGGACGAGCACCGGCCCGACCTGGTCGCCGTCGAGCGGGTCTTCGCCCAGCACAACGTCCGCACCGTGATGGGCACCGCCCAGGCCAGCGCCGTCGCGATGCTCTGCGCCACCCGGCGCGGCATCCCCGTCACCCTGCACACCCCCAGCGAGGTCAAGGCCGCCGTCACCGGCTCCGGCCGGGCCGACAAGGCGCAGGTCACGGCCATGGTGCAGCGCCTGCTGCGGCTGGACGCGCCGCCCAAGCCGGCCGACGCCGCCGACGCGCTGGCGCTGGCCATCTGCCACATCTGGCGCGGCGGGGCGACCAACCGGCTGGAGGCCGCCGTCCGGGCCGCCCGCGCCACCCCCCGCTCCACTCCTCCGAAAGGCACCGTCCGATGATCGCCTTCGTGCAAGGGCCCGTGGCGGCCATCTCCTCCGGGACCGCGGTGGTCGAGGTCGGCGGGGTGGGCATGGCCGTGCAGTGCACCCCGAACACGCTGGCCGGGCTGCGGCTGGGCGAGCCGGCCCGGCTGGCCACCTCGCTGGTGGTCCGGGAGGACTCGCTGACCCTGTTCGGCTTCGCGGACGACGACGAGCGCGGCGTGTTCGAGATCCTCCAGGCCGCGCCCGGCGTCGGCCCCAAGCTCGCGCAGGCGATCCTCGGGGTGCACAGCCCCGACGCGCTGCGCGCCGCGGTCGCGGGCGGCGACGAGAAGGCGCTGGTCGCGGTGCCGGGCATCGGCAAGGCCAAGGCGGCCAAGCTGCTGCTGGAGTACAAGGACAAGCTCGGCGCCCCGCACGGCGCCGTCCCGGCGCAGAAGCCGATCGCCACCGGCCCGGCGCCGTGGAGCGATCAGCTGCACTCCGCGCTGACCGGCCTCGGGTACGCCCCGCGGGAGGCGGACGAGGCGGTCGCGGCCGTCACCCCGGAGGCCGAGGCGCAGGCGACTCCGGACGTCGGCGCCCTGCTCCGGCTCGCCCTGCGCGGCCTCAACCGGGCCCGCTGACCATCTGACGATCTGTCCATTTGTCGATACTGGAGACTCTGGAGCCCGCGACGATGTACGACCCGGAACCCGCCGACCGGCTGGTCACGGCCGCCGCCGACGGTGAGGACCAGGCGGTGGAGGCGGCGCTGCGCCCCAAGCTGCTGGACGAGTTCATCGGCCAGGAGCGGGTGCGCGAGCAGCTGTCGCTGGTGCTCCAGGCCGCCCGCAAGCGCGGCAGCGCGCCCGACCACGTGCTGCTGAGCGGGCCGCCCGGGCTCGGCAAGACCACCCTGTCCATGATCATCGCCGCCGAGCTGGGCGCGCCGATCCGGATCACCTCCGGCCCGGCCATCCAGCACGCCGGGGACCTCGCGGCGATCCTCTCCTCGCTCACCGAGGGCGAGGTGCTCTTCCTCGACGAGATCCACCGGATGTCCCGGCCGGCCGAGGAGATGCTCTACATGGCGATGGAGGACTTCCGGGTCGACGTCATCGTCGGCAAGGGCCCGGGCGCCACCGCCATCCCGCTGGAGCTGCCGCCGTTCACCCTGGTCGGCGCCACCACCCGGGCCGGCCTGCTGCCGCCGCCGCTGCGCGACCGCTTCGGCTTCACCGGGCACATGGAGTTCTACGCCCCGGCCGAGCTCCAGCGGGTGGTGCACCGCTCGGCCGCGCTGCTGGACGTGGAGATAGACCCGGCCGGCGCGGCCGAGATCGCCGGGCGCTCGCGCGGCACCCCGCGCATCGCCAACCGGCTGCTGCGCCGGGTCCGCGACTACGCCCAGGTCCGGCACGACGGGCAGGTCACCGTCGAGATCGCCGCCCAGGCGCTGGACGTCTACGAGGTGGACGCCCGCGGCCTGGACCGGCTGGACCGCGCGGTGCTGGACGCGCTGCTGCGGCTGTTCGGCGGCGGTCCGGTCGGCTTGTCGACACTGGCGGTCGCCGTGGGGGAGGAGTCCGAGACGGTCGAGGAGGTCGCCGAGCCGTTCCTGGTCCGCGAGGGCCTGCTCGCCCGCACCCCGCGCGGCCGGATCGCCACCGCCGCGGCCTGGCAGCACCTCGGTCTGACCCCACCGGTCCAGACCGTCCGCGGACGTGTTCCGGCGCAACCGGAGCTGTTCCCCGCCGATGAAAGTTGACCGCCATCGGCTGAACGGGTGAGTCGGTCCGGTCGGTTCCCACCCGGCGCTTCCGTGGTGGCACACGGAGGAGCCGGGAGTGAGGTCCGGGGAAACTGTGCAGGCGGAGGCTCGCCACTTTCGGTGGCAGGATGCGATGCTTGGCGTTGTCCGATCGATTCGGGGTCGCCTAGACTCCGCCGGACCGCCCCTCTCACCTGACGGGCCGACCAATACCACACAGGCCGCCGGCCGGCGGCCCGTAAAGGACCCTGGCTGCAGTGAACCTCATCATCCTTCTCCTCCCGATCATCGCGATCGTGCTCATGTTCCGGTCGCAGAAGAAGCGCCAGTCGCAGATGCAGCAGATGCAGACCGCGCTGGAGCCGGGGGCCGGTGTGCGCACCATCGGCGGTCTTTACGCCCAGGTGAAGGCGGTCAACGACGAGACCGTCGAGCTGGAGATCGCGCCCGGCGTGGTCACCCACTTCACCAAGAGCGCGGTCGCGGCCGTCCTGGACCCCCAGGAGTACGACGCGATCATCAACGGCCGCCCCGCCGATGACGAGCTGCCCGAGCCGGAGGCCGCCGACGCCGAGCCGGTCGAGGACAAGCCGCTGTCGCTCAGCAAGGACAGTGCCGAGAAGGGTGACGTCGAGGGCGGGGCTCCCGCGAGCAAGTAGTACGGACGGGCAACCCGCCCGGCCGCGCGGCGCAGTGCCGCGAGCCCACAGGACCTCAGGGCCGCAGAACCGCCGGACCCCTGTCCCGCCACGAGCCGGACGGGGGTCCGGTCGGGGAAGTGGCATGGACAGGGAGAAACGAGCAAGGTGGCAACACCCAAGTCGCGCCCGCGCGACGGCTACCCAGGGCGGGCGCTGGCCCTCATCCTGGTCGTCACCGTCGGACTGGTCGCCCTCATGTTCGGGACGGGCACCACCAAGCCCAGGCTCGGGATCGATCTCGCCGGTGGCACCAGCATCACGCTGACCGCGAAGTCGACCGATCCCAAGGCGATCAGCAAGTCCAACATGGACATCGCCACCGGGATCATCGAGCGCCGCGTCAACGGCATGGGTGTCTCCGAGGCGGAGGTCCAGACCCAGGGCGACAACACGATCATCGTGAACATCCCCAAGGGCGGAAACCAGCAGAACGCGGCGGACCAGGTGGGCACCACCGCCAAGCTGTTCTTCCGTCCGGTCCTGGCCGTGGCGCCCAGCGGCGTCACCGCTCCGATGCCGACCGGCACCCCGTCCGCGGGCGCCACCGGCACCCCGGGGGCGACCCCGTCCGCCCCCGCGACCGGCAGCCCGTCCGCGAGCGCCACCAAGCAGGGCCGCCCCGCGAGCGAGGCCCTGGCCGCCGAGGGCGCCAGCCCGACCGCCGCCGCCACCGGCGCGAGCACCGCGCCCTCCGCGGCCGCCACCGGCGCCCCGAGCGCCGCGGCCACCCCGCCGAGCGCCGCCGACCTCACCGCCGCGATGACCCAGGGCACCGTGCCGCCGGAGCTGACCGCCGCGTTCGCCGCCCTGGACTGCTCCAAGCCCGAGGTCCGCACCGCCCAGACCGGCGCCGATGACAAGGCCGTCGTCGCCTGCTCGCAGAAGCCCGAGAACGGCTACTACGAGAAGCTCGCCCTCGGCCCCGTCGCCGTGAAGGGCTCGGACGTCTCGAAGGCCCAGCCGAGCCTCGACACCCAGTCGGGTGCGGGCTGGCAGGTCCAGCTGCAGTTCAACGGCACCGGCACCGACGACTTCACCAAGATCACCGGCCAGCTCGCCACCCAGGCCCCGCCGAACAACCAGTTCGCGATCGTGCTGGACAACCAGGTCGTCTCGCACCCCGAGGTCAAGAACGCGATTCCCGGCGGCAGCGCCGTGATCACCGGTCGCTTCACCCAGACCGAGGCGCAGGACCTGTCCAACGTGCTCGGCTACGGCGCCCTGCCGCTGGAGTTCGTCAAGAGCGACATCACCACCGTCTCCCCGGCGCTCGGCAGCGACCAGCTCAAGGCCGGCCTGGTGGCCGGCGCGATCGGCATGCTGCTGGTGGTCGCCTACTCGCTGGTCTACTACCGCGGCCTCGGCCTGGTCTCGATCGCCGGTCTGCTCGTCTCGGCGGCCCTGACCTACTCGATCATGAGCCTGCTCGGCAACGCGATCGGATTCGCGCTGAACCTGCCGGCGGTCTGCGGTGCCATCGTCGCGATCGGCATCACGGCGGACTCCTTCATCGTGTACTTCGAGCGCATCCGCGACGAGGTCCGCGAGGGCGCCCCGCTGCGCCCGGCGGTCCAGCGGGCCTGGCCGCGCGCCCGGCGCACCATCCTGGTCTCGGACTTCGTCTCCTTCCTCTGTGCCGCCGTGCTCTACGTGGTCTCGGTCGGCAAGGTCCAGGGCTTCGCGTTCACCCTGGGTCTGACCACGGCGCTCGACGTCGTGGTGATCTTCCTCTTCACCAAGCCGCTGATCACGCTGCTGGCCCGCCGCAAGTTCTTCCTGAACGGCCACCCGTGGTCCGGCCTGGACCCGAAGCGGCTGGGCGCCCGCCCGCCGCTTCGCAGCAGCCGTCGCCGTAACCCCTCCTCTGCCGCCGTGAAGGAGGCCTGACACCGTGTCACGCTTCTCCAACCTGGGCCACCGGCTCTACCAGGGTGAAGTCAGCTTCGACTTCGTCGGACGCCGCAAGCTCTGGTACTCCATCTCCGGCGTGATCGTGCTGGTCGCGGCGATCGGCCTGTCCATGGGCCTGCACCTGGGCATCGAGTTCAAGGGCGGCTCGGTCTACACCGTGGCCAAGCCCGGCCTGACGGTCTCCCAGGCACAGGAAACCGCGGACGGGGTCGTCTCCTCGCACCCGCTGGTGCAGTCGACCGACAACGGCAAGATCCGCATCCAGGTCAGCACCGAGGAGTCGAAGAGCTCCGACCAGATCCGCGCCGAGCTCTCGCAGAAGCTCGACGTGCCGCTGGACACCGTCGAGGCCCAGGTGATCGGCCCCAGCTGGGGCAAGCAGATCTCCCAGAAGGCACTCACCGGTCTGATCGTCTTCATGGTCCTGGTGACGGTCTACCTGGCGATCGCCTTCGAGTGGCGGATGGCGGTGTCCGCCCTGGTCGCCCTCATCCACGACCTCCTGATCACCATCGGCGTGTACGCCCTGGTGGGCTTCGAGGTCACCCCGGGTACGGTGATCGGCTTCCTGACCATCCTCGGGTACTCGCTCTACGACACGGTCGTCGTCTTCGACACCGTGAAGGAGAACACCAAGAACCTCACCAAGCAGAACAAGCTCACCTACAGCGAGGCCGCGAACGCGGGCCTCAACCAGACCCTGGTGCGCTCGCTCAACACCACCGTGGTGGCACTGCTTCCGGTCGCCGCACTGCTGTTCATCGGTGGCGGCCTCCTGGGCGCCGGCACCCTGAACGACATCTCGCTCGCGCTGTTCATCGGCCTCGCGGCCGGTGCCTACTCCTCGATCTGCGTCGCCACCCCGCTGCTGGCGCAGCTCAAGGAGGAGCAGCCGGAGATGAAGGCGCTGCGCAAGCGGGTCCTCCAGCACCGCGCCGCCGCGGCCGCCAAGGCCGAGGCCGCGGACGAGGAGCCGACGGGCGAGGAGCAGCCTGCGGGTATGGTCGGACAGCGTGGCCGCACGGCCGGCACCTCCCGTGCCAAGGGCCGTCCGTCCACCAAGCGCTGACCCCGACCACGACCCCGGGGCCCCACCAGACCGTGAAGGACACCACCGTGACCACCGCCGACACCGCACTGGCCGAGCTGCTGAACAGCCGGATCCGGGACGTCCCGGACTACCCGAAGCCGGGTGTGCTGTTCAAGGACATCGCGCCGCTGCTCGCCGACGCCGAGGCCTTCGGCGCCCTCACCCGGGCGCTGGCGGACCGGGCCGCGGAGCTCGGTGCGACCAAGGTGGTGGGCCTGGAGGCGCGCGGCTTCGTGCTGGCGGCCCCGGCGGCCTTCGCGGCCGGGCTCGGCTTCGTGCCGATCCGCAAGCAGGGCAAGCTGCCCGGCGAGGTGTTCCGGCGTTCGTACGAGCTGGAGTACGGCTCGGCGACGCTGGAGGTGCAGTGCGACGCCTTCGCGCCCGGTGAGCGGGTGCTGGTGGTGGACGACGTGCTGGCCACCGGTGGCACCATCGGCGCCTCGCTGGACCTGGTGAAGGAGGCCGGGGCCGAGCTGGCGGGCGTCGTGGTGCTGATGGAGCTGGGCTTCCTGGACGGCCGCGAGCGGCTGGCCGGGCACCTGGGCGGCGCTCCGCTGGAGACGCTGGTCACGGTCTGACGGATCGGTCAGGAGGACGGCGGTCGGAACATCCGACCGCCGTCCTTCCGTTTCCTGGCCCGGCCGGATGAACACCCCGGCGCCGGGCTCGGTACCATGAAGATTCATCCCCTCCCGGTTGTCCCCGAACGTCCGGGCCCCGGCAGGGGCCGGCCCCGGTGCCCCGAGGAGTTGTCCTTGCCCGACGAGGTTGTGCCCACGGCCGCAGCGGCCGCCCCCGAAGACCGTCCCACGCCCTCGGGGGCCACCCCGGCACGCCCGGCGCCGACCTCCTCGCGTTCGCTCGGCCCCTCCGGCCGCGGTTCCACCGGCGGTATGCGCGCCCGCCTGGCCCGCCTCGGCGGCCAGCGCTCCAGCGTGCTGAACCCCGTCCTGGAGCCGCTGTTCCGCTCGATCCGGGCGAACGACCCCAAGGCCGACCCGGCGCTGCTGCGCGACATCGAGAAGGCGTACGCGGTGGCCGAGAAGTGGCACCGCGGACAGAAGCGCAAGAGCGGCGACCCGTACATCACCCACCCGCTGGCCGTCGCGACGATCCTGGCCGAGCTCGGCATGGACGCCCCGACCCTGATGGCCGGGCTGCTGCACGACACCGTCGAGGACACCGACTACGGCCTGGAGACCCTGCGCAAGGACTTCGGCGACTCGGTGGCCCTGCTGGTGGACGGCGTCACCAAGCTGGACCGGGTCAAGTTCGGCGAGGCCGCGCAGGCCGAGACCGTCCGCAAGATGGTCGTGGCGATGGCCAAGGACCCGCGGGTCCTGGTGATCAAGCTCGCCGACCGCCTGCACAACATGCGCACGATGCGCTACCTCAAGCGGGAGAAGCAGGAGAAGAAGGCCCGCGAGACGCTGGAGATCTACGCCCCGCTGGCGCACCGGCTGGGCATGAACACCATCAAGTGGGAGCTGGAGGACCTCGCCTTCGCGATCCTCTACCCCAAGATGTACGACGAGATCGTCCGGCTGGTCGCCGAGCGCGCCCCCAAGCGGGACGAGTACCTGGCGACCGTCATCGACCAGGTCCAGGCGGACCTGCGCGGCGCCCGGATCACCGCCTCCGTCACCGGCCGGCCGAAGCACTACTACTCGGTCTACCAGAAGATGATCGTCCGGGGCCGGGACTTCGCCGAGATCTACGACCTGGTGGGCATCCGGGTCCTGGTCGACACCGTCCGCGACTGCTACGCGGCGCTGGGCACCATCCACGCGCGGTGGAACCCGGTGCCGGGGCGGTTCAAGGACTACATCGCGATGCCCAAGTTCAACATGTACCAGTCGCTGCACACCACGGTGATCGGCCCCGGGGGCAAGCCGGTCGAGCTGCAGATCCGCACCTTCGACATGCACCGGCGGGCCGAGTACGGCATCGCCGCGCACTGGAAGTACAAGCAGCGCGCGGTGGCCGGGGCGTCCAAGGTCCGCACCGACACGCCGACCCAGGTCCGCAAGGAGGACAAGGCCGGCGCCGTCAACGAGATGGCCTGGCTGCGGCAGCTGCTGGACTGGCAGAAGGAGACCGCCGACCCGGGCGAGTTCCTGGAGTCGCTCCGCTTCGACCTGGCCAGCAACGAGGTCTTCGTCTTCACCCCCAAGGGTGACGTGATAGCCCTGCCGGCCGGGGCCACCCCGGTCGACTTCGCCTTCGCGGTGCACACCGAGGTCGGCTACCGGACGATAGGCGCCCGGGTCAACGGGCGGCTGGTGCCGCTGGAGTCGACCCTGGAGAACGGCGACACCGTCGAGGTCTTCACCTCCAAGGCGGAGAACGCCGGACCCTCCCGGGACTGGCTGGGCTTCGTCAAGTCCCCGCGTGCCCGCAACAAGATCCGCGCCTGGTTCTCCAAGGAGCGCCGCGAGGAGGCGATCGAGCACGGCAAGGAGGCGATCGTCCGGGCGATGCGCAAGCAGGGCCTGCCGATCCAGCGGATCCTGACCGGCGACTCGCTGGTCACCCTGGCCCACGAGATGCGCTACCCCGACATCTCCTCGCTCTACGCCGCGATCGGCGAGGGCCACGTCGCCGCGCCGAACATCGTGCAGAAGCTGGTGCAGGCGCTCGGCGGCGAGGAGGGGGCGACCGAGGACCTGGCGGAGACCGCCACCCCGACCCACGACAACCGCCGCGCGGTGCGCCGCCGGGCCAAGGGCGACCCGGGCGTGATCGTCAAGGGCGTCGAGGACGTCTGGGTCAAGCTCTCCCGCTGCTGCACCCCGGTGCCCGGCGACCCGATCGTCGGCTTCGTGACCCGCGGCAACGGCGTCTCGGTGCACCGCGCCGACTGCGTCAACGTGGAGGCGCTGAGCCAGCAGCCGGAGCGCATGATCGACGTCGAGTGGGCGGCCACCCAGTCCTCGGTCTTCCTGGTGGCCATCCAGGTCGAGGCGCTGGACCGCTCCCGGCTGCTCTCGGACGTCACCCGGGTGCTCTCCGACCAGCACGTCAACATCCTGTCGGCGGCGGTGCAGACCTCCCGGGACCGGGTGGCGATGAGCCGCTTCACCTTCGAGATGGGCGACCCGAAGCACCTGGGCCACGTGCTCAAGGCGGTGCGCGGCGTCGAGGGCGTGTACGACGTCTACCGCGTCACCTCCGCCCGCAAGTAGCGCGCGGGTACGCGAAAGGCCCCCGGGAGCGTTCCCGGGGGCCTTCGCCGTTCAGCGTTCGGGGCGGTCAGCCGCTGAACTCCTCCTGGCTGCGGTGCGCCTGCTCCAGCAGGGTCTGCACGCCGGCCAGCTCGGACTCCAGCTTGGCGGTCCTGGACGCGTTGCCGGCCGCGCGGGCCTTGTCCAGGTCGGCCTGGATCTTGTCGGCCTTGGCCTGGAACAGGCCCACCATGCCGGCCGCGCGGGCCTTGGCCTCCGGGTTGGAGCGCTTCCACTCGGCGTCCTCGGCCTCGCGGATGGCCCGCTCGACCGTGTTCAGCCGGCCGTCCAGCTTCGGACGGACCTCGCGCGGCACGTGGCCGATGGCCTCCCAGCGCTCGTTGACCTCGCGCAGCGCGGCCTTGGCGGTCTTGAGGTCGGTGATCGGCAGGATCGCCTCGGCCTCGGCGGCCAGCGCCTCCTTGAGCTTCTGGTTCTCCACCTGCTCGGCGTCCCGCTCGCTGAACACCGAGGAGCGGGCCTGGAAGAAGACGTCCTGGGCGCCGCGGAACCGCGCCCACAGCTCGTCCTCGATGTCCCGCTGGGCCCGGCCGGCGGACTTCCAGCGCGCCATCAGGTCGCGGTAGGCGGCCGCGGTGCTGCCCCACTCCGTGGACGAGGACAGCGCCTCGGCCTCGGTGACCAGCGCCTCCTTGGTCTGCCGCGCCTTCTCGCGCTCGGCGTCCAGGGTGGCGAAGTGCGCCTTGCGGTGCTTGGAGAAGACCGAGCGGGCGTGCGAGAAGCGGTGCCACAGCTCGTCGTCGCTCTTGCGGTCCAGCCGCGGCAGGCCCTTCCAGATGTCCACCAGGGCGCGCAGCCGGTCCCCGGCCTCCCGCCACTGGGTCGACTCGGCGAGCTGCTCGGCCTCGGTGACCAGGGCCTCCTTGGCCGTACGGGCCTCGTCCTGGGCCTTGGCGCGAGCGGCCTTGCGCTCCTCGCGCCGGCTCTCGATCTCGCCGGCGAGCGTGTCCAGCCGCTTGGCCAGGCCCTCCAGGTCGCCGACCGCGTGTCCCTCGACCACCTGGGCGCGCAGGTGCTCCAGCGCGGTCTGGGCGTCCTTGGCGGCCAGATCGGTGGTGCGCACCCGCTTCTCCAGCAGGCCGATCTCCACCTCGATGCCCTGGTACTTGCGCTCGAAGTAGGCGAGGGCCTCCTCGGGCGAGCCGGCCTGCCAGGAACCGACGACGCGTTCACCGTCGGCCGTCCTGACGTAGACCGTGCCCTGCTCGTCCACACGGCCCCACGGGTCGCTGCTCATAGCGCGTCCTCCACATGACGTCGCGCCCGCGCCGGGGCGGCGCGCGTCCGTCGTCCACAGTTGATGTGCGACGGACCGAAAGAGTCCGCCGTCCCCGTCCGCCGTGCCTTGCTGCCGAGGGTGACGGCCAGGCGGGTGCGGGCACCCTATACAACGCCAACATAGGCGACCGGGACCGGTGCTGTCCGCATCCGGGCCGGGCGATTTCGGTCCGGGGCCCTGCGGGGACGGCGCGCAGGCCGCCCCCGCAGGGCCCCGGGGTAGGTCAACCCTTCGCCACCGTAACGGAGTTGAAGGTGACGTCGGCCATCGGGTGGCCGTCCGGCGAGCCCTCCAGGGTGCCCGCGGCGGCGATCTTCTGCACCGCGTCCAGGCCCCCGGTGATCTTGCCGAAGGGGGTGTAGTTCGGCGGCAGCTTGGTGTCCTTGTAGACCAGGAAGAACTGGCTGCCGTTGGTGCCCGGGCCGGAGTTGGCCATCGCCACGGTGCCGGCCGGGTAGGTCGCGCCGGTCAGGTTCTCGTCCGCGAACTTGTAGCCGGGGCCGCCGGTGCCGCCCGGGACGGTCGCGCTGGCGGTCGGGTCACCGCACTGGAGCACGAAGATGCCGTCGGTGGTGAGCCGGTGGCACTTGGTGTGGTCGAAGTACTGCTCGCCGGCCAGGAAGGCGAAGGAGTTCACGGTGTGCGGGGCCTTGGCGGCCTCCAGCGCGATCGTCACCTTGCCGCAGTTGCTGTCCAGCGTCATGGCGTACGAGCCGCTCGGGTCGATCGTCATGGGCGGCTCGGCCTGCCACTGCTTGCCGTTGGGCGCGCCCGGCGCCGGGGCGGCGCAGCCCTCGACCGGCTTGCGGGTCGGGGTGGTCGGCTCGTCGGTGCTGGTCGGCGCCGCCTGGGCGCTGTTCGCCGAGGCCTTCTTGTCGCCCTTGTCGTCCGAGCTGAACGCGCCGGTGGCGATCAGGGTGCCACCGCCGGCCAGCACCACGACGGCGAGCGAGGCGCCCAGGATCGTGTTGCGCCGCCTGCGCGCGGCCGCGGCCGCGACCCGGCGCTCCAACTGGCGCTCGTACTTGTCTCGGGCGAGCTGCCGCCGCCGTTGTTCGCTGCTGACCACCGGCCGTGTCTCCTACGGATGTGCGGGAAAAGTGGATGGATTCCGGAGCGGATCATCGCATCCCTCGGCGGCCAAGTGTAGGGACCGGGCCTGTAAGAACCCGGTGAACCTGCCGGGCCGCGGCGCCCCGTCACCGCTATCTGGTTCGCAACCGGACCCGCGGCGCCGGTAGGCTGCACCTGCACCACCACTGGCAGCGATCACCACTGGTAGCCGCCGCAGCCGACCGCCGCACACCCGAAGGACGCGCGTGTTCATCGCCGGATTCCCCGCTGGAGCCTGGGGCACCAACTGCTACCTGGTCGCTCCGGCGGCGGGCGAGGAGTGCGTCATCGTCGATCCCGGCCACCAGGCGGCCCGCGGCGTCGAGGACATGGTCCGCGAGCACCGGCTGAAGCCCGTCGCCGTGCTGCTCACCCACGGCCACATCGACCACGTGGCCTCGGTGGTCCCGGTCTGCGGCGCCCGCGGCGTCCCGGCCTGGATCCACCCCGAGGACCGGTACATGATGTCCGACCCGGAGAAGGCGCTCGGCCGCTCCCTGGGCACCCAGCTGATGGGCGAGCTCACCGTCGGCGAGCCCGACGACGTGCGCGAGCTCACCGACGGCAGCGTGCTGGAGCTGGCCGGCCTGAAGCTCACCGTGGACCACGCCCCGGGCCATACCGGGGGGTCGGTGACCTTCCGGACGCCCGGTGCCGAGGACCTCCCCCCGGTGCTGTTCTCGGGCGACCTGCTGTTCGCCGGCTCCATCGGGCGTACCGACCTCCCGGGCGGGGACAGCGCGGCGATCATGAACTCGCTGGCCCGGGTGTGCCTGCCCCTCGACGATTCCACCGTGGTCCTCTCCGGCCACGGCGGTCAGACCACCATCGGCCGCGAGCGCGCCACCAACCCCTACCTCCGACAGGCAGCGGGGGCGGCCGGCGCCCCGGCTTTCCCGCGACGAGGAATGTGACGGAAGAGAAGTTGAGCACCTTCACCGCCCCCAAGGGCACCTACGACCTGCTGCCCCCCAGCTCCGCGACGTTCCTGGCGATCCGCGAGCGCATCGCCGCGCCCGCCCGCCGGGCCGGCTACGGCTACGTCGAGACCCCGGTCTTCGAGGACGTGAAGCTGTTCTCCCGCGGTGTCGGCGAGTCCACCGACATCGTCTCCAAGGAGATGTACACCCTCACCACCAAGGGCGGCGACGAGCTGGCGCTGCGCCCGGAGGGCACCGCCTCGGTGCTGCGCGCCGCCCTCCAGGCCAACCTGCACAAGCAGGGCAACCTGCCGGTCAAGCTCTGGTACTCCGGCTCGTACTACCGCTACGAGCGCGCCCAGAAGGGCCGCTACCGCCAGTTCTCCCAGGTCGGTGCCGAGGCGATCGGCGCCGAGGACCCGGCGCTGGACGCCGAGCTGATCATCCTGGCCGACGACGCCTTCCGCTCGCTGGGCCTGAACAACTACTCGCTGCTGCTCAACAGCCTCGGCGACAAGCAGTGCCGCCCGGTCTACCGCGCCGCCCTGATCGAGTTCCTCTCGGGCCTGGACCTGGACGAGGAGACCCGCCGCCGCGCCGAGATCAACCCGCTGCGCGTCCTCGACGACAAGCGCGAGTCGGTGCAGGCCCAGCTCACCGACGCCCCGATGCTCCGCGACTACCTGTGCGAGGAGTGCAAGGCGTACGACGAGAAGGTCCGCGAGCTGCTCACCGCCAACGGCGTCGCCTTCGTCGACGACCCGAAGCTGGTCCGCGGCCTGGACTACTACACCCGCACCACCTTCGAGTTCGTGCACAACGGCCTCGGCGCCCAGTCCGCCATCGGCGGCGGCGGCCGCTACGACGGCCTGTCCGAGATGATCGGCGGCCCCGCGCTGCCGTCCGTCGGCTGGGCCCTCGGCGTGGACCGTACCTTCCTGGCCCTGGAGGCCGAGGGCGTGGACCTCGACCTGCCGGCCGCCACCTCCGTCTACGCCGTCGCGCTCGGCGAGGAGGCCAAGAACATCCTGTTCGCCAAGGTGGTCGAGCTGCGCCGGGCCGGCGTCGCCACCGACCTCGCCTTCGGCGTCAAGAGCATCAAGAACGCCATGAAGTCCGCCGACCGGTCCGGCGCCCGCTTCGCCCTGATCGCCGGGGACCGGGACCTCGCCGAGGGCGTCGTCCAGCTCAAGGACCTGAGCACCGGCGAACAGGCCCCCGTCGCCCTCGACGCACTCGTCACCACCCTGAAGGAGAAGCAGCTGTGATCCGCACGCACGACGCGGGCACGCTCCGCCCGGAGCACGCAGGCACCACCGTCACCCTGGCCGGCTGGGTCGCCCGCCGCCGCGACCACGGCGGCGTCGCCTTCATCGATCTGCGCGACGCCTCCGGCACCGTGCAGATCGTGGTCCGCGACCTCGACTCCGTGCACGGCCTGCGCGCCGAGTACTGCGTCAAGGTCGTCGGCGACGTCCGGGTCCGCCCCGAGGGCAATGAGAACCCGGACATCCCGACCGGCGCGGTCGAGGTCGTCGTCAGCGCGATCGAGGTGCTCTCCGAGGCCGCCCCGCTGCCCTTCCCGGTCGCCGAGTACGAGCCGGGCACGGTCAACGAGGAGGTCCGGCTGCGCTACCGCTACCTGGACCTGCGCCGCGAGGGCCCGGCCAAGGGCCTGCGCCTGCGCTCCAAGGTCAACAACATCATCCGCCGGGTGATGGAGGAGAACGACTACCTCGACATCGAGACGCCGTACCTCACCCGCTCCACCCCCGAGGGCGCCCGCGACTTCCTGGTCCCGGTCCGCCTCCAGCCCGGCCACTGGTACGCCCTGCCGCAGTCGCCCCAGCTGTTCAAGCAGCTGCTGATGGTGGCCGGCATGGAGCGCTACTACCAGATCGCCCGCTGCTTCCGCGACGAGGACTTCCGCGCCGACCGGCAGCCGGAGTTCACCCAGCTGGACATCGAGGCCTCGTTCGTCGACCAGGAGGACATCCTGGCCCTCGGCGAGAAGATCATCGGTTCCGTCTGGCGCGAGGTCCACGGCTACGAGATCCCGAACCCGCTGCCGCGGATGACCTACGCGGACGCCATGGGCCGCTACGGTTCGGACAAGCCGGACGTCCGCTTCGGCCAGGAGCTCACCGACCTGACCGCGTACTTCAAGGGCACCGACTTCCGCGTCTTCCAGGCCCCGTACGTCGGCGCCGTGGTCATGCCCGGCGGTGCCTCGCAGCCGCGCAAGCAGCTGGACGCCTGGCAGGACTGGGCCAAGGCGCGCGGCGCCCGCGGCCTCGCCTACGTGCTCATCGACGCCGAGACCGGCGAGCTGCGCGGCCCGGTCGCCAAGAACCTCTCCGAGGAGCACCTGGCCGGCCTCGCCGCCGCCGCGGGCGCCAAGAACGGCGACGCGATCTTCTTCGCGGCCGGCAAGGAGCGCGCCTCGCAGGAGCTGCTCGGCGCCGCCCGTCTGGAGATCGGCCGCCGCTGCGAGCTGATCGACGAGTCCCAGTGGGCCTTCCTCTGGGTCGTCGACTTCCCGATGTTCGAGCCGATCGAGGACGACAAGGGCCAGTTCCAGGGCTGGCACGCGGTGCACCACCCGTTCACCGCCCCGACCGCGGAGTCGCTGGCCACCTTCGACACCGACCCGGGCTCGGCCCTGTCCAACGCCTACGACCTGGTCCTCAACGGCTCGGAGCTGGGCGGCGGTTCGATCCGTATCCACCAGCGCGACGTGCAGAAGCGGGCGTTCGACGCGATCGGCCTCTCCGAGGAGGAGGCGGCCTCGCAGTTCGGCTTCCTGCTGGACGCCTTCAACTACGGCCCGCCGCCGCACGGTGGCGTCGCCTTCGGCCTGGACCGCATCGTCACGCTGCTGGGCGGGTACGACACCATCCGGGACGTCATCGCCTTCCCGAAGACGTCCACCGGCGGCGACCCGCTGACCGGTGCCCCGACCCCGATCACCCCGGCGCAGCGTCGCGAGGCCGGCGTGGACGCCCAGCCGAAGGTCCGCGAGGACGCCAAGGGCGAGGCTCAGCCCAAGTCCTGACGTCGCGTCATCCGCTAACCTGCAACGGCCCCGGACGGCTCGCCCGTCGTCCGGGGCCGGTCCACAACGGTGTGTGACACAGGGAGGGTTGACTCAATGCAGGTCACAACGAGAGTCGAATGTCCGGACGACGTCCCGGCGACCAGACGCGTCCACATGGCCGCGTTCCCGGGGCCGGACGAGGCGGACCTGGTGGACGCGCTGCGCCGCGATCCCGCCTGGCTGCCCGGGCTGTCCGTGGTGGCGGTCGACGGTGCCGGGCTGGTGATCGGCCACGCGCTGCTGACCCGGCTGCGGGTCGGCGACGGCAAGGCGCTGGCGCTCGCGCCGGTCGCGGTGGCGCCCGAGTGGCAGCGCCGGGGCGTCGGCGAGCTGGTCGTCCGGGCCGTGCTGGCGGCGGCCGAGGAGGCGGGCGAGAAGCTCGTGGTCGTCCTCGGCGATCCGGAGTACTACGGGCGGTTCGGCTTCGCGCCGGCCGGACGGCACGAGGTCACCGGCCCGTTCGAGGTGCCGGAGGCGTACTTCCAGGTGCTGCCGCTGGCGGCGTACGACGGGGCCCCGCGCGGGCTCTGCCGCTACCCCGAGCCCTTCGTCGCAGTGTAGAGCCTGCCTCCAGGCTCTTGCCCCGCCCCGAGCGCCGCTCCCTCGGGCGCCTCTCCCGGGGCCGGTCCACGAGACCGGCCCGGTCGCCACGGCCTCGCCGACCTGCGGATCCGGCCGCCGGCGCCTACGGTGAATGCTCATCAGCATTCGACCGAACGGAGGACCCGAGGGTGGCCGAGCAGCGGCGGACCGGGAAGCCGGAGAAACTGGCCAGGAGGCCGTACGAGCGGGAGCTGCTGCGGCTCCAGGAGGAGCTGGTGAAGCTCCAGGAGTGGGTGCGGGTCGAGGGCGCCCGGCTGGTGGTGGTCTTCGAGGGCCGCGACGCCGCCGGAAAGGGCGGAGCGATCCAGCGGGTGACGGAGTACCTGAACCCGCGCATCGCCCGGGTCGCGGCGCTGCCCACGCCGACCGAACGGCAGAAGACCCAGTGGTACTTCCAGCGGTACGTCGAGCACCTGCCGGCCGCCGGGGAGATCGTGCTGTTCGACCGCAGCTGGTACAACCGCGCGGGCGTCGAGCGCGTGATGGGCTTCTGCAGCGACGAGGAGTACTGGCAGTTCCTGCACCAGTGCCCGACCTTCGAGCGGATGCTGATCGAATCGGGCATCCTGCTGCGCAAGTACTGGTTCTCGGTGAGCGACACCGAGCAGGAGCGGCGCTTCCGAGGCCGGCTGGAGGACCCGATGAAGCGCTGGAAGCTCTCCCCGATGGACATCGAGTCGATCACCCGCTGGGAGGACTACTCGCGGGCCAAGGACGAGATGTTCCTCCACACCGACATCCCGGACTCGCCCTGGCACGTGGTGGAGAGCGACGACAAGCGCCGGGCCCGGATCAACATGATCGCCCACCTGCTGTCCACCGTGCCGTACCAGGAGATCAGGGTTCCGCAGGTCAAACTGCCGCCCCGCCCGGCCTCGCGCGGCTACCAGCGGTCCCCGCGGGACCTGCAGAAGTACGTCCCGGACCACGCCGCCGGGCTGGAGTAGGGCGGGGCCGGTCGCGGGTTCTGCCGGGCTGTCCGGGGCCTCGCATAGGCTTCCGGTGTGGACGAACCGGACCTCTTCACCGCCGCAGCCGAGGAACGCCAGACCAGGGAGCCCGGCCGGGCGCCGCTGGCCGTACGGATGCGTCCGCGCACCCTGGACGAGGTGGCGGGGCAGCGGCAGCTGCTGAAGCCCGGCTCGCCACTGCGCCGGCTGGTCGCGGGCTCGCGGGGCCCGGCGGCGACCAGTTCGGTGATCCTCTGGGGGCCGCCCGGCACCGGCAAGACCACCCTGGCGCACGTGATCAGCCAGGCGGTCGAGGGCCGCTTCGTGGAACTGTCCGCGATCACCGCCGGGGTCAAGGAGGTCCGGGCGGTGATCGACGGCGCCCGGCGGGCGGTCGGGATGTCCGGCCGGGAGACGGTGCTCTTCCTGGACGAGATCCACCGCTTCTCCAAGGCCCAGCAGGACTCGCTGCTGCCGGCCGTGGAGAACCGGTGGGTGACCCTGATCGCGGCGACGACCGAGAACCCGTACTTCTCGGTGATCTCCCCACTGCTGTCCCGCTCGCTGCTGCTCACCCTGGAGTCGCTGACCGACGAGGACATCCGGGCGCTGCTGCGCCGCGCGGTGGCCGACGAGCGCGGCCTGGAGGGCGCGCTGGAGCTGTCCGCGGAGGCCGAGGACCACCTGGTGCGGCTGGCCGGCGGGGACGCCCGGCGGGCGCTCACCACGCTGGAGGCGGCGGCCGGCGCCGCGCTGGAGAAGGGCGAGCCGAGCATCACGCTGGCCACCACCGAGACGGCGGTCAACCAGGCGGCGGTGCGCTACGACAAGGACGGCGACCAGCACTACGACGTGGCGAGCGCACTGATCAAGTCGATCCGCGGCAGCGACGTGGACGCCACCCTGCACTACCTGGCCCGGATGATCGAGGCGGGTGAGGACCCGCGGTTCATCGCCCGCCGGCTGATGATCTCGGCCAGCGAGGACGTCGGCCTGGCCGACCCGACGGCGCTGCAGACGGCGGTGGCGGCGGCCCAGGCGGTGGCCCTGATCGGCTTCCCGGAGGCGCGGATCATCCTCTCCCAGGCGGCCATCGCGCTGGCGCTGGCGCCCAAGTCCAACGCCGCCTACCTGGCGATCGACGCGGCGCTGGCGGACGTCCGGCAGGGCCTGGCGGGCGCCGTGCCGCCCCACCTGCGGGACGCGCACTACGGCGGCGCGGGCAAGCTCGGCCACGGCCAGGGCTACCGGTACCCGCACGACCTGCCGGAGGGCATCGCCGCCCAGCAGTACGCGCCGGACGCGGTGCACGGCAAGGAGTACTACCGGCCGACCAGGCGCGGCGGCGAGGCCCGGTACGCGGACGTGGTGGAGTGGACGCGCGGGCGGCTGCGGGGGGAGCGCAGGGTGGAGGGCAAGGCCGGGAAGAAGGACGGGAAGGCGCCCGCGAAGCCGGAGCGGAAGGCCGAGGAGCAGCCCGGGGAAAAGGGCGAGTGATCCACCGGTATACTCGGTCGGAGTGCCATGTCCCGGGACGGCGGCGGGGGAGACCCCACCGACCGGCCGCACCAGCGGGGCACCGGCCGTAGGCCCCCTCCGAGGGGCCCGCACCAGGAGCGTCGCGCACCGTTTCGGTGTCGCGGACGGCCCAGATTCTGGGCCGGTCCGTGTGACCAGCACTTTCGTGCCCGGCTCCGGAGAGCGGCTGACCGCATCGCCTCGGCGATGGGTTGTCTCCGGGTCGCGAGATGCGACCTCCGTCAACACCTGGTGAAGCCGTATTCGTAAGCAAGGAAGGTTTGGTTCATGGCGAACCAGAAGCGTCCCAAGGTCAAGATCGCGCGTGCGCTCGGCGTGCCGCTGACCCCGAAGTCCGTCAAGTACTTCGAGGCCCGCCCGTACCCGCCCGGCCAGCACGGCCGTGGCCGCAAGCAGAACTCGGACTACAAGGTCCGTCTGCTCGAGAAGCAGCGTCTGCGCGCCCAGTACGACCTGAGCGAGAAGCAGATGGCGCGCGCGTTCGACCGCGCGAAGAAGGCCGAGGGCAAGACCGGTGAGGCGCTCGTCGCCGACCTGGAGACCCGTCTGGACTCCCTGGTCCTGCGTTCGGGCATCGCCCGCACCATCTACCAGGCCCGCCAGATGGTCGTCCACGGCCACATCGAGGTCAACGGCGGCAAGGTCAACAAGCCGTCGTTCCAGATGAAGCCGGGCTTCGTGGTCACCGTCCGCGAGCGCTCCAAGGAGAAGGTCCCCTTCCAGGTCGCCCGTGAGGGTGGCTACGCGGGTGAGGGCCAGACCCCGAAGTACCTCGAGGTCAACCTGAAGGCCCTGGCCTTCCGCCTGGACCGTGCGCCGCAGCGCAAGGAGGTCCCGGTGATCTGTGACGAGCAGCTGGTCGTCGAGTACTACTCGCGCTGACCCGGCTCCGCTCTTCGCGGCACCACGAGCGAGCCCCCGCCGCCTTTCGAGGCGACGGGGGCTCGCCCCTTTTCCGTGCGGTCCTTCCCGCGGCGGTCAGATGCTCTCGCCGGTCATCGCGGCGGCCAGCCGCAGGTGCGGGCGGGCCTCCTCGGGCCGGCCCTGGCGCTCCAGGGTGCGGCCGAGCATCAGCCGGGCGTAGTCCTCGGCCGGGTCGGCCTCCAGGATCCGCAGCAGCTCGGCCTCGGCGCGGCGGAGCTGGGCCGAGTGGAAGTAGCTGCGGGCCAGCAGCATCCGGACGGAGAGGTTGGTCGGCTCCTCGGCCAGGACACCTTCGAGCGTGCGCGCCGCGTCGGTGTACGCCTTGGAATCGAAGTAGAACTTCGCCATGCGGTACTCGTTGGCGGCGTTGTGGACGGCCATGATGCTCCTTCCGGGCAGTTCCTTGCCTCCTCAAGCAATCGGCAAGTTTCAACTATTCCGCGCCGTCGAAGGTGCCGGCGGGGGCGCCGGCGGGGGCGGCACCGAGCGGGGGCCCCGTGCCGCTTCCGGGCCCTGCGTCCGGCCTCCGCCGCCGAGCGCCCGGGTGACCGCCGCGTCCAGGTCCAGCAGGGTCCCGGCCTGGTAGCACCCTTCGTACTCCTGGGCGGTCAGCCCGGCCAGCGCCCGCTCGGCGCACTCCTGGTGGGGGCCGAAGAAGTTCCGCGAGCCCAGGAACGGGTTGCCGACCGTGCGCCAGATCCGGTGCGCGGCGCCCTGCAGCACCCGGGCCTCGCGCAGGTCGCCCGGCTCGCCCGGTCCGCTCGGCTCGGTCTCCAGCAGGGCCAGCAGGTCGATGCCCAGCACGATGCCGAGCAGGTCGCGGAAGAGGTGGTTCAGCCGCACGCACTCCCGGGCCAGCACCCGGGCGGGCTGCACGGCGCCGTCCAGCCAGTGCGAGAACGCCATCGCGTAGAGCACGTACCCGTAGGCCCACTGCTCGCCGTGCTCCTCGCACAGCTCGCGGGCCTGGCCGAACCAGAGCTCGCCGCTGTCCGGATCGCCCTGGAAGAGGTGGGCCAGGCCCAGCTCCAGCATGGCCATCACCACGTTGCTGTTGAGCTCGCCGATGGTCCGGTAGTGCCAGAGCGCCTCCTCGAACAGTTCGGCGGCCCGGTCGGGGTCGTCGCCGACCAGGGCGACGCAGCCCTGGCGGTGGACGGCGTAGGCCAGCGCCCGGTCGTCGCCGGTGTCCAGCGCCTGGCGGCGGCACTCCTCCAGTGCCGGGCGGGCGAAGCCGAGGTCGCCCTGGAGGGTGGCCATGTAGCCGGTCACCCAGAGGGCCTTGGCCCGGGCCTCGGTGGGCTCGCGGTCCAGTGCGAGCGCGCGGTCCAGCCAGTGCCGGCCCTCGGCGAGGTGGCCGCAGCCGATCCAGTAGAACCAGAGCGTGCCGGCCAGCAGCAGGGCGATCTGCTCCTCGCCCGGTTCGGCGAGGCAGAACTCCAGCGCCGCGCGCAGGTTGCCGTGGGCGAGCCCGGTGCGCTCGGCGGTCTCCGCCTGCCGGGGGCCGAACCACTCGACCTCGCCCCAGGTGGCGACGCCCAGGTACCAGTCCCGGTGGCGGCGCAGCAGCCGCTGCTCCTCGCCGGCGGCGCGCAGCCACTGGCCGCCGTACTCGCGCAGGGTGTCCAGCAGCCGGAAGCGCACGCCGAAGGCGCTGTCCTCGCGCAGCACCACGGACTGGGCGACCAGCTCGTCGAGCAGGTCGAGGACGTCCTCGGTCTCGATGCCCTCGCCGACGCAGACGTACTCGGCGGCCTCCAGGTCGAATCCGCCGGCGAAGACCGACAGGCGGGCCCAGAGTAAACGTTCCTGCACGGTGCACAGCTCATGGCTCCAGCCGACCGTCGTGCGCAGCGTCCGGTGCCGGGGCAGGGCCGTCCGGGAGCCGCAGGTGAGCAGCCGGAAACGGTCGTCCAGCCGGGCGGTGACCTGCTCCACCGACAGCGCGCGCAGCCTGCCGGCGGCCAGCTCCAGGGCCAGCGGGATGCCGTCCAGCCGGCGGCAGAGCAGCGCGACCGCCTCCGCGTTGGCCTCCGTCACCTCGAAGGACGGCAGCACCGCCCCGGCCCGCTCGACGAACAGCCGTACCGCGTCCGGCAGCGCGTCCGGCCGCACCGGGCCGGACGGCGCCGGGCCGACCGGCAGCGGTGTGAGGGCCAGCAGGTGCTCGCCCGAGGCCCGCAGGGCGGTGCGGCTGGTGGTCAGCAGCCGCAGGCCGGGCAGCGCCCGCAGCAGCGCGTCGGCCAGCTCGGCGCAGGCCTCCACCAGGTGCTCGCAGCCGTCCAGCACCAGCAGCAGGCACCGGCCCTCCAGCCGCTCGATCAGGACGTCCAGCGGCGGACGGGCGGAGCCGTCGGCGAGCCGCAGCGCCTCCAGGACAGCGTGGCCGAGCAGCAGCGGATCCTGCACCGGGGCCACGTCCACCAGCCAGGTGCCGTCCGGGAAGGCGTCGGCCGCCCGGGCCGCCGCGCGCAGGGCCAGCCGGCTCTTGCCCACGCCGCCCGGCCCGGTGACGGTCACCAGCCGGGCCGAGTCCAGCAGCCCGGCCAGCTCGGCCAGTTCGCCCCGCCGCCCGACGAAGCCGGTCACCTCGGCCGGCAGCCGTCCGGGCTCCGGCCCGTGCGGCCCCGCCGCGGGCTCCCCGGGCGGTGCTGTCCAGTCCCCGGCCAAAGGCTGCTCCCCGTGCTCCAGGCCGGACCGGTCGGGGTCCGGACGTGCGTCGGGCCGTACGGGCGACGGCCTGCCAGGCAGAACGAGGTGACCGATCGGTAGGTTACGCGCGCGGATCGCACACCCGACCGGATCGCCGGGCGAACAACCCGGTCCGGAAACCGGGCCCGGGCGCGATAGGGTTTCCTGCTGGGGCCTGTCTGACAGGCCCAGGAGAACTGCAAGGCGAGGGAGCGCGCAAAGGTGTCCGTGGGAGAGCTGGCCGGATTGCTCGTCGCCGTGTTCTGGGCGGTCCTGGTCACCCTGCTCGCCGTGGTGCTGGTCCGCCTCTCGCGAGTGCTCAAGGAGGCCACCGTCCTGGTCTCCGCGGTCACCGAACAGGCCGTTCCGCTGCTGACCGACGCGGGCGCCGCGGTGCGCAGCGCCAACGAGCAGCTGGAGCGGGTCGACGAGATCACCGCCAACGTGCAGGACGCCGCCGCCAACGCCAACGCGCTCTCCTCCACCGTGGCCGCCACCCTGGGCGGACCGCTGGTGAAGGTCGCGGCGTTCAGCTACGGCGTGCGCAAGGCCGTCGCCCGGCAGCAGGGCGGTCTGCCGCCGGTGCCGGCGCAGGCCGGCGAGCGCGAGGAGCTGGCCCGGCTGATCCGGGCCGAGGTGCGCGCCGCGACCGCGCCCAGGAGCGGCCTGTTCTCCCGGGTCCGGCGCGCGGTGAGGGGCTGACGGCATGGTGCGACGCATCTTCTGGATGGCGGTCGGCGCCGGCGCCACCGTCTGGGCCATGAACAAGGCCAACGAGGCCGTGCACCGGCTCACCCCGGACAGCCTCTCCGGCACCGCCGCCCGCGGCGCGCTGCACCTGGGCGACCTGGCCAAGCAGTTCGCCCGGGACGTGCAGGCCGGCATGGCCGAGCGCGAGGAGCAGCTGAAGGACGACCTCGGGCTGCACGGCACCGCCGTGGTGGAGCCCCGCGGCGACCGCCGGTCCCTTCTGGGGAAGCGTTCCGCGCTACCCCCCTCCGGCGAGCCGCAGTACCGAGCTATCTCGGCGGCGCCCGGTAGCCCGGCCGCCGCCCTGCCTCCGTCCCGCAGCTCCCGTACCACCCCCCGGACCACTGAAGAAACGCCCCGCCGCGCCCTGCCGCCGCGGGGCGGCACCCCGAACCGGAAGGACCACTAATGGAGTCGGCTGAGATCCGCCGCCGCTGGCTGCGCTTCTTCGAGGAGCGCGGCCACACCGTCGTTCCGTCGGCGTCCCTGGTCGCCGACGACCCCACCCTGCTGCTCGTCAACGCCGGCATGGTGCCGTTCAAGCCCTACTTCCTGGGCGAGGTCAAGCCGCAGTTCTCGCGCGCCACCAGCGTCCAGAAGTGCGTGCGCACCCTGGACATCGAGGAGGTCGGGAAGACCACCCGGCACGGCTCCTTCTTCCAGATGTGCGGCAACTTCTCCTTCGGCGACTACTTCAAGGAAGGAGCCATCAAGTTCGCGTGGGACCTGCTCACCACGCCCGTCGCGGACGGTGGCTACGGCCTGGAGAAGGAGAAGCTCTGGATCACCGTCTACAAGGACGACGACGAGGCCGAGCAGATCTGGCGTGACGTCATCGGCGTGCCCTCGGAGCGCATCCAGCGCCTGGGCATGAAGGACAACTTCTGGTCGATGGGCGTCCCCGGCCCGTGCGGCCCGTGCTCGGAGATCAACTACGACCGCGGCCCCGCGTACGGCGAGGAGGGCGGCCCGGCCGTCAACGGCGAGCGCTACCTGGAGATCTGGAACCTGGTCTTCATGCAGTACGAGCGCGGCCACGGCGACGGCAAGGACGGCTTCGAGATCCTCGGCGACCTGCCGAGCAAGAACATCGACACCGGCCTCGGCCTGGAGCGCCTCGCCGCCATCCTGCAGGACGTCGACAACCTCTTCGAGATCGACACCAGCCGGATGATCCTCGACCGCGCCGCCGAGCTCACCGGCCACACCTACGGCGCCGACCACAAGTCGGACATCTCGCTGCGCGTGGTCACCGACCACATCCGCACCGCGCTGATGCTGGTCGGCGACGGCGTCACCCCCGGCAACGAGGGCCGCGGCTATGTGCTGCGCCGCATCCTGCGCCGCGCCATCCGCAACATGCGCCTGCTGGGCGCCACCGAGCCGGTGGCCAAGGAGCTCATCGACGTCGCGATCAAGGCGATGGCCCCGCAGTACCCCGAGCTGGAGAGCGACCGCAAGCGCATCGAGACGGTCGTCGTCGGCGAGGAGGGCGCCTTCCTCCAGACCCTGAAGGCCGGCACCAACCTGCTGGACGTCGCGGTCACCGAGACCAAGCAGGCCGGCGGCGCGGTGCTCTCCGGCGAGCAGGCGTTCAAGCTGCACGACACCTACGGCTTCCCGATCGACCTCACCCTGGAGATGGCCGAGGAGCAGGGCCTCCAGGTGGACGAGTCCGGCTTCCGCCGCCTGATGCAGGAGCAGCGGGACCGGGCCAAGGCGGACGCCAAGGCCAAGAAGATGGGCCACGCCGACGTCGCCGCGTACCGCGAGGTCGCCGACAAGTCCGGCGCCAGCGTCTTCACCGGCTACGCCCTCACCGAGGGCGAGGCCACCGTGGTCGGCCTGCTGGTGGACGGCGTCCCGTCGCCGGCCGCCTCCGAGGGCGACGAGGTCGAGATCATCCTCGACCGCACCCCGTTCTACGCCGAGGGCGGCGGCCAGCTCGCCGACCAGGGCCGGATCCGGCTGGAGTCCGGCGCGGTGGTGGAGATCCGCGACGTGCAGCAGCCCGTCCCGGGCGTCGTCGTGCACTCCGGCGGGGTGCTGTTCGGCGAGGTCGTGCTGGGCGCCTCGGCGTACGCCACGATCGACATCGAGCGCCGCCGGGCGATCGCCCGTGCCCACTCGGCCACCCACCTGACCCACCAGGCGCTGCGCGACGCGCTCGGCCCGACGGCCGCCCAGGCCGGCTCCGAGAACGCCCCCGGCCGCTTCCGCTTCGACTTCGGCTCGCCCGCCGCCGTCCCGGGCAGCGTGCTGGTCGACGTCGAGCAGAAGATCAACGACGTGCTGGGCCGTGAGCTGGAGGTCACCGCCGAGGTCATGACGATGGACCAGGCCCGCAAGGCCGGCGCCATCGCCATGTTCGGCGAGAAGTACGGCGACGAGGTCCGGGTCGTGACCATCGGCGACTTCTCCAAGGAGCTGTGCGGTGGCACCCACGTCGGCAACACCGCCCAGCTGGGCCTGGTGAAGCTGCTCGGCGAGTCCTCGATCGGCTCCGGCGTGCGCCGCGTCGAGGCGCTGGTCGGCACCGACGCGTACCGCTTCCTGGCCCGTGAGCACACCGTGGTCGCCCAGCTCACCGAGCTGGTCAAGGGCCGCCCGGAGGAGCTGCCGGAGAAGATCTCGGGCATGCTCGCCAAGCTCAAGGACGCCGAGAAGGAGATCGAGCGCTTCCGCGCCGAGAAGGTGCTGGCCGCCGCGGCGGGTCTGGCCGACTCGGCCGAGGACGTGCACGGCATCGCCGTGGTCGCCGCGCAGGTCGCCGACGGCGTGGGCGCGGACGAGCTGCGCAAGCTGGTCCTGGACGTGCGCGGCCGCCTCGGCTCGCGCCCGGCCGTGGTCGCCGCCTTCACGGTGGCCAATGACCGCCCGCTGACCGTCATCGCCACCAACGAGGAAGCCCGCGGCCGCGGCATCAAGGCCGGCGAGCTGGTCCGGACCGCCGCCAAGACCCTCGGCGGCGGCGGTGGCGGCAAGGACGACGTCGCCCAGGGCGGCGGCTCCAACCCGGCCGCGGTCGGCGAGGCCATCGCCGCGGTGCGCGGCCTGGTCGCGGAGCGCGCCAGCTGATGGAGCAGGAGGAGAGGCCCTTCCGGCGTGGGCGGCGGATCGCCGTCGACGTCGGGGACGCCCGGATCGGGGTCGCGTCCTGCGACCCCGACGGGGTGCTCGCCACGCCCGTGGAGACCGTCCCGGCCGGGGTGAAGTCGCAGGCCAGGATCGCCGCCATCGTCGACGAGTACGGCGCGATGGAGGTGATCGTCGGGCTGCCGCGCTCGCTCAGCGGCAAGGAGGGTCCGGCGGCGGAGAAGGTCCGGGCGTACGCGGCCCGGCTGGCCGACCGGCTCTACCCGGTGCCGGTGCGGCTGGTGGACGAGCGGATGTCGACCGTCACCGCGACCCACGGGCTGCGCGCCTCGGGGGTCAAGGCGAAGAAGGGCCGCTCGGTGGTGGACCAGGCCGCCGCGGTGGTGATCCTCCAGACCGCCCTTGAGTCCGAACGGGTGAGCGGACGCCCGCCCGGTGAGAGCGTCGAGGCGGTCGGCTGACCGGTCTGATCTAACGTCCCGTTTGAGGGGTCCGTGCGGACGCGTCCGCACGGACCCCTTTTCGTTCGCTTCCGTGTCCGTTATGGATCGATTCATATCGATTGATAACGACCCGGATCGATCCGGGACCGCCGAGGGGGCGCGAGCCATGACCGACCAGGACTTCCACCCGGGGCTCACGCCGGGGCATCTGGGCGCGCCGGTGCTGGAACCGGAGGGCCGTCCGCCGGGCGCGCCCCGCCCGCGCTTCGATGCGCCGGATCCGCACCGACGGCGCAACGGGCTGGCCTGCGGGCTCACCGCGCTCGCGCTGATCGCGGTGTTCGGCGGGATCGGGCTGACCGGGTACACCTGGCTCCAGGCGCAGCGCAAACCCCCGGCCGCCGCCGACTTCGCCGGGCAGGGCACCGGCAGCGTGCAGGTCTCCGTCCCGGAGGGCGCCGGCCTCTCCCAGATCGCCTCCGCGCTGGTCCGCAACGGGGTGGTGGCCAGCTCGCTCGCCTTCACCCGGGCCGCGAAGGGCAGCGCGGCGGCGGCCGGGCGGATCCAGCCCGGGACGTACACGCTGAAGCAGAAGATGTCGGCCGCGGCGGCGCTGGCGATCCTGATCGACCCGGCCAACGCCAACGGCCTGACCATCCCCGAGGGCTGGCGCGGCTACCAGATCTACGCGGCCATCGACCGGAAGCTGAACCTGCCCGCGGGCACCGCCCAGAAGACCGCCCAGGACCAGGGCGCCGAACTCGGCCTGCCCGACTTCACCAACGGCAGCCCGGAGGGCTACCTCTTCCCGGCGACGTACAGCGTCACCGAGGGCACCACCGCCTTCGACCTGCTGAAGCAGATGGTGGACCGGGCCGGCAGGGAGTTCGGCCGGGACGACGCCACCGTGGTCGCGCAGAACCTCGGGCAGAGCGTGTACGGGCTGATCACCGTGGCCAGCATGGTCCAGGGCGAGGCCGACAACACCGAGGACATGGGCAAGGTGGCCCGGGTGATCTACAACCGGCTGGCCAAGGGCATGCCCCTGCAACTGGACTCCACCATCAACTACGCGCTCGGCCGCTCGACCCTGAACACCTCGGTGACCGACACCAAGCTGGACTCCCCGTACAACACCTACCAGCACCCCGGGCTGCCGCCGAGCCCGATCTCCAACCCCGGGCGGCAGGCGATCCTGGCCGCGCTGGACCCGACGCCGGGGGACTGGCTGTACTTCGTCACCGTGAAGCCGGGGGACACCCGCTTCACCGACAGCTTCGACGTTCAGCAACGCAACGTGGCCGAGTTCAACGCCAACCGGGCGGCGGCCAGGCCCACTGCCCCGGCCGCGGGCCCGTCCTCCCCGGCGTCCTCCGGCCCGGGGGGCGCGGGCGGGGCCGGGGTGCCGTCCGGGTCCGGTGCGGGGACGCCGTGACGGTGTCGGGGGCACCGTAACGGTGTTGTGTGCCGTCGGTGAGATCGCTCACTGACCGTGCGTCCGCCCGGCCGGGGGTAAGGCTGCGGTACGGTAACGTCTCCCTCCAGGCGCTGCGCTAGCACGCCGGTTCGAGAATCAGCCGGGACGGCGTCGTCCCGGACGGCCGGTTTGATCCTCCGGTCGTCACCGTCGGTTAAGGGGATCGATGACCGATCTGGGTGGGGGCTACGGCCCCCAGGGCGAGCCGTGGCACCCCGGTGATCCCGGGTACGACGGCCGGCAGCCGGTCCCCGGCCAGCAGGACGGCCAGTGGCAGCAGCAGTACCCGCAGCAGGGCCAGGCGGCCCAGCAGCAGCCGTACGGGGACGTGCAGCAGGGGTACGCCCAGCAGCAGATGACGCCGCAGATGCAGCAGCAGATGATGGCGCAGCAGGGCTATCCGCAGCAGCAGGCGCAGATGCCGCAGCAGGGTTACCCGGGCGGTCAGCAGGGCTACCCCCAGCAGGTGCCGCAGCAGCAGGTGCAGCAGCAGGGCTACCCCCAGCAGGGGTACGCGCAGCAGCAGGTGCAGCAGGGCTATCCGCAGCAGCAGATGCCCCAGCAGCAGGCGCCGACGCCGCAGCAGGGCTACCAGCAGGGCTTCCCCGGCGGCCAGCAGGCCGCCCAGCAGCAGGCCCCCCAGCAGCAGGTGCCCCTGCCCCAGCAGCACGCCCAGCCCCAGCAGGACCAGTCCCAGCAGGCTCCCCAGCAGGAGCAGCAGACGCCGCGGCGGCGACGGCGGCAGCAGCCGGAGGCCCCGGCGCCCGCGCCCGCGCCGGCGTCCGGCCCGGGCCCGGACGGGATCGACTGGGAGGCCGAGGCCGCCGCGCTGGAGGCCGGCGCCGACCCGGTCGGTGCCCCGCGCGAGGCCGGCACGGACGAGTGGGACGGCCACCAGGACGTCCGCCACCAGGACGTCCGCCACGAGGACGACGGCTACCTCGACGAGCACGCCGAGGCCGGGGAGGCCGCCTTCCTCGGGGAGCAGGACGAGTCCCGCGAGGCCCAGAAGAAGCGCAAGGAGAAGGGCAAGAAGTCGGGCCGCCGCAACGGCGGCGCCTGTCTGCTGGTCGCGCTGGTGCTGCTCGGCGCCGTGGGCGGGGCCGGCTGGTGGGGCTACGGCTTCTACCAGAGCCACTTCGGCCCGCCGGCGGACTTCACCGGCGAGGGCACCGGCTCCGTCCAGGTCGAGGTCAAGAAGGGCGCGGTCGGCGGGCAGATCGGCCTGGCGCTGAAGAACGCCGGGGTGGTCAAGAGCGTCGACGCGTTCTCCGCGGCCTGCAAGGCCGAGCCCAAGTGCGGCACCATCCAGTACGGCTACTACGGGCTGAAGAAGGAGATGCCGGCCGCGGCCGCGCTCAAGGAGCTGCTGGCCCAGGCGGGCGGCGCGGCGATCGTCGTCCCCGAGGGCAAGAACTCCACCGAGATCTACACCCTCATCGACACCAAGCTGAAGCTGCAGGCGGGCACCACGGCGGGCGTCGCCAAGGCCCAGGTCAACGACCTCGGCCTGCCGCCGTACGCCAACGGCAACATCGAGGGCTTCCTCTGGCCGACCCGCTACAACATCGCCGAGGGCATGAAGCCCGAGGACCTGCTCAAGCAGATGGTGAAGAACGCCACCGAGAAGTACGCCGACCTGGACGCCCAGGCCGCCTCGGTGGGGCTGAAGACCGGCTACGAGGTGCTCATCGAGGCGAGCATCCTCCAGCGCGAGGGCAACAACCCGGAAGACTTCGCCAAGATGGCCAAGACCATCCAGAACCGGCTGGCGGCCGGCGGCGAGATCAACCACCGGCTGGGCATGGACACCACGCTCCAGTACTCGCTAAACCGCAAGGACCTCGACAAGAAGGACATGGACGACGCGTCCAACAAGTACAACACCTACATCAACCCGGGCCTGCCGCCCGGTCCGATCTCCAACCCCGGCGACGAGGCGCTCACCGCGACGCTGCACCCGGCGGACGGGAAGTGGCTGTACTTCATCGCGATGTCCCCGACCAAGACCCGGTTCGCCGAGACGAGCAAGGAGCACTACGCCAACGTCAAGGAGTACTGCCAGTCGGCCGGGCAGGGCTTCGACGAGACGCGCGGCCACTGCACCACCAAGAAGTAGCCACGGCCGGACGACAGTCCGCCAGTTCGCGGAGAGGCAGCGTTGACCAGCAAGCACCGGGCGGCCGTTCTCGGTTCGCCGATCGCCCACTCGCTCTCGCCGGACCTGCACCGGGCCGCCTTCGCGGCGCTCGGACTGGACGGCTGGCGCTACGACCGCTTCGAGGTCGACGAGGCCGGGCTGCCCGGGTTCGTCGCCGCGCTGGACGAGGCCGAGTGGGCCGGGCTGTCGCTCACCATGCCGCTGAAGCGGGCGATCATCCCGCTGCTCGACGAGGTCAGTGCGACGGCCCGCTCGGTGGACGCGGTGAACACCGTGGTGTTCACCGCCGACGGTCGGCGCACCGGGGACAACACCGACGTTCCCGGGCTGGTCAACGCGCTGCGCGAGCGCGGGATCACCGAGGTGCCCGAGGCGGCCGTCCTGGGCGCCGGGGCCACCGCCTCCTCGGCGCTGGCCGCGCTCGCCCAGATCTGCACCGGCGAGGTGACGGTCTACGTGCGCAGTGCCGAGCGGGCCCGGGAGATGGCCGAGCTGGGCGAGCGGCTGGGCGTGGCCGTCCGCACCGCCGACTGGGAGCGCGGCGCCGAGGCGCTGGCCCGGCCGCTGACCGTCTCCACCACGCCGGTCGGCGCGACGGACGTCTTCGCCGAGGCGCTGCCCGCCGAGCCGGGCGCGCTGTTCGACGTGCTGTACCACCCGTGGCCGACGGCGCTGGCCGCCGCCTGCGCCGGGCGCGGGGCGACCGTCCTGGGCGGGCTGGACCTCCTGGTGCACCAGGCGGTGCTGCAGAGCGAGGCCTTCACCGGGCGGACGCCCGGGCCGCTGGCGGCGATGCGCGAGGCGGGGGAGAAGGCGCTCGCCGGGCACTGAGCCCCCGCGCCGAGTGGCGGGGCGCCGGTCCGCGGACCCGGTCCTCCGGCCGGGTGCCGGGCCCGTCCTGCGGCCGGTTCCCCGGGTGGTTCCCGGCCGGATGGTGGCCGGTTGCCGTCCGGCACGCGGACTGTGCCCCCAGGTGCTGCTGGGGCATGAAAGGATTCAGGCACAAGGCACGCCCGGGGCGGGCCCCGGCGGTGCCGAGGTCCGGTCCGCTGATGAAGGAGCTCCGTTGGGTACGTTGCGCTGGCTGACGGCGGGGGAGTCGCACGGCCCCGCACTCGTCGCGACGCTGGAAGGCCTGCCCGCCGGTGTACCGGTCACCACCGCTGTGGTGGCCGACGCGCTGGCGCGCCGCCGGCTCGGTTACGGCCGCGGGGCGCGGATGAAGTTCGAGCAGGACGAGGTGACCTTCCTCGGCGGCGTCCGGCACGGTCTGACCATGGGCAGCCCGGTCGCGGTCATGGTCGGCAACACCGAGTGGCCGAAGTGGGAGCAGGTCATGTCGGCCGACCCGGTCGACCCCGAGGTGCTGGCGGGCCTGGCCCGCAACGAGGCGCTCACCCGCCCCCGGCCCGGCCACGCCGACCTGGCCGGCATGCAGAAGTACTCGATCGACGAGGCCCGGCCGATCCTGGAGCGCGCCAGCGCCCGGGAGACGGCCGCCCGGGTCGCGCTGGGCGCCGTCGCCCGCGCGTACCTCCGCGAGGTGGCCGGGATCGAGATCGTCAGCCACGTGGTCGAGCTGGCCGCCGCCAAGGCGCCGGCCGGTGTGGTGCCGCTGCCCTCGGACGAGGCGCGACTGGACGCCGACCCGGTGCGCTGCCTGGACGCCGACGCCTCGAAGGCGATGGTCGCCGAGATCGACCAGGCCCACAAGGACGGCGACACCCTGGGCGGCGTGGTCGAGGTGCTGGCGTACGGCGTGCCGGTGGGCCTCGGCTCGCACGTGCACTGGGACCGCCGGCTGGACGCGCGGCTGGCCGCCGCGCTGATGGGCATCCAGGCGATCAAGGGCGTCGAGGTCGGCGACGGCTTCGAGCTGGCCCGGGTGCCGGGCTCCAAGGCGCACGACGAGATCGTCCCGACCGCCGAGGGCGTCAAGCGCACCTCCGGCCGCTCCGGCGGCACCGAGGGCGGCCTGTCCACCGGTGAGGTGCTGCGGGTGCGCGCCGCGATGAAGCCGATCGCCACCGTGCCGCGGGCGCTCCAGACCCTGGACGTGCGCACCGGCGAGCCGGCCAAGGCGCACCACCAGCGCTCGGACGTCTGCGCGGTGCCGGCCGCGGGCATCGTCGCCGAGGCGATGGTCGCGCTGGTGCTGGCGGACGCGGTGAACGAGAAGTTCGGCGGCGACAACGTCTCCGAGACCCGCCGCAACGTGCAGAGCTACCTCGACAACCTGATCATCCGATGACCAGTCCCGTTGTGGTGCTGGTCGGCCCGCCCGGCAGTGGCAAGTCCACCGTCGGGCGGCTCCTGGCCGAGCGCTTGGGCGTGGGCTTCCGGGACACCGACGCCGACATCGAGGCGACCGTCGGAAAGCCCATCCCGGACATCTTCGTCGACGAGGGCGAGCCGCACTTCCGCGCGCTGGAGGCGGCGGCCGTGCGCGCGGCCGCCGAGGGGCACGACGGGGTCCTGGCGCTCGGCGGCGGCGCGGTGCTGGCCGAGGCCACCCGCGCGCTGCTGCACGAGCTGCCGGTGGTCCTCCTGGAGGTGCCGCTCGCCGACGCCGTCAAGCGGGTCGGCCTGGACGCCCCGCGCCCGCTGCTGGCCGTCAATCCGCGGGCCCGCTGGCGCGAGCTGATGGAGGCCCGCCGCCCCCTCTACCTGGAGGTGGCCACCGCCGTGGTCGACACCGCCGGGCGCACCCCGGAGCAGGTCGCGGACGCCGTACTGGAAGCACTGGAGCTGAAGACCCCCCATGACTGACACCACCGTCAGGATCCACGTCGGCGGCAGCGCCGGCCACGACCCGTACGACGTGCTGATCGGGCACCAGCTGCTCGGTGAGCTGGCGCCGCTGATCGGTACCCGGGCCAAGCGGGTCGCGATCATCCACCCGGAGGCGCTGGCCGCCACCGCCGACGCGATCCGCGACGACCTGGTCGGCGAGGGCTACGAGGCCATCGCGCTGCAGGTGCCCAACGCCGAGGAAGCCAAGAGCGTCGAGGTCGCCGCGTACTGCTGGTCGGTGCTCGGGCAGACCGGCTTCACCCGCAGCGACGTGGTCGTCGGCCTCGGCGGCGGGGCCACCACGGACCTGGCCGGCTTCGTCGCCGCCACCTGGCTGCGCGGGGTGCGCTGGATCTCCATGCCCACCACGCTGCTCGGCATGGTCGACGCGGCCGTCGGCGGCAAGACCGGCATCAACATCGCCGAGGGCAAGAACATGGTCGGCGCCTTCCACCCGCCGGTGGGCGTGCTGGCCGACCTCGGCACCCTGGAGACCGTGCCCAAGCACGACTACGTCTCCGGCCTGGCCGAGGTCATCAAGTGCGGCTTCATCGCCGACCCGGCCATCCTCGACCTGATCGAGGCCGACCCGGAGGGCGCGAGGACGCCGGCCGGGCCGCACACCGTCGAGCTGATCCGCCGGGCCATCCAGGTCAAGGCCGACGTGGTCTCCGGGGACCTCAAGGAGTCCGGCCGCCGCGAGATCCTCAACTACGGCCACACCCTCGGCCACGCCATCGAGCGCAACGAGCGGTACAAGTGGCGGCACGGCGCCGCGATCTCCATCGGCATGGTCTTCGCCGCCGAACTCGGCCGCCTGGCCGGGCGGTTGGACGACGAGACGGCCGACCGGCACCGCACCGTGCTGGCCTCGGTCGGCCTGCCGCTGAGCTACCGGGCGGACGCCTGGCCGAAGCTGCTGGACGCGATGAAGATCGACAAGAAGTCGCGCGGCGACCTGATCCGCTTCATCGTGCTGGACGGCCTGGGCAAGACCTCGGTGCTGGAGGGCCCCGACCCGTCGCTGCTGGTCGCCGCGTACGCGGAGGTCTCGGCGTGACCAGGGTGATGGTGCTCAACGGCCCCAACCTGGGCCGGCTGGGCAGCCGGGAGCCGGACGTCTACGGCGCCACCTCGTACGCCGGACTGGTCGAGCGCTGCACCGCGCTGGGCAAGGAGTTCGGCTTCGAGGTCGAGGTGCACGAGACCAACTCCGAGCAGCAGATGGTGGAGTGGCTGCACGAGGCGGCCGACGGGCAGGTGCCGGTGGTGATCAACCCCGGCGCGTTCACCCACTACTCGTACGCGATGCGGGACGCCGCGGCCCAGCGCACCGCGCCGCTGATCGAGGTGCACATCTCCAACCCGTACGCCCGGGAGACCTTCCGGCACACCTCGGTGATCGCCGCGGTCGCCTCCGGCACCATCGCCGGCTTCGGGCTCGGCTCCTACGAGCTGGCGCTGCGCGCGCTGGCCGAGCGGCTCACCACCCGCTGAGGGTACGGGCGGTGGCCCGGCGGCGGACTGTGCCCGCCGCCGGGCCGCCGTGTAGTGTCCCCGCTGAGAGGTGTCGGGAGGTGCCGTGACGCAGTACGCCGGAGGTGGGCAGGTCCCGCCGCGTCCCGTCGCTCCACCGGTGCCGCCGGGGGGCGGGACACGGGGGACGTCGCCGGGGGCGCCGCTCGCCCCTCCGTCCCCGCCGGTCCGGCCGGCACCCGCGGCCCCCGCCGCTCCCGGGCCCGTCGCCCGTTCCGCTCCGGCCCCCGCGGCCGCACCCGTGCCGAGCGCCCCGGTGCCCGCCGGCGGCACCGGGCACTTCGTGCTGCCGTCCGGCGCGCCCGTCCAACTGCCCACCCACCCGCCGCGGCAGCACGCGGCCACCGGGCCGATCGCCGTCCTGCTGATCGGACCGGCCGGGGCCGGCAAGACCACCGTCGCCCGCCACTGGGCCGAGCGGCGGCCCACCCCGACCGCGCACATCAGCCTGGACGACGTCCGCGAGTGGGTGCAGTCCGGCTTCGCCAACCCGCAGTCCGGCTGGAACAACGCCTCCGAGGCGCAGTACCGGCTGGCCCGCCGCACCTGCGGCTTCGCCTGCCGCAACTACCTGGCCAACGGCATCTCCTGCATCATCGACGACGCCGTCTTCCCGGACCGCCCGGCGATCGGCCTCGGCGGCTGGAAGCGGCACATCGGCCCCGGCATGATCCCGGTCGTCCTGCTGCCCAGCCTGGACTCCGTCCTGCACCGCAACGCCCGGCGCAGCGGCAACCGCCGCCTCGGGGACGAGGAGGTCGCCCGCATCCACGGGCGGATGGCCGGCTGGTACAACTCCGGGCTGCCGATCATCGACAACTCCTCCCTGGACGTGGCCGGGACGGCCGCCGAGCTGGACCGCGTCATCCTGGCCCGGCTGATGGGCATCCCGGTCCGCTGAACCGCCGCCCCGGCCCGCGGAGCCGCGCCCTTCCCGGCCCGCCGGGCCGCCGGCCTGCGGCGTCGCGGAGCTGTCGGAGCCGGCTGCGATGATGGACGGGTCATGTCGCCGCGCCCGGAGGAGCCGACGCCCGTGCCCGAAGGCCACATCATCCACCGCCTCGCCACCGAGAACCGGAAGGCCTTCGGCGGCCGCCCGGTGCGGGTCTCCAGCCCGCAGGGCCGGTTCGCCGACGAGGCCAAGGTGATCGACGGGCAGCTGCTCACCGGCGCGGCGGCCACCGGCAAGCACCTCTTCCTCGGCTTCGAGGAGGGCGCCTGGGTGCACGTCCACCTCGGCCTCTACGGCGGCTTCACCTTCGGCACCGGCCCGGCGCCCGAGCCGGTCTGGCTGATCCGGCTGCGGCTGGAGAGCGAGGACGGCTACGCCGACCTGCGCGGTCCCAACACCTGCGCGCTCGTCACCGAGGGGCAGAAGGCCGCCGTCGCCGCCCGGCTGGGCCCCGACCCGCTGCGCGCCGACGCCGACCCGGAGGCCGCCTGGCGCCGGATATCGGGCAGCCGGACGACCGTCGCGGCGCTGCTGATGGACCAGAAGGTGCTGGCCGGGGTGGGCAACGTCTACCGGGCCGAGGTGCTGTTCCGCCACGGCATCGACCCGCACCGGGCCGGGCGCGACCTCACCCGCCGGGAGTGGGACGCGGTCTGGGCCGACCTGGTCGCCCTGATGCGCGAGGGCGTCACCGCCGGCCGGATCGACACCGTCCGCCCGGAGCACACCCCCGAGGCGATGGGCCGCCCGCCCCGGGTGGACGACCACGGCGGCGAGGTGTACGTCTACCGGCGGGCCGCCATGCCCTGCCTGGTCTGCGGCACCGACGTGCGGACGGAGGAGCACGCCGCCCGCAACCTCTTCTGGTGCCCGGGCTGCCAGTCGGCGTGACGGGCGCCCGGTCGTGACGCGTGTTGCCCCCGTGTCGTGGACAGCCCTTCTGAGCTGCGACGATGGACGTCGAGCGCGCCGCGTCGCGCGCCCCTGTCCGCACGGCCACGTGTGAACGTGGAGCGAAAGGAAGTCCCATGATCTTCATCACGGTCAAGTTCCCGGTCCGCCCCGAGCGCGCCGAGGAGTGGCTGGGCCTGGTCGACGAGTTCACCCGGGCCACCCGCCAGGAGCCCGGCAACCTCTTCTTCGAGTGGTCCCGCAGCGTCGACGACCCCAACGAGTTCGTCCTGGTCGAGGCGTTCCGCGACGGCGACGCGGGCAAGGAGCACGTGGAGTCCGCGCACTTCGCCAAGGCCATGGAGGACCTGTCGTACGCGGTGGCCGCCAAGCCCCGGATCGTCTCGACCGAGATCCCCGGCCTGGACGGCTGGGCGGAGATGGGCGAGATCACCCCCCGGTGACGTCCGAGTGCCCCTCCGGCCGGGTGCCCAGCCCGTAGGCTGGGGCCGACCGGCCGGAGGGAGCAGGCGGATGGAGCGGCACGAGGTGGCCAACACCGTGTCGGGGGCCACGGTGGGCGGCCACGTGGTGCAGGCCGGGAGCATCGGGGCGCTGCACCTGCACCAGCCGCGGGCGGTGCCGAGGCCGCATCAGATCCGGTCCCCGCACGGCCCGTTCGTCAATCGGGAGCCGGAACTCGCCGCGCTGACCGAGGCCTTGGGCCGGGTCGTGGAGGGCGGACTCGGGGTCGTGGTGTTCACCGGCCTCGGCGGGGTCGGGAAGACCGAGCTGATCGCGAGGTTCACCGAGGAGCACCGGGAGCACTTCCCGGGCGGGGACCTCTACGCCGACCTGAAGGCCTACCGGCACCAGGGCGGGGTGGACCTCCCCGAGCTGCTGGCCGGATTCCTGCGCGCCCTCGGCACCGAGCCCCCGGCCGCGGAGGCCGAGCGGTTCACGGCGTTCCGCACCGCCACCGCCGAGCGCCGGTGCCTGTTCTTCCTGGACAACGTCGAGCACGCCGCGGAGGTCCGTGCGCTGCTCCCGGCCTGTGGGCTGGTGGTGGTCGCGAGCCGGCGGCGGCTGCCGGCGCTGCGGACGGACGGCGCCGTGGTGCGCCGGCTCGGCCCGCTGAGCGCGAGGGCGGGTGCCGAGCTGGTGCGCGGCTGGGTGGGCCCGGGGCGGGGCACCGACGGGGAACTGGCGGAACTGGTCGAGCTGTGCGGCGGGCTGCCCCTCGCGCTGAACGCGGTCGGGAGCCAGCTGCTGGACCGGGACCACCTGCCGGTCGGCCGGGTGGTGGCCGAACTGCACGACCGGGAGGGCAGGTTGGCGATGCTGGAGGACGAGGAGAGCGATCTCGGCGCGACCTACGACCTGGTCTACGAGCGGCTGTCGGCGCCGGGCCGGGCGCTCTACCACCTGATCGGCGTGCACCCCGGCCCCTTCGTCTCCGCCGAACTGGCGCGTGCGGTCGGCGTCGAGCGGGCCGGGCAGGCGATCGGGGAGCTGCGGGGCGTCCACGTGCTGGACGAGGTGGTGGACGGCGACCGCGAGGACCGCTTCCGGGCCCACGACGTGGTGCGGCTGCACGCCTACGGCCGGACCCGGGAACTGGCCGACCGCGGGGAACTCCTCGCCGCCGTCGTGGCGTACTACCGGGGCCGGGCCTCGGTCGCCGACCGTGCGATGGCCGGGAGCAGGCTCCGCCTGCAGGACCCGAGCGGCGACGAGCTGCCCCGCTTCGCCTCCGACACCGCGGCCCTGGAGTGGCTGTACGCGGAACGGGCCAACTTCCGCGCGGTGGTGGAGGAGGCGGCCCGGCAGGGGTGGCACGGCGAGGTGTGGCGGCTGTGCGAGTCGCTCTGGCTGCTGTACCACGACCGGAGGCTCTACCAGGACTGGATCGCCACCCACCGGCTCGGCATCGAGTCGGCCCAGTGGGACAACCAGCCGGCCGCCGTGGTCCGGATGCGCAACCAGCTCGCCCGGGCCCACTTCGACCGCAAGGAATACCGGCTCGCCGCCGAGCAGTTGGCGCTCGCCGCGGAGCAGGTCCCGCTGGTGACCGACCGTCGGGTGGTGGGTGTGCTCCACGAGACGGACGGTCTGCTCTGCCTGGCCGACGGCCGCCCGGGCGACGCGGTGCGGCGGTTCACGCTGGCCCTGGCGGCGAACCGGGGCGACGAGCACGGTGAGATCGTCCAGAGCTACAACCTGGCGCAGGCGCTGATCGCCGACGGCCGCGCGCAGGAGGCGCTGGCCCGGCTGGCCGAGGCCACCGCGCAGGCCGAGCGGACACGGGACGAGGACATGCTGATGAAGCTGCCGCTGGTCCGCGCCCGGGCCCACCGGGCGCTCGGGCAGCCGGAGCTCGCCGCCGCCCACGCGGGCGATTGCGCCCGGCGGGCCGAGGAGCGCGGCCAGTACGCGAAGGAGGCGCAGGCCCACACCCTGCTGCTCGCCCTCGCCGAGGAGCTGGACGACGCGGAGCTCGCGGAGCGCAGCCGGGCGCGGCTGCGGGAGCTGCCGGAGTAGCGCCCTTCTCAGGGGCCGGTGCGGAAGGACACCCGGGTGCGGTGCTCGCCGGTGCGGACGGTGAGGCCGTGCCGGGGGAGGCCGGCCGGGTCGCCGCCGTCGGCGAGCCAGCAGGCCACGGCGGAGCCGAGCAGCAGCGGGTCGACGGCGGGGTCGGGGCAGGTCCAGTCCGGTTCGGCGCGGGCCTCCAGCAGCAGGCCGGTGCGCAGTCGGAGCAGGTGGCGGGCCGGGCCGAGGGCGGCCACCGCGACGGCGAGGCCGGGGAGTTCGGCGGCGGAGTCGGCGAGCCAGCGGGCGGCGGGGAGTTCGGCGTGCACCTCGGTGCGGGCCAGGACCTCGGCGGTGTAGCGCAGGGCGTCGCCCGGGTGCTCGTCGGTGAGGGCGTGGAAGCCGCGCGGAGCGTGGTCGTGCGGGTCGAAGGGGTAGCGCCGCAGGCCGACCTCGGTGCCCTCGCTCCGGCCCTCGACGTCGTACGCGGTGGGCCGGTCGACGGTGCCGGGGCACGGGGCCGGCCTGGGGTAGGGCGGCAGGGCCGGTTCGTCCCCGGGCTCGTCCAGCCCGGCCAGGAAGGAGTGCAGCAGCGGGCGCAGCAGCCGGGCGGATTCGCCGCGGTGGGCGAGCGAGCGGTCGGTGATCGCGCTCAGGTCGGCCGGGTCCCGGGCGAGGGCCTGTTCGACCTGGGCGGCGAGGTCCCCGTCCGGGTCGAGGACGGGCGCTGCCTGGCCGAAGGCGTAGCCGGGGGAGCGGGGGTCGAGTTCGGCGGCGCCGGTGGCGACGAGCAGGGTGCGGTGGTTCAGGGCGGCGCCGTAGACGGTGACCGAGCCGTGGTCGCCGATCACGCAGTCGGCGGCGACGAGCGCGGCCTGCCAGCCCTGGTGGGGCGGGATCAGGCGCAGGCCCATCCGGCGGGCGTCGTCGAGCAGCGCCTCGGGGTCGTGGCGGCTCCACACGTTGGGGTGCAGGACGACGGCCACCGTGTACTCGTCGGCGGGGAGCCGGCGGACCAGCCGCCGGGGGAGGTCCGGGCGGCGGCCGAACAAGGAGTGCTCGCTCCAGGTGGAGCTGACGACGACGAGCCGTCGGCCGCCGGTGGCACCGAGCGCGGCGCGGTAGCCGTCGCGGGAGCGCCGGCTGCCGAGCATCCGGTCGAAGCAGGGGTCGCCGACCACCCGGGCGACGTCCAGCGCCTCGGGGCAGGAGACCCGCAGCCGGTCCAGCTGCTCGGGGTGGGAGAGGCCGAGGACGTCCACGAATACCCGTCCGCGGTGGGTGAGTTCGTTGCGGGAAAGGCCCGCGGCGGTGACCGTGTCGCCGGTGGACTCGGTGACCAGCCGGTTGTAGCCGACGCCGTGCGGGAGGACGACGAGGCGGGCGTCCAGCCGGTGCATGGAGGAGTGGACGGCGCAGGCGACGGCCAGGTCGAAGCGGCGGCTGACGGCGTCCTCCCAGTCCAGCACGGTGAAGCCGGGCAGGCCGTGCAGGTACTCGTCCAGGGCGCGGTCGGCGAAGGCGGAGCCGGGGTTGACGGTGAAGTACCGCTCGATGCCGTCCGGGTTCAGCAGGGTCAGGACGTCCAGGACCCGGGTGGCCGAGGTGAGGGTGCGGGCGACCGCCAGCACGCGGGCCCTGACCGGTCGGGTGTTCCACCGGTCGGCGGGCCAGGCGTGGGGGCGGGACGGCACGTCATGATCGTACTCATCCGCTCCGGCCGCGGCGCGGTTCCGGGGCCGGGCCGGTGGGTCAGCCCGTGGCCGCGGTGGGCTCGTGGTGTTCGCCGGCGGCGCACTCGTCGAGGAGGGGGCGCATGGCCTCGTCCACGAGCTGGTAGCGCACCACGCGTCCGTCCCGGTCGCCGGTGACCACGCCGGCCGTGCGGAGCAGCCGCAGGGCCTGGGAGACGGCGGGGTCGCGCATGCCGGTGGCGACCGCGAGGTCGGTGACGGCGAGCGGCCCGGCCCGGTGGAGGGCGAGCAGCAGGGCGAGCCGGCCGGGGTCGGCGAGCAGGGAGAACCGCTCGGCCCAGGACCGGACGTGGGCCGGGTCGCCGATCGCGGCGATGGCCTCGCAGACCCGGTGCCCGTCGATGGTGCGGTGGCCCGCGCGGTCGGCCGGTACGAGATGCATGCGGACATTCTCGCAGGCGGCGGTCTGTGATCCTGGACACCTGCGCAGGTGCGCAACCTTGCACGGGTCGGGGCGTGGCCCCTACGGTGTTCCCCGCCGTGGTGCTCGGGAAGACCGGTGACGGACCCTCAGGGGTCCCAGCCCGGAGCGGCCCTCGCCACTGTGATCGGGTCGTTCCTCCGTCCGCGGAGGAACGTCGTCCGTACCCATGGAGCCACTGGGCGCCTCGCGCGCTTGGGAAGGCGGGTACGGGCGTCCCGTCAGCCAGGAGACCGGCCACGGCATCTCACGAGGTTTTCCACGAGGTGCTGGAGCGTGATCCGCAGATGACCCTGCCCGAAACCGTTGCCGCCGGGGCCGAACCGGCCCCCTCCGCGCTGCCCAGCTTCCAGTGGCGGCGCGAGGACACCGTCCGTACCGCCGGGCTGATGGCGGTGATCGTGGCCATGCACGTGGTGGCCTTCGGCACGCTGATCTTCCTGGTCGCACCCGAGAAGTACGCGGTCGGTACCCAGGTCTTCGGGGTGGGCCTGGGTATCACCGCGTACACCCTCGGGATGCGGCACGCCTTCGACGCCGACCACATCGCGGTGATCGACAACACCACCCGCAAGCTGATGGCGGACGGCAAGCGCCCGGTCTCGGTGGGCTTCTGGTTCGCCCTCGGGCACTCCTCGATGGTGGTGGTGATGGCCGCCCTGGTGGCGGGCGGCGCGCAGCTGGCGAACACCCTGATGGACGACGAGTCGACCACCCACAAGTGGCTCGGCGTGATCGGGACGACCACCTCCGGCGTGTTCCTCTACCTGATCGGCGCGCTCAACCTGGCGGCGCTGCTCGGCATCCTCAGGGTGTTCCGCTCGATGCGGGCCGGAAAGTTCGACGAGAAGGAGCTGGAGGCGCACCTCGACTCGCGCGGCTTCATGGCCCGGGTGCTGAACCGGGCGACCCGTTCGATCACCCGGCCCGGGCAGATGTTCCCGGTGGGCATGGTGCTGGGGCTGGGCTTCGACACCGCGACCGAGGTCACCCTGATGGTGATGGCCGGCTCGGGCGCCGCCTCCGGGCTGCCCTGGTACGCGATCGTCTGCCTGCCGCTGCTGTTCGCGGCCGGGATGAGCCTGTTCGACACCCTGGACGGGACGTTCATGAACTTCGCGTACCAGTGGGCCTTCGCCAACCCGGTGCGGAAGGTGTACTACAACCTGACCATCACCGGTCTGTCGATCGCGGTGGCCTTCGTCATCGGCACCATCGAGCTGGTCGGGGTGCTGCACGAGAAGCTCGATCTGACCGACCCGGTCACCGGCTTCATCGCCGACATCTCGCTGGACAACGTCGGCTACGCCATCGCCGGGCTGTTCGTGGTCGTCTGGGCGATCGCGATCGGGTACTGGAAGCTCGCCGGGGTCGAGAAGCGCTGGACACCCGAGGGCTCCTGAGCCGCCCGGCCGCGAGCAGCGGCCTGCCCGCGCACGCCGGAACGGCGCCTCCCCGCGGTGGGGAGGCGCCGTTCGCGTTCCGGGGGCCGGGTGCGCCCCGGGTCGGCGCTCCTCGCGGAAGTCGACGTGCCGGCCGGCGACCGGGTCGCACTCGCACAGGACCGGCAGTGACAGATTCGTGACGGAGCGTAGCGGTCGGTCGGGTCCGAGGGGCCGCCGGGGGGTGCGGGGCCCCTCGGCGGCACGCTGCGTGGGCGGCGGGCGGCGGGCGGCGGGGCGTGGGTCCGAGGGGACGGTGCCGCGGTCGCGCAGGGGGGCGTGCAAGGGGTATTGGGGGTTCTGCCGGGGGTGCTCGGCGGGCGCTTCGGGCCGGGGGTTCGTAGGCTCGACGCATGGCGGATGCGTACGCGGGGCGGCGGGAGCGGGTGAGGGAGCACTGCAGTGCGGCCGGGGCCGATGCGGCGCTGATCACCCGCGCGGCGAACGTGCGGTACCTGACGGGCTGCGCGCCCTGCGGGGCGAGCCTGCTGCTGACCAGGGAGCGGGCGCTGCTCGCGCTGCCGGACGACCTGCCGCCGGACGACACCGGGGAGCACCTGATCGCCCCGGACGTCACCCGGCTCCCGGTGGCGGCCGGGGCGGACTCCGCGCTGGCCGTCGCGGCCGTCGCCGCGCGGTCCGGGGTGTCGGGACTGGCGGTGGAGGAGCACGACCTGACCGTCACCCGGCACCGGGCGGTGGGCGGCCTGAGCGAAGGGGCCCGGCTGGTGGACCTCGGCCAGACGGTCGAGCGGCTGCGGGTGATCAAGGACGAGCACGAGATCGCCGACCTGCGGATCGCCGCCGAGATTGCCGACCAGGCGCTGGGCGAGCTGCTGGAGTCGATCCTGGTCGGCCGCACCGAGCGGCACCTGGCGATGGAGCTGGAGCGCCGGATGATCGACCACGGCGCCGACCGGGCCGCCTTCCCGGTCTCGGTCGGCACCGGCAGCCACTCCGGCCAGGCCGCCCACCAGCCCACCGACCGCCGGGTGGAGGAGGGGGACTTCCTGACCGTGGTGATGGGCGCCCAGTACCGCGGCTACGGCGTCTCCACCGCCCGCACCTTCGTGATCGGCGCGGCCCCCGCGCCCTGGCAGGTGGAGCTGCACCGGCTGGTCTTCCGGGCCCAGCGAGCCGGGCGGGAGGCGCTCGGACCGGGCGTGGAGCAGTGCGTGCCCGACCGGGCCGCCCGGCAGGTCCTGGAGGCGGCCGGCCACACCGAGGCCTCCCCGCACCCGGTGGGCCACGGCGTCGGGCTGGAGATCCGGGAGGCGCCGCGCCTCGGTCCGTCGGACATGGGTAAACTGGACAGCCGCGTGCCGGTCACCGTCGGTCCGGGGGTCCACCTCCCGGGCAGGGGCGGCGTCCGGATCGAGGACACGCTCGTCGTGCGCCCCCTCGAAGAGGGCGGGCCCGAGCTGCTCACCATCACCACCAAGGAGCTCCTCGCCCTGTGACCGCGGCCCCCCGGGGCCGTGGGAGGCAGGACGCAATCCCTTGGTTCCTTGACAGCTATACAGGAGTTAGTGCGCCCGTGGCTTCCACGAACGATCTCAAGAACGGCATGGTCCTCAAGCTGGAGGGCGGCAAGCTCTGGTCCGTCGTCGAGTTCCAGCACGTCAAGCCCGGCAAGGGCCCGGCCTTCGTGCGTACCAAGCTCAAGGAGGTCCTGACCGGCAAGGTCGTCGACAAGACCTTCAACGCGGGCACCAAGGTCGAGACCGCCAACGTCGACAAGCGCGGCATGCAGTTCTCGTACAAGGACGGCGAGAACTTCGTGTTCATGGACATGGACACCTACGACCAGCTGACCATCGAGCCGTCGGTCGTCGGCGACGCCGCCAAGTACCTGCTGGAGGGCTTCGAGGCCCTCGTCGCGCAGAACGAGGGCTCGGTCCTCTACATCGAGCTCCCGGCCGCGGTCGAGCTGACCATCGCCGAGACCGAGCCGGGCGTCCAGGGCGACCGCTCCACCGGTGGCACCAAGCCGGCCACCCTGGAGACCGGCGCCGAGATCCAGGTGCCGCTCTTCGTCACCAAGGGTGAGAAGGTCAAGGTCGACACCCGCGACGGCAGCTACCTCGGCCGGGTGAAGTAAGTCCGTGTCGGCCGCACGCAGCAAGGCCCGCACCAGGGCCTTCCAGATCCTCTTCGAGGCCGACCACCGCGGGGTCGACCCGCAGCAGGTCCTCGCCGACTGGGTGGCCCGCGCCCGCGAGCCCAGGCCCGACGAGGGCACCCCGCAGGTCGGTGAGTACACCATGGAGCTCATCGAGGGGTACGTCCAGCACGCTCGTCGCATCGACGACCTGATCGAGCAGTACTCCGTCGGCTGGTCGCTCGACCGGATGCCGATCGTGGACCGCAACGTCCTGCGGCTCGGTGCCTACGAGCTGATCTGGGAGGACGGCGTCCCGGACGCCGTCGTCCTGGACGAGGCCGTCGAGATCGCCAAGGAGTTCTCCACGGACGACTCCCCGGCCTTCGTCAACGGCATGCTCGCCCGCTTCCTGGAGCTGAAGCCGAGCATCCGCCGGTAGACGGGTGGACCTCGCGGACGGCCGTCGGACCCGAACAGGTGTCCGGCGGCCGTTCCGCGTTTCACCCGGTCGGCGTAGGGTGGGGACCTACTTGTCAGTAACTTGACGTCCGGAACCACGCGTGAAGGGCAGGTCCCCCCAGATGACCACCGCGATCCGCAGCGAGTTCGACCAGGGCATCGCCCTGACCAGGCACCCCGAGGAAGCCGGCCGCTACGACGCCGAGCTCGGCGCCGGCTGGCAGATCGGCGGCGGGGTGAACGGCGGACTGCTGCTCGCGGTGGCCGGACACGCGCTGTCGCTGGAGCACGGCACCCACCCGGACCCGGTGTCGATCAGTGGTTACTACCTGTCCGCCTCCACCCCCGGCCCGGCCACCGTCCGCACCGAGGTGCTGCGCACCGGCCGCGGCCTGTCCACCGGCACCGCCTCGCTCAGCCAGGACGGCGTCGAGCGGCTGCGGGTGGTGGCCAGCCACGGCGACCTCGCCACCGCCGACGGCGAGGTGCGCACCAGCGCGCGGCCGCCGCAGCTGCCGCCGCCGGACGAGTGCATCGGCGTCGAGCACGCGCCCAAGGAGCTGATCGCCCAGGCCGCCCTGCTGGAGCGGTTCGACCTGCGGCTGGACCCGGCCACCATCGGCTGGGCGCTCGGGCAGCCCTCCGGCAACGGGCGGATCCAGGGCTGGTTCCGGCTCGCCGACGGCCGCGAGCCCGACCCGCTGCTGCTCCTGCTGGTCGCCGACGCGCTGCCGCCGGTCACCTTCGACCTCGGCATGCCGGGCTGGGCGCCCACCATCGAGCTGACCGTCCACCTGCGCGCCAGGCCCGTGCCCGGCTGGCTGCGGGTCACCCACGCGACCCGCAACCTGGCCGGCGGCTACTTCGAGGAGGACGCGGAGGTCTGGGACGAGTCCGGCCGCCTGGTCGCGCAGTCCCGCCAGCTGGCCCGGGCGCCCCGCCCCTGACCCGGCGGCCCCGCATTACCGGTGGTTACATTCCTGTGACACGCCGTACGTGTGCGGCGCGCGCGGATGGGGAGGAAGACGGTCAGCGGCGAGCGTGCCGCGGACCGTCAACCCCCGAAGCCAGGAGCCACCGATGAGTCAAAAGGGTCGCGCCCGCCGTAACTCCGACTGCACCGCCGGCGGCTCGCGGCCCGCGGTGCGGGCGTCGCACCGGCCACAGCGGGCCGGCGGCGCCGAGCAGGCTTTTGTCATCGGGGTGCTGACCAACGCCGCGGACTTCGCCCGGGCCCGTGCCTGGGGGATCTCCGACGCCCCCGACCACGAGCGCTACCTGGCCGACACCGCCGAGCTGCTGGCCGAGGCGCTGGAGCGGTTCGACACCGTCCGGGCCCGGATGTTCCACCCGCAGGACTTCGAGGAGTTCTGCGTGCTGCACGGGCTGGACCCGGCCGAGCCCGCCGCCCGCGACCGCTACCTGGTCAACCCGGCCCTGCAGACCCAGCTGATGGCCTATCAGGGCGAGGAGCTGGCCGGGGACTTCGTGCCCCGCCTGGTGCGCGCCCGGGAGAACGGGCTGACGCTCTGCCACGCCGACCTGCTGCTCGACGGGGGCCTGTACGGGGGCGCGGGCGCGCCCGACGAGGAGCACGCCGCCTGGGTGCGCGCCGCCTACCAGCGCGGCGGCGAGGTGTTCCGCCGGATGCTGGTCGGCGCGGGGGCCGGCGTGTACGAGCTGCGCCTGCGGGTGGACGCGCCCGGCGGGAAGCTGACCGCCGCGGCCCGGGTCCTTCAGTGGGAGGACGGCGTGGTCCGGATCAACGACGAGGACCTGGAGCTGGTCTGCGCGGTGCTCTGCACCGGGCTGGCCCTGGAGCTGCCGGGCGTCGCGGTGCTGCACGGCTCGCAGGGCTCGGCCGCCTCCTGCGGGGAGTACCTGCAGGCCTCCTGGGCCTGGTCGAGCGGCGGGCAGGAGTGGGCGCCGGCCGAGCGGCCGGTCCGGCTGGACGGCGTGGCGGCGCAGCCCGGCTACAGCCTGGGAACGGTCTGCTGACGGCTCCGCCGCGGGGCCCCGTCCCGGGGCCCCGACACCGCGGCGCGGCCCCCCGGTCAGGGGAGCCGCGCCGTGACGTTTCTGCTTGCGGGTACGACCGGAAATCAGGCCGGGTCGTCCCTGGATCCGCCGGCGGGAGCCGGTGCGGCGAGCCTCAGCTCGCGTCCTCCTCGCGCACCGCGCGGCGCGCGTCGGGGTTCAGCACGCCCCAGGAGATCAGCTGCTCGGTGAGGATCGACGGCGACTGGTCGTAGATGACGGCCAGGGTGCGCAGGTCGTCCTGACGGATCGACAGCACCTTTCCGTTGTAGTCACCGCGCTGGCTCTGGATGGTCGCCGCGTAGCGCTGCAGCGGGCCGGCCTTCTCGGAAGGGACCTGGGTCAGTCTCTCCAGGTCGAGGACCAGGCGCGGCGGCGGCTCGGCCGCGCCGCCGGGCGTACCGCCGGGCAGCAGCTCCTGCACCGGGACGCCGTAGAACTCCGCCAGTTCGGCCAGCCGCTGCACGGTGACCGCACGGTCACCGCGCTCGTACGAGCCGACGACGACTGCCTTCCAGCGCCCCTGGGACTTCTCCTCGACACCGTGCAGGGAGAGACCCTGCTGAGTGCGGATCGCTCGGAGCTTGCCTCCGAGTTGCTTCGCGTAGTCGCTGGACATTGATCTCCCCGGACGAGATTGCTTCGCGTTCAGTGGTGGGTCACGGGCGATTGCCGACGCCGTTACCGGTGGGTCCGACGTCCGTCTCGTAACTCACTGTGAGGTTACGTAGAGTAAGGTAGTTGCGTCAAGCCGAATGGGGCAGTCGTGCGAATGGCCCGCATCGTCGGCGCGTCCGGAGTGTTAACCCCGGGAAGCGGAATGATGGCCGTCTGTTTGCGATCCGGCGCGCTGCTAGGATGGCCCGAAGCCCGCGCCCGGTCGGCGGGGGCAGTCCCAGACATCCTTTAAGACCCGTCCCGTGAGGCGGGGAAGGAGGTCCGCTTCGGCATGACCACACACCATGAACCGACGCCCCGGGCACCGCACCAGGTGCTGGACGGCACGGACATCGCCCGGGTCCTCACCCGGATAGCGCACGAGATCGTCGAGCGCGCCAAGGGCGCGGAGGACGTCGTGCTGCTCGGCATCCACACCAGGGGCGTCCACCTCGCCCGCCGCCTGCACGGCCGGCTGGCCCAGATCACCGGGCGCGAGATCCCGCTGGGCACCCTGGACATCACCATGTACCGGGACGACCTGCGGCTGAAGCCCGCCCGCGCCCTGGAGCACACCGAGATCCCGCCCGGCGGCATCGACGGCAAGCTCGTCATCCTCGTCGACGACGTGCTCTTCTCCGGCCGGACCATCCGCGCCGCGCTCGACGCGCTGAACGACATCGGCCGCCCGCGCGCCGTCCAGCTCGCCGTCCTGGTCGACCGCGGCCACCGCGAGCTGCCGATCCGCGCCGACTACGTCGGCAAGAACCTCCCCACCTCGCTGCGCGAGGCCGTTCAGGTGCGCCTGTCCGACAGCGACGGTGTGGACGCCGTCCTGGTCGGCGACCGCGACTTCGCCGCCCGCAGCTCGCAGGCCCTGGCACCCCAGTCTTCCGAACCGCACCTCCCGGAGTAACCCGCGTGAAGCGCCACCTCGTCTCCGCCGCCGATCTCAGCCGCGACGACGCGCTGCTGATCCTGGACACCGCCGAGGAGCTCGCCCAGCTCTCCGGCCGGGCCGTGAAGAAGCTGCCCACGCTGCGCGGCCGCACCGTCGTCAACCTCTTCTTCGAGGACTCCACCCGGACGAAGACCTCCTTCGAGGTCGCCGAGAAGCGCCTCTCGGCCGACGTCATCAACTTCTCCGCCAAGGGCTCCTCGGTCTCCAAGGGCGAGAGCCTCAAGGACACCGCGCTGACCCTCCAGGCGATGGGCGCCGACGCGGTGGTCATCCGCCACCACGCCTCCGGCGCGCCGGCCCGGCTGGCCCAGTCCGACTGGCTGCACGGCAGCGTGATCAACGCCGGTGACGGCACCCACGAGCACCCCACCCAGGCGCTGCTCGACGCCTTCACCATGCGCCGCCACCTCAACCCGGGCAGCGCCAACGACCTGGCCGGGCGCCGGGTGACCATCGTCGGCGACGTCCTGCACAGCCGGGTCGCCCGTTCCAACGTCCACCTGCTGAACACCCTCGGCGCGCAGGTCACCTTCGTCGCCCCGCCCACGCTGCTGCCGATCGGGGTCGAGAACTGGCCCTGCGAGATCAGCTACGACCTCGACGCCGTGCTGCCCAAGACGGACGCGCTGATGATGCTGCGGGTGCAGCGCGAGCGGATGAACGCCGCGTTCTTCCCGACCGAGCGCGAGTACAGCCGCCGCTACGGCATGAACGGCCGCCGGATGGCCCAGCTGCCGGACCACGCGATCGTGATGCACCCCGGCCCGATGGTCCGCGGCATGGAGATCACCGCCGAGGTCGCCGACTCGCCGCGCTGCACCGCCATCGAGCAGGTCGCCAACGGCGTCTCCGTCCGGATGGCCGTCCTGTACCTGCTGCTCGGCGGAGCCACCCTCGCCGACACCGCCCGCACCGACTCCGTGGAGACCGCCCAGTGACCAGCTACCTGATCCGCAACGCCAAGATCCTGGGCGGCGCCCCGCAGGACCTCCACCTCGCCGACGGCGTGATCCAGGAGATCGGCACCGGCCTGACGGTCGAGGCGGACATCGAGATCGACGCCACCGGGCTGATCGCCCTGCCCGGCCTGGTCGACCTCCACACCCACCTGCGCGAGCCCGGCCGCGAGGACGCCGAGACCGTGCTCACCGGCACCCGGGCCGCCGCGATGGGCGGCTTCACCGCCGTGCACGCGATGGCCAACACCACCCCGGTGGCCGACACCGCCGGCGTGGTCGAGCAGGTCTGGCGGCTCGGCCAGGAGTCCGGCTACTGCGACGTGCAGCCGGTCGGCGCCGTCACCGTCGGCCTGGAGGGCAAGAAGCTCGCCGAGCTCGGCGCGATGCACGAGTCCGCCGCGGGCGTCCGGGTCTTCTCCGACGACGGCAAGTGCGTGGACGACGCGGTGCTGATGCGCCGCGCCCTGGAGTACGTCAAGGCCTTCGACGGCGTCGTCGCTCAGCACGCCCAGGAGCCGCGGCTGACCGAGGGCGCCCAGATGAACGAGGGCCAGGTCTCCGGCGAGCTCGGGCTCGGCGGCTGGCCGGCCGTCGCCGAGGAGTCGATCATCGCCCGCGACGTGCTGCTCGCCGCGCACGTCGGCTCCCGGCTGCACGTCTGCCACCTCTCCACCGCCGGCTCGGTCGAGATCGTCCGCTGGGCCAAGTCCAAGGGCTGGGACGTCACCGCCGAGGTGACCCCGCACCACCTGCTGCTCACCGACGAGCTGGTCCGCACCTACGACCCGGTGTACAAGGTGAACCCGCCGCTGCGCACCGCTGAGGACGTCCAGGCGCTGCGCAAGGCGCTGGCCGACGGCACCATCGACGCCGTCGCCACCGACCACGCGCCGCACCCGGCCGAGGACAAGGACTGCGAGTGGGCCGTGGCCGCGATGGGCATGGTCGGCCTGGAGACCGCGCTGTCGGTCGTGCAGCAGACCATGGTCGACACCGGCCTGCTGAACTGGGAGGCCGTCGCCGACCGGATGTCGCACCGCCCGGCCCGGATCGGCCGTCTCAGCGGCCACGGCCGGCCGATCTCGGTGGGTGAGCCCGCCAACCTGGTGCTGTTCGATCCCGCGTACCGTGGAGCCGTGAACCCGGACAGCTTCGCCACCCGCAGCCGCAACACCCCCTACAAGGGCCTGGACCTGCCCGGACGGGTGCACGCCACCTTCCTGCGCGGGCGCGCCACCGTGCTGGCCGGGGAGCTCGCCGAGCAGGGCGGCACGGAGTGATGCTCCACGCCACGCTCGCCCAGGAGCAGGCGAAGGTCACCGACTGGCCCGGCTACATCGGCTGGTCCGTCGGCCTGCTGATCGTGATCGGCCTGATCTACTGGCTGATGCGCCAGGGCTGGAACTGGCGGCGCACCCTGCAGTCCGGCATCCCGCCGCTGCCGGCCGTGCCGGACCGCGCCGGGCGCACCATCCTGGAGACCAGCGGCCGGTACCACGGCACGACCACCGCCGGGAACTGGCTCGACCGGGTCGTCGCCCACGGCCTGGGCACCCGCAGCCGCGCCGACCTCACCCTCGGCGAGAACGGCCTGCTGGTGCAGCGCCCCGGTGACGTCGACTTCTGGATCCCGGCCGAGCACCTGACCGGTGCCCGCACGGACTCCGGGATCGCCGGCAAGGTCGTCCCCTCCGGACTGCTCGTCGTCAGCTGGGCCCACGAGGGCACCGAGCTGGACTCCGGCTTCCGGGCCGACCACCCCGACGAGCACGCCGCCTGGGTCGAGGCGATCGCTCAACTCGCAACACGTACGAAGACGAAGACGGAAGAGGCCGCGCAATGACCGCACCTGCCCCCACCACGCAGCGCCAACGGCGGGAACGAGTGCCTGCCGTGCTCGTCCTGGAGGACGGCCGGACCTTCCGCGGACAGGCCTACGGCGCCATCGGCGAGACCTTCGGCGAGGCGGTCTTCAACACCGGCATGTCCGGCTACCAGGAGACCCTCACCGACCCGTCGTACCACCGCCAGGTGGTCGTGATGACCGCCCCGCAGATCGGCAACACCGGCTGGAACGACGAGGACGACGAGTCCAAGCAGATCTGGGTCGCCGGCTACGTCGTGCGCGACCCCGCCCGGGTCGCCTCCAACTGGCGCTCCCGCCGCTCGCTCGACGAGGAACTCGTCAACCAGGGCGTCGTCGGCATCAGCGGCATCGACACCCGCGCGCTGACCCGCCACCTGCGCGAGCGCGGCGCGATGCGCTGCGGCATCTTCTCCGGCGAGGCGCTGGCCGACCCGGCCGCCCTGCTCGCCCGGGTGCAGCAGTCGCCCGAGATGAAGGGCGCCGACCTGTGCGCCGAGGTCGCCACCACCGAGCCGTACGTGGTGCCCGCGATCGGTGAGAAGCGCTTCACCGTCGCCGCGCTGGACCTCGGCATCAAGGCGATGACCCCGCAGCGGATGGCCGAGCGCGGCATCGAGGTGCACGTGCTGCCGGCCAACTCCACCCTGGAGGACGTCTACGCCGTCAACCCGGACGGCGTCTTCTTCTCCAACGGCCCGGGCGACCCGGCCACCGCCGACCACCAGGTCGCCGTCGCGCAGGGCGTGCTGGAGCGCAGGACCCCGTTCTTCGGGATCTGCTTCGGCAACCAGATCCTCGGCCGCGCCCTGGGCTTCGGCACCTACAAGCTCAAGTACGGCCACCGCGGCATCAACCAGCCGGTGCAGGACCGCACCACCGGCAAGGTCGAGGTGACCGCCCACAACCACGGCTTCGCCGTGAACGCCCCGCTGGACAAGGTGAGCGACACCCCCTACGGGCGGGTCGAGGTCTCCCACGTCTGCCTCAACGACGACGTGGTCGAGGGCCTGCAGGCGCTCGACGTCCCCGCCTTCAGCGTGCAGTACCACCCCGAAGCGGCCGCCGGTCCGCACGACGCCGCCTACCTGTTCGACCGCTTCGTGAAGCTCATGGAGGGCCAGCGTGCCTAAGCGCAGTGACATCAAGTCCGTCCTGGTGATCGGCTCCGGCCCGATCGTGATCGGCCAGGCCGCCGAGTTCGACTACTCGGGTACGCAGGCCTGCCGGGTCCTCAAGGCCGAGGGCCTGCGGGTCGTGCTGGTCAACTCCAACCCGGCCACGATCATGACCGACCCGGAGATCGCCGACGCCACCTACGTCGAGCCGATCACCCCGGAGTTCGTCGAGAAGATCATCGCCAAGGAGCGCCCCGACGCGCTGCTGCCGACCCTGGGCGGCCAGACCGCGCTCAACACCGCGATCTCGCTGCACGCGGCGGGCACGCTGGAGAAGTACGGCGTCGAGCTGATCGGCGCCGACGTCGAGGCGATCAACAAGGGCGAGGACCGCGAGCTCTTCAAGGGCGTCGTCGAGGCCGTCAACGCCAAGATCGGCCACGGCGAGTCCGCCCGCTCGGTCATCTGCCACACCATGGACGAGGTGCTGGCCGGCGTCGACACGCTCGGCGGCTACCCGGTCGTCGTGCGCCCCTCCTTCACCATGGGCGGCGCCGGCTCCGGCTTCGCCCACAACGAGGAGGACCTGCGCCGCATCGCCGGCCAGGGCCTGACCCTCTCGCCGACCACCGAGGTGCTCCTGGAGGAGTCCATCCTCGGCTGGAAGGAGTACGAGCTGGAGCTGATGCGCGACAAGAACGACAACGTCGTGGTCGTCTGCTCCATCGAGAACTTCGACCCGATGGGCGTGCACACCGGTGACTCGATCACCGTCGCCCCGGCGATGACCCTCACCGACCGCGAGTACCAGATCCTGCGCGACATCGGCATCGCCGTCATCCGCGAGGTCGGTGTCGACACCGGCGGCTGCAACATCCAGTTCGCGGTCGACCCCGAGGACGGCCGGGTCATCGTCATCGAGATGAACCCGCGGGTCTCCCGCTCCTCGGCGCTCGCCTCCAAGGCCACCGGCTTCCCGATCGCCAAGATCGCCGCCAAGCTGGCCGTCGGCTACACCCTGGACGAGATCCCCAACGACATCACCGAGCAGACCCCGGCCTCCTTCGAGCCGACCCTCGACTACGTCGTCGTCAAGGTGCCGCGGTTCGCGTTCGAGAAGTTCCCGAGCGCCGACGCCACCCTGACCACCACCATGAAGTCCGTCGGCGAGGCCATGGCCATGGGCCGCAACTTCCCCGAGGCGCTTCAGAAGGCGCTGCGCTCGCTGGAGAAGAAGGGCTCCCAGTTCTCCTGGACCGGCCCCGTCGGCGACAAGGCGGAGCTGCTGGCCAAGGCGGTCGTGCCGACCGACGGCCGGATCAACACCGTGATGGACGCCGTCCGGGCCGGCGCCACCCCGGAGGAGGTCTTCGAGTACACCAAGATCGACCCGTGGTTCGTCGACCAGCTCTTCCTGCTGGACGAGATCGCCGGCGAGCTGGCCGAGGCCGCCGAGCTCACCCCCGACCTGCTGCGCCACGCCAAGCGGCACGGCTTCTCCGACCAGCAGATCGGCGAGATCCGCGGCCTGAAGCCGGACGTGGTCCGCGAGGTGCGCCACGCCCTCGGCATCCGCCCGGTGTTCAAGACCGTCGACACCTGCGCCGCCGAGTTCGCCGCCAAGACCCCGTACTTCTACTCGTCCTACGACGAGGAGAACGAGGTCGCCCCGCGCACCAAGCCCGCCGTGATCATCCTGGGCTCCGGCCCGAACCGCATCGGCCAGGGCATCGAGTTCGACTACTCCTGCGTGCACGCCTCCTTCGCGCTCGCCGAGGCCGGGTACGAGACCGTCATGGTCAACTGCAACCCGGAGACCGTCTCCACCGACTACGACACCTCCGACCGGCTCTACTTCGAGCCGCTCACCCTGGAGGACGTGCTGGAGATCGTCCACGCCGAGCAGCAGGCCGGCCCGCTCGCCGGTGTGATCGTCCAGCTCGGCGGCCAGACCCCGCTGGGCCTGGCCCAGGCGCTCAAGGACAACGGCGTGCCGATCGTCGGCACCCAGCCCGAGGCGATCGACCTCGCCGAGGAGCGCGGCGCCTTCGGCCGCGTCCTGCGCGACGCCGGCCTGCCGGCCCCCAAGCACGGCACCGCCTTCTCCTTCGAGGAGGCCAAGGCGATCGCCGACGAGATCGGCTACCCCGTGCTCGCCCGCCCGTCCTACGTGCTCGGCGGCCGCGGCATGGAGATCGTCTACGACGAGGCCTCGCTCGCCTCCTACCTGGAGCGCCACGCCGGCCTGATCTCCGAGCACCCGGTGCTCATCGACCGCTTCCTCGACGACGCGGTGGAGATCGACGTCGACGCGCTCTACGACGGCACCGAGCTCTACCTCGGCGGCGTCATGGAGCACATCGAGGAGGCCGGCATCCACTCCGGCGACTCCGCCTGCGCGCTGCCCCCGATCACCCTCGGCGGCCACGACATCAAGCGCCTGCGCACCTCCACCGAGGCCATCGCGCGCGGTGTCGGCGTCCGCGGTCTGATCAACATCCAGTTCGCCCTCTCCGGCGACATCCTCTACGTGCTGGAGGCCAACCCGCGCGCCTCCCGCACCGTCCCGTTCACCTCCAAGGCGACCGCCGTGCCGCTGGCCAAGGCCGCCGCCCGGATCTCGCTCGGCGCCACCATCGCCGAGCTGCGCGCCGAGGGCCTGCTCCCGGCCGAGGGCGACGGCGGCACGCTGCCCGCCGACGCGCCGATCGCGGTCAAGGAGGCCGTGATGCCGTGGAGCCGCTTCCGCGACATCCACGGCCGCGGGGTGGACACGGTGCTCGGCCCGGAGATGCGCTCGACCGGCGAGGTCATGGGCATCGACAGGGTGTTCGGCACCGCCTACGCGAAGGCGCAGTCCGGCGCGTACGGCGCGCTGCCGACCAAGGGCAAGGTCTTCGTCTCGGTGGCCAACCGGGACAAGCGCAACCTGGTCTTCCCGGCCCGCGCGCTGGTCAACCTCGGCTTCGAGGTGCTCGCCACCGCCGGCACCGCCGAGGTGCTCCAGCGCGGCGGCATCCCGTCCACGCTGGTGCGCAAGCACAGCGAGGGCGAGGGCCCGAACGGCGAGCGGACCATCGTCCAGCTGATCCACGACGGTGAGGTCGACCTCATCATCAACACGCCGTACGGCACCGGCGGCCGCCTCGACGGCTACGAGATCCGCACCGCGGCCGTGGCCCGCGCGGTGCCCTGCCTGACCACCGTCCAGGCGATGGGCGCGGCCGTGCAGGGCATGGACGCGCTGCTGCGCGACGAGGTCGGGGTGATGTCGCTCCAGGAGCACGCCGAGCTGATCAACGCCGGCCGCAAGTAGCACCACCGCAGTGGGGGGCACCGGAACAGCCGGGTGCCCCCCACTGCCATGACCGCCCCGCCCGCCACCCACCGCCACCCTTCCTCCGACGGGCGGCGCCCGCGCCCGTCTGCTCTCTCCGCTCCGGGAGTTGAACCACCCTTGTACAAGCTTCTGTTCGACCTGGTCTTCAAGAAGATGGACCCCGAGAAGGCCCACCACCTCGCCTTCTTCTGGATCCGCCTCGGCTCCTCGGTGCCCGGCCTGCGCACCCTGGTGCGGCTGGTGCTCGCCCCGCGCGACCGGGCCCTGCGCACCCGTGCCCTCGGCCTCGACCTGCCCGGCCCGTTCGGCCTGGCGGCCGGCTTCGACAAGAACGGCGTCGGCATCGACGGCCTGTCGATGCTCGGCTTCGACTACGTCGAGATCGGCACCGTCACCGGCGAGCCCCAGCCCGGCAACCCGGCGCCCCGGCTGTTCCGCCTGGTCGAGGACCGCGCGCTGATCAACCGGATGGGCTTCAACAACCAGGGCTCGGCCCGGGTCGCGGCCCGGCTGGCCGCCCGCCCGCACACCAGCTCCACCCCGGTGATCGGCGTCAACATCGGCAAGACCAAGGTGGTCGAGGAGGCCGACGCCGTCGCCGACTACGTGAAGTCCACCGAGCGGCTGGCCAAGTACGCCGACTACCTGGTGGTCAACGTCAGCTCGCCGAACACCCCCGGGCTGCGCAACCTCCAGGCCGTGGACCACCTGCGGCCGCTGCTCGCCGCCGTCCGCGAGGCCGCCGACCGCAGCACCGCCCACCGGGTGCCGCTGCTGGTCAAGATCGCCCCCGACCTGGCCGACGAGGACGTCGACGCGGTCGCCGACCTCGCGCTGGAGCTGGGCCTGGACGGCATCATCGCCACCAACACCACGATCGGCCGCGAGGGCCTGCGCACCGACGCCGGGCGGGTCGCGGAGATCGGCATGGGCGGCCTGTCCGGCGCCCCGCTCAAGGCCCGTGCCCTGGAGGTGCTCCAGCGGCTGCGCGCCCGCACCGAGGGCCGGCTGACCCTGGTCTCGGTCGGCGGCATCGAGACCGCCGAGGACGCCTGGCAGCGGATCGTCCACGGCGCCGACCTGGTCCAGGGCTACAGCGCCTTCATCTACGAGGGCCCGTTCTGGTGCCGGCGGATCCACAAGGGCCTGTCCGCCAAGGTCCGCGCGGGCGGCTTCCGCAGCCTGGCCGACGCCGTCGGCAGCGCCGTGCGCAGCTCCTGAACCCCCTCCTCACCCCTCCGGAAAGAGACGACATGACCCTCGCCCCGTTCGGCGCCCGGCTGCGCCAGGCCCTCGACACCCGCGGCCAGCTCTGCGTCGGCATCGACCCGCACGCCTCCCTGCTCGCCGCCTGGGGGCTCGGCGACGACCTCGCCGGGCTGGAGACCTTCAGCCGCACCGTGGTCGAGGCGCTGGCCGACCGGGTGGCCGTGCTCAAGCCGCAGGCGGCCTTCTTCGAGCGCTTCGGCAGCAAGGGCGTCGCGGTGCTGGAGAAGACCGTCGAGGAGGCCCGGGCGGCCGGCGCGCTGGTCCTGATGGACGCCAAGCGCGGTGACATCGGCTCCACCATGGCCGCGTACGCCGAGGCCTTCCTTTCGCCGGGCAGCCCGCTGTTCTCGGACGCGGTGACGGTCAGCCCGTACCTGGGCTTCGGCTCGCTGCGCCCGGCCCTGGACCTGGCCCGGGAGCAGGGCTGCGGCGTGTTCGCGCTGGCGCTCACCTCCAACCCGGAGGGCGCCGAGGTGCAGCGCGCGGTGGGCGCGGACGGCGAGCCGGTCGCGGCCTCGGTGCTGCGCCAGCTGGCGGCCGAGAACGAGGGCGCCGCGCCGCTCGGCTCCTTCGGCGCGGTGGTCGGCGCGACGCTGGCCGACGCGGGCGTGGAACTGGCCATCAACGGCCCGCTGCTGGCCCCCGGGATCGGCGCCCAGGGCGCGACCATGGCCGATCTGCCGCGGGTGTTCGGCGCCTCGGTGATCAACGTGGTGCCGAGCGTCAGCCGGGACGTGCTCAAGCACGGCCCCTCGGTGCCGGCGCTGCGGGAGGCGGCGGAGCGCTTCGTCGGCGAGTTCGCGGACGCCGTCAAGTAGCGGAACCCGTCCTTCAGGTAGCCGTGCGGTGACCCTGCGGAGTGTCCGCAGGACCGCGCGGTGGCCGCGGAAGAGACGTGAGCGCCGTCACATCGGCACCGCCAAAGTCTCGCAATCGCGGTCATTTTGCCCTGGAAAGTCCTGGTCGGCCTTGGCTGACCAGGACTTTTCGTGTTCTTTTCCTGACGTGGCGCCGCAATCCGGGTAGTGTCCGGCGATAGGTCATCGGCGAGCCGCTATTTCCGTGGCTCCCGCAGGTCAGGGCCTTGTGGTTCCCCTTGCGGACGGTGTCCTCGGTACCGAACCAGTCCTAGCTCAATCCATCCATCCACACCCTGAGGTGAACGGCGTGGCCCTTCCGCCCCTTACCCCTGAACAGCGCACCGCCGCGCTCGCCAAGGCCGCCGAGGCTCGCCGGGAGCGCGCCGAGGTCAAGAACCGGCTCAAGCACTCCGGCGCCTCCCTGCACGAGGTGATCAAGGCCGGAAAGGCCGACAACGACGTCATCGGCAAGATGAAGGTCTCGGCTCTGCTGGAGTCCCTTCCGGGCGTCGGCAAGGTCCGTGCCAAGCAGATCATGGAGCGCCTCGGCATCAGCGAGAGCCGGCGTGTCCGCGGCCTCGGTACGAACCAGATCGCTTCCCTGGAGCGGGAGTTCGGCGGTGGCGCCGCCTGACCGTGCCCCCGTGGTCCCAGGATCCTCCGCGATCCGGGATAATCGGTGCATGAGTGAGCGTCCGCGGCTGACCGTGCTCTCCGGCCCTTCGGGGGTCGGCAAGAGCACGGTCGTCGCTCATATGAGGAAGATGCACCCCGAGGTCTGGCTCTCGGTGTCGGCGACGACCCGGCGCCCGAGGCCGGGCGAGAAGAACGGGGTCCAGTACCACTTCGTCGACAACGACGAGTTCGACAAGCTGGTCGCCAACGGCGAGTTGCTGGAGTGGGCCGAGTTCGCCGGGAACCGTTACGGGACCCCGCGTGCGGCCGTGCAGGAGAAGCTGGAGCGCGGTGAGCCGGTGCTCCTGGAGATCGACCTCCAGGGCGCCCGGCAGGTGCGCGAGTCGATGCCCGAGGCGCAGCTGGTCTTCCTGGCTCCGCCGAGCTGGGACGAGCTGGTCCGCCGGCTGACCGGCCGGGGCACCGAGCCGCAGGACGTGATCGAGAAGCGGCTGGAGGCGGCCAAGGTCGAGCTCGCGGCCGAGCCCGAGTTCGACACGACCCTTGTCAACACCTCCGTCGAGCAGGTAGCGGCCGAACTGCTAGCCTTGCTCGGTGTAGCCTGACCTGTCTGTCTTTTCCACCCTTTCGGAAGGTTTTAGCGTGTCCTCTTCCATGACCGCGCCCGAGGGCATCATCAACCCGCCGATCGACGAGCTGCTCGAGGCCACCGACTCCAAGTACAGCCTCGTGATCTACGCCGCCAAGCGCGCGCGCCAGATCAACGCGTACTACTCCCAGCTCGGCGAGGGCCTGCTGGAGTACGTCGGCCCGCTGGTCGACACCCACGTGCACGAGAAGCCGCTGTCGATCGCGCTGCGCGAGATCAACGCGGGCATGCTGACCGCCGAGGCGATCGAGGCTGCCTGAGGCAGTCGCAGAATTTCGGAAGGGCCCGGCGGAATCGTTTCCGCCGGGCCCTTCGGCATTCCCGGTGGTCCTCGGGTGTTCCCCGACGGCCCGCCCTTCGGCGCTCGCCGGCGACCCTCCGGTGTTCGCCGGAGGGCAGGGCGCGGTGCGGGGGTCGACCGGGGGGCCGTAGGGTGGGCGCGTTCGCGGCACGGCCGCGACGCGTTCCCGATGCGTTCCCGAGGCGGAGAGAGGCCGGTAGATGACCCTGAGTGCGGACGCCCCCCGCGTGGTCCTCGGCGTGAGCGGCGGGATCGCCGCGTACAAGGCGTGCGAGCTGCTGCGCCGCTTCACCGAGTCCGGCCACCAGGTCACCGTCGTGCCGACCGCCGCCGCGCTGCACTTCGTCGGCGAGGCGACCTGGGCGGCGCTGTCCGGCCGCCCGGCCGCCACCGAGACCTGGGAGCGCGTGCACGAGGTGCCGCACGTGCGGATCGGGCAGCAGGCCGACCTGGTGGTGGTCGCCCCGGCCACCGCCGACCTGATCGCCAAGGCCGCCCACGGCCTCGCCGACGACCTGCTCACCAACACCCTGCTCACCGCCCGCTGTCCGGTCGTGGTGGCGCCCGCCATGCACACCGAGATGTGGGAGCACCCCGCCACCCGGGAGAACGTGGCCACGCTGCGCCGCCGGGGCGTGATCGTGCTGGAGCCGGCCGTCGGGCGGCTGACCGGCAAGGACACCGGGAAGGGCCGGCTGCCCGAGCCGTCGGCGATCTTCGAGGCCTGCCGGGCCGTGCTGCGCCGCGGCGGGGCGGTGCCGACCGACCTGGCGGGCCGGCACGTGGTGGTCTCGGCCGGCGGCACCCGCGAGCCGCTGGACCCGGTGCGCTACCTGGGCAACCGGTCCTCCGGCAAGCAGGGCTACGCGCTCGCCGTGACGGCCGCGGCGCGCGGGGCCCGGGTGACGTTGCTCTCGGCCAACGCCGAGCTGCCGGACCCGGCCGGGGTGGACGTGGTGCACGTGTCGACCGCGCTGGGGCTGCGCGAGGCGGCGCTGAAGGCGGTCCAGGACGCGGACGTCGTGGTGATGGCCGCGGCGGTGGCGGACTTCCGGCCCGCCGAGTACGCGACCGGCAAGATCAAGAAGGTCGAGGGCGTCGAGCCGGCGCCCGTCGCCCTGGTCCGCAATCCGGACATCCTGGCCGAACTGTCGGCCCACCGGGCCCGTTCGGGTCAACTCGTGGTGGGTTTCGCGGCGGAGACCGACGACGTGCTCGCCAACGGTCGGGCCAAGCTCGCCCGCAAGGGCTGTGACCTGCTCGTGGTGAACGAGGTGGGCAACGGCAAGGCCTTCGGCGCGGACGTCAACGAGGCCGTGGTGCTGGGCTCGGACGGCAGTGAGACGGCCGTTCCGGTGGGCCCGAAGGAGGCGCTCGCGGACGTGGTCTGGGATCTGGTCGCAAAGCGGCTGGAAACGGGCGGCAACTGATCGGAACCGCTCGCGCGGCGGTCGAGAATTCCTGAAGCGGGTGACGTTCGGCGGAACCAGACCGTTAGACTCCAGGAATCAAGTCTTTCCGGAGTTCCCCGGGTCGCCCCGGGGAACTTCAGTCAGCAGCCGCTGCAACCCCAGGGAGCGCTGTGTCTCGCCGCCTGTTCACCTCGGAGTCCGTGACCGAGGGACACCCCGACAAGATCGCTGACCAGATCAGCGACACCATCCTTGACGCTCTCCTGCGGGAGGACCCGACGTCCCGGGTCGCCGTGGAGACGCTCATCACCACCGGCCAGGTGCACGTGGCCGGCGAGGTGACCACCAAGGCGTACGCGCCGATCGCCCAGCTCGTCCGGGACAAGATCCTGGAGATCGGCTACGACAGCTCCAAGAAGGGCTTCGACGGCGCCTCCTGCGGCGTCTCGGTGTCCATCGGTGCCCAGTCGCCCGACATCGCGCAGGGCGTCGACACCGCGTACGAGGCCCGTGTCGAGGGCGACGAGGACGACCTGGACAAGCAGGGCGCCGGTGACCAGGGCCTGATGTTCGGCTACGCGTCCGACGAGACGCCCGAGCTCATGCCGCTGCCGATCACCCTGGCGCACCGCCTCTCCCGCCGCCTGACCGAGGTGCGCAAGAACGGGACCATCCCCTACCTGCGCCCCGACGGCAAGACCCAGGTCACCATCGAGTACGACGGCGACAAGGCCGTCCGCCTGGACACCGTCGTCGTCTCCACCCAGCACGCCAGTGACATCGACCTGGAGTCGCTGCTCACCCCGGACATCCGCGAGTTCGTGGTCGAGCCGGAGCTGAAGGCGCTGGCCGAGCAGGGCATCAAGCTGACCACCGAGGGCTACCGCCTGCTGGTCAACCCGACCGGCCGCTTCGAGATCGGCGGCCCGATGGGCGACGCCGGCCTCACCGGCCGCAAGATCATCATCGACACCTACGGCGGCATGGCCCGCCACGGCGGCGGCGCCTTCTCCGGCAAGGACCCGTCCAAGGTGGACCGCTCGGCCGCGTACGCGATGCGCTGGGTGGCGAAGAACATCGTCGCCGCCGGCCTCGCCCGCCGCGCCGAGGTGCAGGTCGCGTACGCGATCGGCAAGGCCGAGCCGGTCGGCCTGTTCGTGGAGACCTTCGGCACCGAGACCGTGCCGGTCCTCACCATCCAGAAGGCCGTCTCCGAGGTCTTCGACCTGCGTCCGGCCGCGATCATCCGCGACCTGGACCTGCTGCGCCCGATCTACTCGCAGACCGCGGCGTACGGCCACTTCGGCCGTGAGCTGCCGGAGTTCACCTGGGAGCGCACCGACCGGGTGGAGCAGCTGAAGGCCGCCGTCCAGGACTGACGTCCGCGGCTCGTCGCCAGTGGCGCGCGCCCGTGGCCCGTGCGCCCGCGGCCCGTGCGCCCGTAGCGCCCGAAGCGGCGCCCGCCCCCGAACGGGGGTGGGCGCCGCTTCGTGCATTGTCGGTGTGACCTGGTAGTACTTGGTGGCGATGAGCAGCACAGGGGAGAACGGGGCCGCCGAGCCGGAGCAGCTGGCGTTCATCCGGGAGACGGTCAAGCGGGCCAAGCCGCGCACCTGGCACGGGGCCAAGCGGGCCGAGCACCTGCCGGTGGCCCGGGTCGTGGTGGACAAGGGCGTGCTCACCATCGACAAGCTCTTCGACTACGAGGTGCCGGCCGCCATGGCCGAGGAGGCCCAGCCCGGGGTGCGGGTGCGGGTGCGGTTCGGGGCACGGGTGGTGAAGGGCCAGCGCGAGGGCGGGGAACTGCACGACGGGTTCATCGTCGCCCGGCTGGAGAAGAGCGACTTCGCCGGACCGCTCGCCCCGCTGGCCCAGGTGCTCTCGCCCGAGCCGGTGCTCACCCCGCAGCTGCTGCGGCTGTGCCGGACCGTCGCCGACCGGTACGCCGGGACGCTGGCCGACGTGCTCCAGCTGGCCGTCCCGCCCCGGCACGCCAAGGCCGAGGCCGAGCCCTCGCCGCCGCCGCTGCCACGCCCGGCCGCCCCGGCCCCCGGCGGCTGGCAGCGCTACCCGGCCGGGCCCGACTTCCTCGCCGCGCTCGCCGGGGGCGGCGCGCCGCGCGCGGTCTGGGCGGCGCTGCCCGGCCCCGGCTGGCCGTACGAGATCGCCCGGGCGGTGGCCGCGACCCTCGCCGGCGGGCGCGGCGCGCTGGTCGTGCTCCCGGAGGGGCGCTCGGTGGCCCGGGTCGATCAGGCGCTGACCGAACTGCTCGGCCCCGGGATGCACGTGGCGCTGGAGGCCGACCTCGGCCCGCGCGAGCGCTACAAGCGCTGGCTCGCGGTGAGCCGCGGCTCGGTGCACGCGGTGATCGGGACCAGGGCCACCATGTTCGCGCCGGTCCGGGACCTCGGGCTGGTCGTCGTCTGGTCGGACGGGGACGGCAGCCACAGCGACCCGCGCGCCCCGCACCCGCACGTGCGCGAGGTGGCGCTGCTGCGCGCCGCCGAGGAGGGCGCGGCGGTGCTGCTCGGCGGGCACGCGGTGACGGTGGAGGGCGCCCAGCTGGTCAGCACCGGCTGGGCGCGCCCGCTGGTCGCGGACCGGGAGACGGTGCGGCAGGTCGCGCCCCGGGTGCGGACCGTCACCGACCAGGACCAGCACCGGGACGCCGCCGCCCAGGCCGCCCGGCTGCCCTCGGTGGCCTGGGAGGCCGCCCGGGAGTCGCTGGCCGCCGGGCACCCGGTGCTCATCCAGGTGCCCCGGCGCGGCTACGTGCCCCGGCTGGCCTGCGGGCGCTGCCGGACCCCCGCGCGCTGCCGGCGCTGCGAAGGGCCGCTGGAGGCGCCCTCGGCGGACGCCCCGCTGTGCTGCGGCTGGTGCGGGGAGGCGGAGAACGACTGGCACTGTCCCGAGTGCGGGTCCTTCCGGCTGCGGGCCCAGGTGGTCGGGGCCCGGCGGACGGCCGAGGAACTCGGCAAGGCGTTCCCGCGCCTCCCGGTGCGGACCTCGGGCCGGGAAGCGGTGCTCACCACCGTGCCCGACGAGCCCTCACTGGTGATCTCCACACCCGGTGCGGAGCCGGTCGTGGAGGGCGGCGGCGGGTACGGGGCTGCGCTGCTGCTGGACGGCTGGGCGCTGCTCGGCCGGCCGGACCTGCGGGCGGGGGAGGAGACGCTGCGGCTCTGGCTCGCGGCGGCCGCGCTGGTGCGGCCCTCGACGGACGGCGGGACGGTGGTCGTGGTGGCCGAGCCCTCGGCCCGTCCGGTACAGGCGCTGGTGCGCTGGGACCCATTGGGGCACGCCGGGCTGGAGCGGGACGAACGGGCCCAGCTGCACTTCCCGCCGGTCTCCCGGATGGCCTCGGTGAGCGGGACCCCCTCGGCGGTGACGGACCTGCTGAACCTGATCCGGCTGCCCGAGGGGGCGGACGTGCTCGGGCCGGTGCCGGTACCGGCGCTGCGGGGGGAGGAGCAGGAACGCGCGCTGCTGCGGGTGCCGCCCGGGCAGGGGGCCGCGCTGGCGGCGGCGCTCAAGGCGGCGCAGATCGCGCGGATCGCGCTGCGGACGGCGGAGCCGGCGCGGGTGCGGGTGGATCCGACGGACATCGGCTGAGCGGCGTCGGCCGGGGGCTGGTCGGGGCCTGGTCGGAGGCGGGGGCTTGGTCGGGGGCGAGGGTGGTGGGCGGGTGGGGCGGGGTGAGTGGGCCACCCCGCCCCGGACGGCCCGGCTGCGGCGGCTCGGTCAGCCGCGCAACGGGATGCCGGGTCGGTCCGCCTGGGGGCGGTCGGCGGGGGTGCCGCGGTCGGGCGTGCCGCGGTCGACGGGGGTGCGCTCCATCGGGCCGCGGTCGATCGCCGTCCGGTCGATCGTTGCCCGCTCGATCGCGGTCCGGTCCATCGTTGCCCGCTCGATCGCGGTGCGGTCCATCGTGCTGCGCTCCAGGGCGCCGCGGTCCAGGCTGCTGCGGTCCAGGCCGCCCTGGCGGGCCGCCGGGACGGTCGTGGCCAGACCGGTGCGCTCGACGGCCGGGGGCAGCTCGTCGACGCGGTCCGGGCGGCTCTGGCCAGGGACGCCACCGCTCGCGGCGAGGAGCTCGCTGGTCGGGCGGCGCATGCCGTAGCGCCGGTGCACGGCCTGCTTGGTGACCCCGAGGGCGGAGCCCACCGAGTCCCAGGAGAAGCCCAGCGCCCGGTCGAACTCGACCGCCGCCGCCACCAGGGTCTCCACGCTTTCCCGCAGTTCCTGCGCCAGGCGCACGGTCGGCGCCGGCGCCCGCCCGTACACCACGAAGCCGGCCGAGGTGCTCGGTCGGCGCGGACGGTAGACGTTGCCCAGTTGAGCGGTGAGCGTCCGCAGCGCGTCGACCTGCCGCCTCACCCGCTCGATGTCCCGCACCAGCAGGTGCAGGCTCGCCCGCGCCCGTGCGTCGTGGTTGATCTGCTCGGCCATGGCCTACGTGCCACCTTCCGTACGGTTCGGCTCGGCCGGCACGCGGTGTCCCGTGCGCCCGGCCCGGTCAATCTCTCTTGACCAACGCCGAAGCGGGGGCCGGGGTAACGCGGCTGGGCACAGTCGGGCCGTGCCGACCGCCGATCCGGGCCCCGGGGAAGCCCCCGGCGGACGGCCGCAGGGGTTGCATAGACTGGCGGGTGAACCAGCGGCCGACCGCAGCCCGCGCCCCTACGGACAGGAGCCCGTACCCCGTGGCGATCCAGCCGATCCGTCTCTTCGGAGACCCAGTCCTGCGGTCCACCGCGAAGCCGGTGACCACCTTCGACAAGGAACTGCGCAAGCTGGTCCACGACCTCACCGACACCATGCTGGACGCTCCCGGAGCCGGCCTTGCCGCGCCCCAACTCGGCGTCTCCCTGCGGGTGTTCACGTACCACGTGGACGGCGTCACCGGGCACCTGATCAACCCGGACCTGTCGCTGAGCGAGGAGGAGCAGGACGGCCCCGAGGGCTGCCTGTCGCTGCCCGGCCTGCGCTACGACACCAAGCGCGCGTACGGCGTGGTGGCCAGGGGCTTCAACATGTACGGCGATCCGGTGACCTTGGAGGGCACACAGTTGCTCGCCCGGTGCATCCAGCACGAGACCGACCACCTGGACGGCATCATCTTCATCGACCGGCTCGACCGCGAGCAGCGCAAGGCCGCGCTGAAGGCGATCCGGGAGGCGGACTGGGACGGCGGGTCGGCTCCGGTGGTCAAGGTCTCGCCGCACAGCACCTTCGGTTCCGCCCGCTGACTTCCGCCGGTTCCGGCTGATTTCCGCTGACGTCGGCCGGGCTCGGCAGACGTCCGCCGGCTCCTCGCCGACTCCGGTCGGGTTCCGCCGGCTTCTCGAACTTCTTTTTGCAGAAAGGCCCTTGATGCGACTCGTTTTCGCCGGCACCCCCGAGGTCGCCGTTCCCGCCCTGGACGCCCTGCTCGCTTCGGACCGGCACGAGGTCGTCGCGGTGGTCACCCGCCCGGACGCTCCGGCCGGGCGCGGACGCAAGCTGGTCGCCAGCCCCGTCGCCCAGCGCGCCGAGGAGGCCGGGATCGAGGTCCTCAAGCCGGTGAAGCCGAGCGACCCGGACTTCGTCGCCCGGCTCACCGAACTCGCGCCCGACTGCTGCCCGGTGGTCGCCTACGGCGCCCTGCTGCGCCCCGGCACGCTGGAGATCCCCAAGTACGGCTGGGTCAACCTGCACTTCTCGCTGCTGCCGGCCTGGCGCGGCGCGGCCCCGGTCCAGCACGCGGTGCTGGCCGGCGACGAGGTCACCGGCGCGTCCACCTTCCTGATCGAGCAGGGCCTGGACTCCGGCCCGGTCTACGGCGTCATCACCGAGGAGATCCGCCCGGCCGACACCAGCGGCGAGCTGCTCACCCGGCTCTCGTTCTCCGGCGCGCGACTGCTCGCGGCCACCATGGACGGCATCGCGGACGGCTCCCTGCACGCCGTGCCGCAGCCGGCCGAGGGCGTCACGCTCGCGCCGAAGATCACCGTCGAGGACGCGCGGATCGACTGGAGCCACCCCGCGCTGCGGATCGACCGGGTCGTGCGCGGCTGCGCGCCGGCGCCGGGCGCCTGGACGGAGTTCCGGGGCGAGCGGCTGAAGGTCACCGGGCCGGTCCGGCTGCTGCCGGACTCCGCCGAGCTGGCGCCGGGCGAGGTCGCGATGGCGGGCAAGAACAGCGTCCGGGTCGGCACCGGCAGCCACGACGTGGAGCTGGGGGAGGTGCGTCCGCAGGGGAAGAAGGAGATGCGGGCCGCCGACTGGGCCCGGGGCGCGCGGCTGGAGGAGGGGGAGCGCCTCGGGGGCTGACGCTCCGGTTTGGCGCTACTGTTCGTTTGAGATCGATTGAGATCGCCCTTGTTCGTTCAAATCTGTTGTTCGTCCGAGTACGTCGATAACCACCGCAGCACCTTGAGGCACCTGTGACCACCCCCAGCGCCAACCGCGCCCCCCGCCCGCACCGCCGCCCGAAGAAGGACCCGGCCCGGATCGTCGCGTTCCGCGCCCTGCGCGCCGTCGACGAGCGGGACGCGTACGCCAACCTGATCCTGCCCTCGCTGCTCCGCGAGGCCGAGCAGAAGGGCATGGACCGGCGCGACGCCGCCCTCGCCACCGAGCTGGTCTACGGCACCCTGCGCCTGCAGGGCACCTACGACGCGATCATCGCCGCCTGCATCGACCGGCCGCTCGGCAAGGTCGACCCGCCGGTGCTGGACGTGCTCTCGCTCGGCGCGCACCAGCTGCTCACCACCCGCATCCCCAGCCACGCGGCCGTCTCGGCGACCGTCGAACTGGCCCGGGTGGTGCTCGGCGACGGCAAGGCCAAGTTCGTCAACGCCGTGCTCCGCCGGATCAGCGCCAACGACCTGGACGCCTGGATCGAGAAGGTCGCCCCGCCGTACGACAAGGACGCCGAGGACCACCTGGCCGTCGTCCACTCGCACCCGCGCTGGGTCGTCTCCGCGCTCTGGGACTCGCTCGGCCGCTGGCAGCCGGACGCCTCCGGGCGCACCGCGATGGAGGAGCTGCTGCGGGCCGACAACGAGCGGCCCGAGGTCACCCTGGTCGCACGCCCCGGCCGGGCCACCGTCGGCGAGCTCGCCGAGGCGCTGCCGGAGGCCGAGCCGGGCCGATGGTCCCCGTTCGCGCTGAGGCTCGCCGAGGGCGGCGACCCGGGATCGATCGCGGCGGTGCAGGAGAACCGGGCGGGCGTTCAGGACGAAGGCAGCCAGCTGGTCGCGCTGGCGCTGGCGGCGGCGCCGCTGGAGGGGCCGGACCGGCTCTGGCTGGACGGCTGCGCCGGCCCCGGCGGAAAGGCCGCGCTGCTCGGCGCGCTCGCCGCCGAGCGGGGCGCGGCCCTGGTCGCGAGCGAGAAGCAGCCGCACCGGGCCCGGCTGGTCGCGCGGGCGCTGGCCGGCAACCCCGGCCCGTACACCGTGATCGCGGCCGACGGGACGCGCCCGGCCTGGCGGTCCGGCGGCTTCGACCGGGTGCTGGTCGACGTGCCGTGCTCCGGCCTCGGCGCGCTGCGCCGCCGCCCGGAGGCTCGCTGGCGGCGCCGGCCGGCCGACGTCGCGGCCTTCGGCCCGCTCCAGCGGGACCTGCTGCGCTCGGCGATCGAGGCCACCCGGGTCGGCGGCGTGGTCGGCTACGCGACCTGCTCGCCGCACCTCGCGGAGACCCGCGCGGTCGTGGACGACGTGCTGCGGGCCGAGGACGGCCGGGTCGAGTGGATCGACGCGCGCCCGCTGCTGCCCGGCGTCCCGGCGCTCGGCGACGGGCCGGACGTGCAGCTGTGGCCGCACCTGCACGGGACCGACGCGATGTACCTGGCGCTGCTGCGCCGCACCACCTGAGGCCCTTCCGGGGTCGCCTCCCCCCGGCGGGGAGGCGACCCCGGCGGCTCGTTCCGTCAGGGATCCGCCGTCGGCCCGGGGCGGGTTGACACCGCGTCAGGCGTCGGTTTCCATGGTTCTCGTGTAGCCGCTCGGCTGCATGATCTTTGGGGGGCAGGCTTCGTCGCGTCGCGCGGCGGAGCCGGGGAAGCAACCCCACGAGACATGCGGCGCGATGCGGCTGTTCTGCGTGCTGGGCGCGTTCCCCGGCGGCTGCCCTCCCGGACCCTGGGAGACGCGCAGTGTCATCGGAGATTCAGCGGCCGCAGCGGGAACCCGCCGGCTCGGGGAACGGTGCCCGGGGATCCGGGGTGCGCCGGGTCGTGACGGACGGCCGGAAGCTCGACCTGATCGCGCTGATGGCGATCCTGGCGGTGTGCACCCTGATCTGCCTGACGGCCGGTGCGGGGGCGCTCCAGGCGGTCATCGGCGCGGCGGGCGTGCTGTTCGCCGCCTGGCGGACGCCCCGGCGGTCCGGGCGCTCCGGGCGCTCCGGGCGGGAGGGCGAGCACCGGCGCGGGCCCGACGGGCCCCACCGGTCCCAGGGGCCTCGCAGGCCGCGCGGGCCTCGCAGCCCTCGCGGGTGAGGGGGCTTGCACCTCCCGTGGGGGGAGGCAGCAGGGTGGTGCCATGAACGGCGACACGACCTACACCATCGGTGAGCTGGCCCGGCGGACGGGGCTGACGGTCAAGACCGTCCGCTTCTACTCGGACCAGGGGGTCGTGCCGCCGGCCGACCGCAACCCGGCCGGCCACCGGCGGTACGGCGCCGACGCCGTCGCCCGCCTGGAACTGGTCCGCACCCTGCGGGAGCTCGGGCTCGGACTGCCCGCGATCCGGCGGGTGGTGGAGCGCGAACTGACGCCGGCCGATGTCGCCGCCGCGCAGGCGGAGGCGATCGACGTCCAGATCCGGGTGCTGCGACTGCGGCGGGCCGTGCTCGGGACGGTGGCCAGGCTCGGGTCGACGCCTGAGGAGTTGACGCTCGTGCACCAGTTGGCCCGGCTCACGGAGGACGAACGGGGGCACCTGATCGGGGAGTTCCTGGCGGGGGTGTTCGGCGGGATCGGGGACGGCGGGATCGGGAACGGCGGGCGGTTCGCCGGCGTGGCGCGCTCGTTGACGCCGGAGCTGCCGGAGGAACCGTCGGTCGAACAGGTCGAGGCCTGGGTGGAGTTGGCGCGGCTGGCGGGGGACACCGGGTTCCGGGCGCTGCTGCGCGGGCTCGCCGAGGCCGAGGCGGCCGAGGCGCAAGCGGCGGAGGAGGTGGCCGGGGCGGTGCGGGCCGCTGCGCATGTGCCGAGGCCCGGACTGGCTGTGGCAGTGAGGGAGTTGGCCGGACCGGCGGTCGCGGCCGGGGTGGAGCCGGAGTCGGTGGAGGCGGCGGCCGTCGTCGCGGAGTTGGTGGAGCGGTACGGGCGGTGGTGCGCGGGGGCGGTGCCGGGAGATGCCGGGGCGCTGCGTGGCCGTTTGGCGGAGCGGCTGGGGGCGATGGCCGATCCGCGGTGGGAGCGGTACCTGGAGCTGCTGGCGGTGGTCAACAACTGTTATGCACCGGAGAGTTGGGCGGCCGAGGTGAACTGGGCGGTGCGCGCCGTGGCGTGAGACGGTGCGGGGGTCGGGGGCGGGTGACGGGGGTGCGGGTGCGGCTGGGGGTGCCGGAGGGTGGGGTGGGGCTATCGGCGGGCGGGGCCGGGGAAGGTGGTGAGGAAGGCGTGGGCCTGGGCGCGGAGGTGGTCGACCGGCGGGTCCTCGCAGATCACCTCCAGGCCGATTCCGGTCGCCCGGCCCAGGTCGTAGTAGGACTGGTAGGCGAGGTAGGGGCGGTGGTCGTCGGTGGGGTCGAGGCCGACGGCGAAGGTCGCGAAGTGCGGCTGCTTGTCCTCGGCCGGGGCCGAACCGGGCCGGGAGAGCTGCCATTCGAACTCGTACGGCTCGGGGTCGGCGGGCAGGTCCAGCAGCGCCTGGGCGAGCCGGCGGACCTCGTCCGGGTTCGAGAAGGGGATCGACTCCGACCAGGAGGGGGCGGAGGCGAGCAGTTCCCAGTCGTCGCCGTTGTGGCCGACGGTCAGGGCCCACTCGCCGTTCGGGTCCTGCCAGCGGCAGCTGATGATCGGGTCCACGGCGGTCAACCTCCCTGTGGCGCTGGATCGTTCGTACCTCCTCATCGTGGCACACCGGGCGGCCCGGGGGTCTCGGCCGTGAGCCGTCCTCGGGCCCGCTGCCAGGCCTCCTGGAGCGTGCGGTAGCCGAGGACGGTAATGCCGAGCTCGGTGAGCAGCCGGCGGGCCTCGGGGGAGACGAGGAACGCGTGGTCGGTGTGCCGGACGCGCCAACCGTCGTCCGGGGCGTGGCGGTTCGGGTCTTCCGTCGCGTCTGTCCTCGGGTCTGTTCTCGGGTCGGCCGTGCTGGGGTGCAGGGCCCACTCGGTGAGGCCAGGGCGGAGGGCGGCGAGCAGGCGGGCGTAGTGGGCGGGCTTGTCGTCCAGAGGGACGGTGAAGCTGTCGAGGAAGTCGTGGTCCACCACCGGCAGGCCCTGCGCGCGCAGCCTGGCGAGTGCGGGCGGCAGCCAGACCCGGACCGCCAGGCCGTACTCGGCGCCGAGGGCGAGGGTGAGGTCGAGGACGTCCTCGCGGCCGCCGTCGGCCAGGCAGTGGAAGTCGAGGTGGGTCGGGGCGAGGCCGGCCACCGCGACCGCGTCGATCTGGGCGCGGAACTCGCGCTCGACGTCGTCGAGTCGGGCCCGGGCGAGCAGTGCGGCGCGTCCGGCGGGGGTGGGGGCGAAGAACCCTCCGGAGGCGTCGAGGAGGGAAGGCACCCGGTCACGGGCGGCGAGCGGCCCCCAGCGGCGGTCCGCAGACTCGCAGACCAGCGTGAGGTGGACGCCGAAGGGGACCTCCGGGTGCCGGCGCAGCAGCCGGAGCGCGTGCGGCGCGGCGGCGCAGGGCGTCATCAGGCTGCAGGAGGCGGCGATGCCGTTCCGGATGGCGTCGACCACGGCGAGGTTGACGGACTCGTCCAGGCCGAGGTCGTCGCAGTTGAGCAGCAGGAGGCGGGCGTCGGGCGGGTGGCCGAGAAGGTGGTTGGCGGTGGGGGGTGCGGGTGAGTGCGGGGGTGCGGGTGTGGGTGTGGCGTCGGCTGCGGGCATGGACGCAGTCTGTCCCGCCGGTGGGGATGGATGCGCGGGGTTTCCGGACGACGCGGTCGGGCGGGGTGGGCGTCCGGCGGGACGGTGCGAGCGGCGGCGTGGGGCGAGCGGAGGGTGGGGCGAGCGGAGGGTGGGGTCGGTCAGTCGGTGGTGGGTGCCGGGTGCCAGGGGCGGTCGGGGCGGGTGCGGACCGGGGCGGAGGTGAGCCGCAGCGCGTACACCTCGCGGTCGGTGGCCTCGTACGGGACCTGGCCGAGGTAGGCGTGGCCGGTCAGATGGCACCAGGCGGGGAGGTCGAGCGGGGCGGCGGGGTCGGTGGTGTGGATGTGGACCACGGCGTCGGCCGGGAGGTGTGCGATCTGCGCGCGCAGCCGGAGCAGCAGCTGGACGCAGAGCAGGCCGGTGCCATCGACGGTGAGGTCGGGGGCGGCGGCGTCGGGGGTGGCGGCGTCGGGTGCGGTCATCGCGGGGTCTCCTGGGTGATGCGCCAGAGGCGGCGCGGCAGTTCGCCCTCCTCGAAGGGATGGACGTCGGTCAGGCGCCAGCCTTCGGCGAGCGCGTCCACCAGCTCGCGGGGGAAGAAGTGGACGGCGAAGCCGCCGTGCTCCCAGATGTCGTCCCCGTGGCCGGTGCCGGCGCCGTAGTGGGCGTCGCCGGTGTGGCGGACGGTGTGGACGAAGGTGCTGCCCGGGCGCAGGACCCGGCGGACCTCGGCGACGAGCGCCTCGATCTCCTCGGTGGAGAGCGCCATGCAGAGCAGCATGTGGGCGAAGACCGCGTCGACGGAGGCATCGGGAAGGGGCAGCGGGTCGCGGACGTCATGGGCGAGGACCGAGAGCCGGTCGGCCAGTCCCTGGTCCGTGGCGGCGGTGCGCAGCTGGTGCAGGGTGGTCGGGCTGAAGTCGGCGGCCAGCACGCGGAAGCCGGTACGGGCGAGGTGCAGCGCGTCGCGCCCGTGGCCGGCGCCGAGTTCCAGTACGTCCCGGGCCCCGGCGGCGGCGAACACCTCGGCGGCGTACTCGGCGGGGGCCGAGGGCCGCTCGCCGTACATGCCCGGGTTAGCGGCGTAGGTCTGCTGCCAGTGCGCGCGTTGGGCGTCGGCGAGGGCGCTTTCCAGGCCGGGCCCGGTGCCGGGGGTGTCGGTCATGGTGCTGCCCTTCGCGGGGTGGTGCGGTGCGCGCGGTGCTGTCGGTGCGGGTGGTGCTGGTGGTGCGGGCGGTACGGGTCGTGCGGGGCCAGCCTAGGAGGTGGGGCCCGACGGCGGGACTGGCGGGGGTGGTGGCGGTGCGTGCGGGCAGGGTGGGCGGGTGGTGGGTGCGCGGTCCGGGCGGATCAGGTGAGGCGCTGGCCGGGGGCGGTGCCGCCGAGGCGGGTGAGCAGGGTGGACAGCCGGCCGAGGTCCTCGGGGCTCCACTGCTCGGCCGCGAAGTGGTCGGCGGCGACCTGGCGGGCGGTGTGCAGCATCTCGGCGAGACGCTCACGGCCGGTCGGGGTGAGGGCGGCGTAGGCGACCCGGGCATCGCGGGCGGCGGCCTCGCGGGCGACCAGGCCGATCCGCTCCAGCGGCGCGAGGCCGCGGGTCACGCCGGAGGCGGTGAGCCCGAGGGCTTCGGCGAGGTCGACCCGGCGCATCCGGCCGCCGGGGGCCTGGGAGAGGTGGAGCAGCATCGTGAAGTCGGCCAGGCTGACGCCGTGCAGGCCGCTGAGGCTCGCGTCGAAGCGCTTGACCACGGCCGTCTGGGCACGGACCAGCCGCAGGGCGGTGTCCAACGGGTCGGGGCTCGGGCCCGGCGTGGCCGGTGCGGTCTCGGTCTGCTGCACGGGCCCCACCTGCTTCGATCGGTCCGGCTGCTCGGGCTGGACCGGCTGGTCTGTCATTGCCACCTCCTTGACTGCTCAAGTATATCCCGGGAGGAAGCCGTCAAGGAGGTGGCGGAGGGGGAGGGGTCGGCTCAGCTACCGGTGGCGGCGGCGCGGCGCTGACGCTTGCCGAGCGGCGCCTGGGAGAGGTCCTCGGCCTGGGAGCGGAGGTTCTTGCAGCCGTAGCCGCGTTCGGTCAGCCAGTCCCGCGCCGACTGCTCGGCCCGCTCGGTGGCCTCCAGGATGTCCTCCTCGGCCTCGCCCTCGTCGAGGAAGCGGAAGGTGAAGGCGGCCCGTGCGGAGAGGTCGTAGCTGAGGTGGCCCTCGCGGGTGAAGGCGGCGTGCAGCACGTCGTGCGCGGGTGCGGCGGCGAGCAGTTCGGCGCGCTGTTCGTCGGTGAGGCCGTCGAAGACGCCGCGCACCATGATGCGGAAGGTTCGAGTGGTCATCCCCCGACCATAGGCAGTGCGGGCCGCCGGCCGCCAACGTGATTCCTGGGCCGGGCGTCTTTCGGTGGCGGTCGGTGGTCGCGGGCCTCCGTGGGTGCCCGTAGGCGGTCGTCGGTGGTGGTCGGTGGTGGTGTGCGCCGGTCAGTCGGGGGTGAGTGCTTCGGCGAGCCCGTCCGCGTACCGGGTGAGCCGGTCGAGCCCGGGGCCTTCCCGGGCGCGCCGGAAGCCGTGCCGCCGACCGTGGAAGGCGGCTTGGAAGGCGTGGAGTTGGGCCCAGCGGCGGAGGCGTTCGCGGTCCAGCTCGGCGGCCTCGGAGAAGACGTCGAGCGCGCGGAGGAGTGCGCGCTGCCGGTCCGGCGCGTCGAGCAGGGTCAGGGCGTGGACCTTGAGCAGGGTGCCGCCGTCGTAGGCGCGGTCTCCCACGCAGCCCTTGGGGTCCACGGCCAGCCAGGGTTCGCGCTCCGCCCGCAGGATGTTGCGGGGGTGGAGGTCGCCGTGGACGAGCACCTCCGGCTGGACGCGGGCGAGTTCGCGGACGGTCGCGAGGGCGGCGCCGACCGTGCGGGCCGGCAGGGTGTGGGAGAGGGAGCCCGCGTCGGTACGCAGGCCGGCCTCCCATTCCGCGGCCTGCCCGCTCAGCCGGGGCAGGCCCGGGGGCGCCGGGACGGCGAGCCGCCGGCTGAGCCGCCCGGCGACCGTCAGCACCTCGTCGCCGTCCCGGACCTCCGCGAGCGTGGTCGGGCTCGCCCGTTCGAGCAGCATCGCGAAGCGCTCGTCGTCCCGTTCGTAGAGCCGGACGGCGCCCCGGCCCGCCCACACCGCGAAGGCGTCCGGCTCGTGCACGTTGCCCGGGTGCGGGAACGAGATCTTCAGTACGGCCGCGCGCTCGGCCGCCTGCCGGACCGGGAGGATCAGGCCGACCCCGCCGCGGGTGGCGGCGCCGTCCGGCACGCAGCCCCAGCGTTCCAGCAGCTCGGCGGCGAGGCCGGGGAGTTCGGCGATCCAGGCCGCGCCGGGGGCTCCCTCGCGGTCGACGGTGGCGCGGGCGAGCCCGCCGGGAATGCTGATCATTCGGTTCCCTTCGATGGTGGGGGAGGAGGGGGCGGTTAGGTTCGGTCGTCGCTGGTTCGGTCGGGCTCAGGGCGCGAAGGGCCCGAAGGTCGTGGCGGCGAGGCGGAGCGCCGGTGCCGGGGTGCCGTCCCCGGTGCCGACGGAGTAGACCAGCCTCCTGCGCAGGTCCGGGGTGGTGAAGAGGCCGTCGGAGTACCCGAGGTCGTGCCCGGTCTTGCCCCAGAGCACCGTGCCGTCCTGCAGGGGGATGGCCATCAGCCCGGCGCTGTAGCAGGCCCGTCCCTTGTCCGGACCGAACCGGCACTCGCCGGCTCCGCGTACGGGCAGCAGCCGGCCGGAGGCGTCCCGCGGCAGGGTGAGCAGGTCGTGCAGCTGCTGGGGCGGCAGGAGATCGCCGTCCAGCAGGGCGCGCAGGAAGACGTCCAGGTCGGCCGGGGTGGACACCATCGACTCCGAGTTGCCGCCCTGCTCGGAGACGTCGACCGGGGTGCCGGCCCTGTCGGCGAAGTAGCCGGTCAGGTGGGGCTCGGGCATCGTGGGCCTGCCCTCCGGCACCTCGGTGTGCCGCAGGCCGAGCGGCTTCAGGATGCGGGCCGTCACCTCCTCCCTGATCGTGTGCCCGGTCACCTGCTCGATGATCCGGCCCGCCAGCCGGTAGTTGAAGTTGTTGTACTCCTGGGCGGCTCCCGGGGCGAAGGACGGAGTGACCTCGTGCCCGTCCTCGGGGTGGAGCGTCTTCCGGACGACCTGGTCGAGCGTCTCCAGCCCGAAGCGGCGCGCTATCAGTTCGTCGGGATCCTGGGTGTCCGGACCCTCGACGGCCTGTGGCAGTCCGCTGGTGTGGTCGAGGAGTTGGCGTACGGTGATCGGCAGGGTGAAGCCGGCGGGCAGCGTGCCGGGCAGGTACTGCTGGACGGTGCCGTCCAGGGAGATCCGCTGTTCGGCGGCGAGCTGGAGCATCACGGCGGCGACGAAGGTCTTGTTGATGCTGCCGATCCGGAACGCGGCGTTCGCTGCCACCGGCCGTCCGCTCACCGGATCGCCGGCACTGCCGCGCCAGGCCCGGCCGTCGACCGTCACCCGGGCGATCACGCCCGCCGCAGGGTCTCCCGGCCGGGCGGCGATCGCGGCATCGAGGACGGCCGGATCGGGACCGCCGGGCGGCGCCTGGCCGAGGGCGGGTGCGGCAGGCACGGCCGCGAGGAGCAGGGCGGCGAGGCCGAGCGCGAGGGCGGCGGGCTTGGTGACGGGCATGGGTTCTCCGGTGTCGTGAGGACGAGTGAGGGGCGGAGTGATCCGCCCCGGAGAACACGAAGCTGACGGATGTTCAGTTGCATCCGATCGGTGCGGAGGCGGAGATCGTGGTCGTGGAACACGGTGGAGACTCCCTTCCGCGGCGGCCCGGGTGGCCGCCGTCGCGGTGACTCCAAGACTGATCGCCGGAACCCCGTTCGCGCATGTGCCGATCGGCAGGAATCCTGCCGGAAAGCGACCGGGCCTCCCCTGCCGATCGGCAGGGGAGGCCCGGGGCGCTGGACGGCGCGGGGCGCGGCGGGGTGCTCCCGGCCGGGGCCTACACCCGGGCCGGGAGCCGGGTGCAGACCGCTCCCGTCATCAGCGGTGCGGGCTCGGCGCCCAGGGTGGCGAGGGTGAACGCGGTGGTCAGCGCGCTGATGTCGCGGGACTCGCGGATCAGCAGGTGGTTGGCGCCCGGGGCCTCGTACCGCGCGAGGTCCGGGACGACCCGGCGGGCGCGCAGCGCGTACTCCAGGGACTGGGTGGCACTGGCCGAGCTGTGGTCCCCGGTGCCGTGGACGATCAGCACCCGCCGCCCGGCCAGCTGGTCGACCGGGTCGCCGCTGGGCAGCCAGGGGGCGATCCCGGCGACGCCGACCACGGACGGGTGCCCGGCGCACCAGAAGGCGGCGCGCCCGCCCAGCGAGTTGCCGATCAGGACGACGGGTACGCCGGGGTACAGCCGGGCCAGTTCGTCGAGCGCCCACAGGGTGTCGACGGCGGTGTCGGCGTCCGCGCCGTTCCAGCCGCCGTGGCGGTAGCGCAGCAGGTGCACCGCGAGGCCGTGCGGACGGCCGCGGTCGGTGAGCTCGGCGGCCAGGTCCCGCAGGCCCAGCTCGGCGACCTTCATCGGTGCGCGCCGGCTACGGAGGAATCCGCCCGGCAGCAGCAGGGCGACGCCGGTGACCGGCTCCTCGCCCGGTCGTGGGGTCAGCTCTGCGGTGCGCGGACGCTGCGCTCGGAACACGCGAAATCCCTCCTGATGTGTACAGGCGGATTCTACGGTTCCGAGGACGGGTCCCGGTGCGCGAGGAGGGACCACAGGACCCAGCCGGAGTCCCGGGTGCGCACCACCATGACCTTCGCCCAGCGGGCGCCGAGCGGTGAGGTCCAGGTGTCCACGACCTCGACCCGGTCACCCGAACGGGCTAACCCGATGACGGTCTCCTCGCCGAAGTGGTCGACCCGGACGTTGGCGGCGTTGGCCGACACCTCCCACCAGCCCGCGCCGAGCTCGGGCGGCAGGTCGGTGCCCGCCGTGACGGCCGCCGGGATGAGCAGGATGCCCAGCGCGACCACGGTGGCCGCCGCACGGCCGATCACGGCCACGGGAACCTCCGAGCGGCGTTCCGTGCGGTGCTGTGTGCGGGCAGCGGTGGTGGCGTCGGGATCGGGGGAGGCATGTACAGCAGAACGAGCCGACCGGGCGTCCGCGTACAGTCCGGTGCCGAGGTTGACCCGGTCGGCGCAGCACGGCGCGCGGACCCGGTGCCGCCGGTGCCGCGACGGATGCCCGGCGCATGTCAACGGTCGCACCGTGGCGCGGGGTTGGCGCGCCCTGGCGAACGGCCGTCGAGTCGACCGGTGCGCTCGGGGTGGGGCCGTGGCCCCGGTTGCGCGGCTCCGGTCGCGCGGCCCCGGTCGCGCGGCCAGGTCACTCGGCGTGCTGCTCCGGCAGGAGTTTCTCCCGGGTCTCCCGGAGGAACGCCGCGACGACGTCCGCATCGGTGAGGACGCGGGTGACGACCCGTCCGCCCGGGCCCGGTTCGGTGCGCGCCGTGATCCGGAGCTCGCGCGTGTCCTCGGCGGTGACGTCCTGGAGCTCGCTCCACGGCAGCGGGGCCGCGCGGTGGTCGCTGCCGGGGTCGAGGAGGAGCCCCGCGGGCAGCACGGCGAGCACCGTCCCGAACACGACGTGCCCCTCCTCCTCGAATCGCTCGTGCAGCGGCGCGGTACGGCGCGGCATCAGCCCCGCGCGGATGGCCTCGGCCAGCCCCGGTTCGTAACGGCCCGCCAGTTTCGAGACCACGAAGGGGGTTTCGCGACCGCGCGCCAGGATGACGACGCGGCCGAAGTGCTCGATGCCCAGGTTGCCGCGGAACTCCATCCGGGAGGGTATGTACTCGTAGCTCTCGATGGCCTCCCAGGGCAGGGCGCGGAAGTCGCCGCCGGCGTGGTGGAGGACGAGGCCGCCCTCGTAGCGCGCCACGGCGACCAGCCCGGAGCGCGGCGGCACGTTCTTGTAGGCCCAGGCGGCCGCCACTACGGCGGCGACCGCGAGGACGGCGCCCCACCAGGTCCAGCCGGAGGCGGCGACGACGAGGATGCCGGGCAGTCCCAGGCCCCATTTGCCCATTCCGTCGCCGATCCGGCGGCTCGTCCGGTACAGCCGTCGCCGTTCACCCAGGCCCGCCTCGGCCGCGACCTGGTCGCAGCGGGTGGCACCGCTCATCGCTGACTCCCTCGGCTTCGAGCGCGCCAGTCTAGTCGGGGTGGCCGCACGGTCGGGCCGGGTGGGTTTCGAAATCCGTTGCACGCAAAGGCTGGTAACACTGTTTCTCCTTGGTTACGTTGTTACCCATGAGCACGCCCTACCAGGACGCGCAGCGGGTCGGCCAGGATGCCGTGCGCGCCGTGATCCTCGACCGCGCCATCGCCCTCCTCGTCGCCGAAGGCCCCGCCGCACTGACCGTGCGCCGGATCGCCGCCGAGATCGGCTCCTCGACCAAGGTGCTGTACACGATGTTCGGCGGGAAGGAGGGGCTGCTGGACGCGCTGTACCGGGAAGGCTTCGCTCGGCTGCGCCGGGCGCAGGAGCAAGTCCCGCGCGGGGACGACCCGTTGGCCTTTCTGACCGCGCTCGGCCGGGCCTACCGGGAGCGGGCGATCGCCGAACCCGCCTACTACCGGGTGATGTTCGAGCAGCCGGTCCCCGGATTCCGGCCGGGCGCCGAGGCGTTGGCCGTCGCGGACAGCGCGTTCGGTGCCTCGGTGGCCGCCGTGGAGGCCTGCATCGCGGCCGGGGTCTTCCGGCCCGGCGACGCCCACGAGGTCTCGAAGCTCTTCTGGGCGGCCACCCACGGCGCGGTGAGCCTGGAACTCGCCGGCCACTTCGCGCCGGCCGAGGCCGGGGCGCGCTACGAGGCGCTGATGGCCGCGCTGGGACGGGCCTTCGCCGCCTCCCCATCACCTGACGAGAGGTCGACACCATGAGCACCGACGGTCCGGACCGTGACGGCACGAGCCGCAACCGCTTCCTGTGCGGGAACTTCGCCCCGGTGACCGAGGAGACCACCGCCCACGACCTGCCCGTCACCGGCCGCATACCGGCCCACCTCGACGGGCGCTACCTGCGCAACGGCCCCAATCCGCTGGGCATCGAGGACCCGGCCGCGCACCTGTGGACCCTCGGCGCGGGCATGGTGCACGGCGTCCGGATCCGGGACGGGCGCGCCGAGTGGTACCGCAACCGCTGGGTCCGCTCCGGTGCGGTCGCCGACCGGCTCGGCGAGCCCCGGCGCGGCACGCCCGTCGACGAACGGCTGGACATCTCCCCCAACGTGCAGGTCGCGGGCCTCGCCGGGCGCACCTACGCGCTGATCGAGGGCGGCATCCGCCCGTACGAACTCACCTACGAGCTGGACACGGTGGGGCCGTGCGAGCTGGGCGCCACACCGGAGGGGTTCAGCGCCAACGCCCATTCGATCCTCGACCCGAACAGCGGGGAACTGCACTCGCTGGCCTTCCGGTACGGCTCCGACCAGGTGCAGCACATCGTGATGGACGCCGCCGGCGCCGTCCGGCGCAGCACGTTGATCGAGGTGCCCGGGAACCCGTACATGCACGACTTCGCACTCACCGAGCGGTTCGTGCTGCTGTACGACACGCCGGTGGTGTTCAGTGCGGCGCACCTGGCCACCGGGGTGCCCTTCACCTGGGACGGGCGGCGCGCCGCGCGGATCGGGGTGATGCCGCGGGAGGGCGGCGCGGTGCGGTGGTTCGAGCTCGCGCCGCACCTGGTCGGCCACACCCTCAACGCGTACGAGCGGACGGCGGATTCACTGGTGGTCGACGTCGTGCGGCACCCACCGGGCATCGACCTGCGCGACATCGGCGCGAGCCGGCCCACGCTCGACCGCTGGACGATCGACCTGGCGGCGGGGACGGTGCGGGAGGAGCGGCTGGACGACCGGGTCCAGGAATTCCCGCGCGTCAACTCCCGTCACACCGGACGCCCTTACCGCTACGGCTACGCGGCCGCCGTCGAGCTCTACGCACCCGCGGCCGGCCCCGGGGGCGGCCGCCCGGACGAGGGTTTTCGCAACGCCCTGCTCAAGCACGACCTGAGCCGGGGGACCGTCGAGGTCCACGACTTCGGGCGCGACGGGGCGGTGGGCGAGGCGGTGTTCGTGCCCGCGGAGACGCCGACGGCGGAGGACGACGGCTATCTGATGGCCTACGTCCACGACCCGGACCGGGGCGCGGCGGACCTGGTGATCCTCGCCGCCCAGGACTTCACCGGCGAGCCCCTCGCCCGTGTCCACCTGCCGGTGCGGGTACCGCTGGGCCTGCACGGCAACTGGGTGCCGGGCGGGGAACCGGGCCGAGGCTGAGGGGCCAATATGTGCCCGCCGGGGAGGCCGTTCAGGGCACGCCCGTGGGCAGGCCGCTGGGAAGGCCGGTCGGCCGGGCGGGGGACCGGGCGAAGAGCCGGGCGCGGCCCGGGAGGGGTCAGCGGGGCCGGGTGGCACGCAGGGAGTAGGACTGCGGCGCGGGGGAGCCGGCGGGGACGCGGAAGTGGGCGTGGGCGTGCTCGTGGAGGAAGTCCAGACGGAGGCCGGCCTCGGCCAGCGCGGTGACGACCTCGCCCAGGCCGTGCTGCCACTGGACGGTGACGGTGGCGTCGAGCCGGGCGTCCGGGTCGGCGTAGGTGCCGGGGTGGTCGACGAGGATCGGGGTGCGCTCGAAGTAGTCCTCCTCGAAGCTGCGCCCGTCGTCGGAGAGGACGTCGGCCACCGGGTGGTGCTCGGCGAGGTAGAGGAAGCCGCCGGGGGTGAGGAGCGCGGCGACCGTCCGGGCCCAGCGGGCGAGGTCGGGGAGCCAGCAGAGCGCGCCGAAGCCGGTGTAGACGATGTCGTACGTCCGTCCGTCGAGCGCCTCGGCGGCCTCGTAGACGTCGGAGGTGACGAACCGGGCGTCGTCGGCGCCGATCCGGGCGGCGAGGTCGGCGGCGGCCGCGACGGCCGGGGCGGAGAAGTCCAGCCCGGTGACGACGGCGCCGCGGCGGGCCCAGGAGAGGGTGTCGAGCCCGAGGTGGCACTGGAGGTGGAGCAGCGTGCGACCGGTGACGTCGCCCACCTCGGCGGGCTCGTAGTCCTGGAGGGTGTCACGGCCCGCGACGAAGCCGGGCAGGTCGTAGAACGGGCCGGTGGCGTGGACGGGCACGCGCTCGTCCCAGTTCGCACGGTTGGCGGTGCGCCAGTCGGGGATGGCGGGGGTCGCGGTCATGTCGGGAAACGCTAGCCAGCGCCCCAACGGCGGGCAATCGATTTCCGGCGGTCGGACGGCGGTCGGACGGCGGTCGGACAGGGGCAGGACGGGGTCGGACAGGGGCCGGACAGGGCCGACGGTGGACGGGGCGCGGACGGGCGGCCGCCGGCGCGCGGGGGAGGGTTCGTCACGGTCCCTGCGCTCGGGGCCTGGTATGTGCGGGTCATGGCCGGGGTTTTCCCTGCTCTTTGTTCCGGATCATGGCGCGCTCTGCGACGATCCGATGATCGTCGCCCCGACGCGGTGGGCGGCGCGTCGCAGGGGAGAGACCGGCATGGCCGTTCGGCCCGAGGACACTGTCGTCCGGGCGAGGTGGGGAGCCAGGTTCGCCTGGGACAAGGAGACCTGGATGGTGGTCTCCGGCGGGGTGCTGGGGGCGATGTTCGCGAGCATGGGGCTCGCGGTGCTGTTCGGCCCGGCGAACGGGTTCGGCGGCGAGAGCCTCGCATACATGGGGATCATTAGCATCCTCGGGCTGATGCCCTGCGGTGCGGGCTTCGTCTGGGCGCTGATCCACCCGAAGGCCGGGTTCCCCTCGGCCGCGGTCGGGGCGCTGCTGGGGCTCACGATCTTCGTCGGCTTCGCCGGCGACGGCCTCAACGACTCCTGGAAGGCGCCGCTGGACCGGCCCTCCACGGTCCGTGCGGTGGGCAGCTGGACCAGCGGGGACCTCGTGGTGCGGGTCCGCCCGGACCTGGTGGTGGCCTACCGCAGCACCACCGGGGCCGTCGCCTGGAGCTGGTCCCCGCCCGGGCAGGACACGGTGTGCGCGATGAGCCGGGGCACCGGGCCCGACGGGACGGCCCGCGGCGACGCCCTCGGCCTGATCGGCCACTCGCCGCACGACGGGCCCTGCTCCGCCGTCACCGCACTCGACCTCGCCGACGGCCGGGAGGGCTGGACCGCCACCGTGGACGCGCCCGCCCGGGACGGGGACGACGCGGCGCCGGACGTGGTCGCGGTGGCCGGGCAGCAGGCCCTGCTCCAGGAGAAGGCCGGCTGGCGCGCCGTACGGCTGGCGGACGGCCGGGACGTCTGGCACAGCGCGGCCGATCCCGGCTGCACCCCGCTGCAGGTCGCGGGCGGCCCCGCGGACGCCGTCACGGTCGCGCAGTGCGGCGACACCGCTCCCGTGCTGCGCTCGCTGGCCCCGGCGGACGGCCGGGAGCAGCAGCGGATCGCGCTGCCCGCGGTTGGCGGGCTGAAGAACCTCGCGGTGGTGTCGGTCGACCCGCTCGCGGTGTGGGTGGACGCCCAGGCCGAGCGCGGCACCCACGCGGTGCTCAGCTACGACCGGACCGGCCGGCAGCGGGCGGCGATACCGGTCGCCGGGGACGAGTACGACCTGGACGTGATGCTGGGCGGGCTGCACGCCTTCGACGAGTTCACCGCCCGGCCGCTGTTCGGCGGGGTGGTGGTGGGGGACCTGTTCGTCGTGCCGGGGGAGAAGCCCGGCGACATCGGCATCAGCGGCGGCAAGCACCCGAGCCGGACCGCCACCGGCCGGCTGCTGGCGTACTCGCTCACGGACGGCGGCAGGCGCTGGACGGCGGGGCTGGACGACCAGGTGACCGGCCTGGTGGTGGACGGCGGCTCGGTGTGGGCGATGACCCGGGGCCGGGTGACCAGGGTGGAGGTGGCGACCGGGCGGCAGAGCGCCGTGCTGGACGTCAACGACACCGCGTCGCTCTACCCGGTGGACCTGTCGGTGTCTGGCCCGGAGCGGTTCACGGTGGTCGCGGAGGACGGGACCCGGGACGAGCCACCGGTGCGGGTGCTGAGCTGAGGCCCGCGCCCGGGAAACCGGTAACGGACCGTCACCGCAATGGGCGGTGGCGGGGCGGCCGGTGACGCCGGGTGACCGCTGCGGGCGGGGCGCCGGGCGACCGCGCCGGCCGGGGACGGCGGTCCGGCACGGCCGCGCGGCGCCCGATTCACCAGCGGAGGCGGCCCTCGCGATCCGCCCGACCACCAGCGGAGGCGGCCCTCGCGATCCGCCCGGCCGCCCTCGACGGACCCGCCACCGGAGGACCTGAGCCTTCCGGGCGGTTGTGTCACGCTGGTGGGGGAGCACCGCCGAGATCGGGAGACTCGTGATGGCCGAGATCAGGGTGAACGGGGTGGCGCTGCACTACGAGGCCCGTGGTGAGGGCCCCGGCGTCGTCCTGGTGCACGGTTCCTGGAGCGATGCGGACTCCTGGGCGCGGGTGCTGCCGGGCCTGGCCGAGTCCACCACCGCGGTCGCCTACGACCGCCGGGGGCACAGTCGCAGCGAGGACCCGCTCACCCAGGGTTCGGTGCACGAGGACGCGGCCGACCTGGCCGGGCTGATCCAGGAGCTGGGCCTGGCGCCCGCCTTCGCCTACGGCGACTCCTACGGGGCGCTGGTCACCCTCCGGCTCGCCGCCGCCCGGCCCGACCTGCTGCGCGGGATCGCCGTGCACGAGCCGCCGGGGACCGGCATCCTGCTCGCGGACCCGGACCTGCGCCCGATCGGCACCGCCTTCGCCGGCCGGATCGCCGCCGTCCGGGAGCTGCTGGAGCAGGCGGAGTCGGCCGCCGCCGCCGAACTGTACGTGGACAGCCTCGCCCTCGGCCCCGGCGCCTGGGAGCAGCTGCCCGCGCCGGTCCGGCACACCTACATCCGCAACGCGCCCACCTACCTGGACGAGCTGCGCGACCCGGACGCGCTCGACCTCGACCTCACTGGGCTCGCGCGGTTCGGCGAACCCGCGCTGCTCACCCAGAGCGACGACAGTGCCCCGATGTTCGGCGAGGTGCTGGACCTGATCGACCTCGCCCTGCCCAAGCCGGAACGCCATCTGTACGCGGGCGCCGGGCACGCCCCGCACCTCTCGCAGCCGGAGGAGTGGGTGCGCGTGGTGCTGCCGAGGGCGCTGGGCTGAGGCGCGCCGTCGTTGCGGCGGGCCGACCGTCCGCCGGGAACGGGACTTCCTGCTGAAGTAGCGGACGGTCGGCGGCGGGCCGTTGCGCACAGGGGACGGAACGGCCCACCGCGACCCGCGCGGCCCGGGCGGTCGGTGCCGCCCTACCGGTCGGCGGCGGCCTTAGCGGTCGCCGGCGCCCCAGCCGTCGTCCGGCAGGTCGCCGTCCGGCGCGGGGCACTCGACGTGCTCGAAGCCCCACAGCACCGCCTTGTGCAGCACCCACTCCGGAAGCGGCGGCTGGTCGTAGCCGTCGCGGTCGGTGAGCACCAGCTCGACCCGGACCTCCTCGGCCGGCGAGAACTCCAGGTTCCGCTGGCCCGGGAGGTTCTCGTACGTCACCGTCCGCCAGCTGCGGCCGGTGGCGGTCAGCGCCGCCATCAGGTCCCGCTCGGAGACGTGGGTGTCGAGCGTCACCGAACCGCCGCCCGGCCGGGGGAGGTCGAGCTCGCCGTGCCAGACCGGCAGCGACAGCGCGTGGAGCCGGCGGCAGCGGCAGAACACCGTCTGCACGTCGCCCCAGCCGAAGGCGTGCGGCCACCGGTGGCCGCGGTGGACGCGGCCGCCGTCCCACGGATCGCCGTAGTGGGCGGCGAGTTCGGGCAGCGAGGCACCGTAGCGCAGCTCGCCGAGGCCGCCGGTGGTGGCCAGGCCGGTGACGAGCGGGAGGAAGCCCGTCAGCCCAGGCACCCGCGCACCGCCTCGATCAGGCGGTTCGCCCGGGCGTCGCCGTGGCCGATCATCCGGTTGGCGACGTAGCCGAAGCCGACGCCGAACTCGTCGTCCCCGAAGGCGAACTGGCCGCCGGCGCCGTCGTTGCCGAAGCTGCGCGCGCCGAGCAGCGGTCGGAAGGCGGGGGAGTCCAGCAGCAGGCCGGAGCCCCAGCGGGCGCCCAGGTCGAAGCCCAGGAAGCCCGCGCCGGAGGAGACTTCGCGCACCGCGTCGGTCACGGTGTCGGCGGAGAGCAGCCGCTCGCCGCCGTCCAGGCCGGTGGCCGCCGCCGCGTAGAGGCCCGCCAGGCCGGTGGCCGAGGCGACGGCGCCCGCGCCGGGCAGCTCGATCGCGTGCAGGTCCGGGTCGTTCCAGCCGTGCGGCACGTCCAGGCCGGGGAAGACCAGGGCGCCGTTCATGGTGACGATCCGGGTGAGCAGGTGCTCCGGGCCCGGCATCGGACGGCGGCCCTCGGCCTCCACCAGTCGGGCCAGGCGCGGCAGTTCGCTCTCCGGCAGACCGATCCGGACCGGCAGCCCGAGCGGCTCGGCGATCTCCTCGCGCAGGAACACGCCCGGGGTCAGCCCGGTGATCCGGCGGATCACCTCGCCGACCGCGAAGCCGAACACATGGCCGTGGTACTCGTGGGTGGAGCCCGGCTCCCAGAGCGGCCGTTGCGCCTCGATCGCCCGGATCACCGGATCCCAGGCGGCGACCTCCTGGAAGGAGAGCGCCGCGTCCAGGGCCGGGAGGCCGGCGCGGTGGCCGAGGATCATCCGGGCGGTGACGGCCTGCTTGCCGTTCCGGGCGAACTCCGGCCAGTAGCGGGCCACCGGCGCGTCCAGGTCGAGCCGGCCCTGCTGGGCGAGCAGGTGCGCGGAGATGCTCACCGGGCCCTTGGCGCAGGAGAACACCGGTACGACGGTGTCCTGCGTCCAGGCCCGGCCGGTGCGGTCGTCGGCCGTGCCGCCCCACAGCTCGACCACCTTCCGGCCGCCGGAGAACACCGTGACGGCGGCGCCCAGTTCGGGGAACTCGGTGAAGTTGGCGGCGAAGGCGTCCGCGACGGCGCCGAAGCGCTCGTCGGCCCAGCCGTGGTGCTGCTGCATGATGTGGTGCCCCGTTCTGCCCTCAAGATCGACCGAACCACGCTACGGGAGCCGGGCGGCCGTGACGAGGGGATTTCACCAGGCCGGGGCTGGTGGGACGGATGTGGCAGACTCGCCCGTCGGAACGGAGGAGGGAACCAGGTGGATCGCGAGGCGCTGACCGCGCTCTGGGAGCGGCGGTGGCCCGGTACGGAGCCCGTCGGGCACGAGATCGACAGCCGGGCGCGGGACGTCTGGGTGCGCTTCCACAGCCTGCCGGAGTCCAAGCGGTACCCCGACGACGAGCGCGAGTACGCGATCGTCCTGGAACGCCACAACACCGTGCTGGACGAGCTGTTCGCCGGCGCCGAGGTGTACGTCCTCACGCCCCGGTGGACGAGCAGGACGAGCGTCCCCCGCATGCACCGGGACGCCAGGCACTGGCGCACCTGGCTCCAGAGCGACGACCCCGAGCCGGAGTTCCGCACCTACTGCCACGTCTTCGTGGAGCGGCGGCAGTGGCGGCGGGGCGGCCTGGACCGGCTGCTGCGCCGGGTCGCCGACGAGCGGGAGGCCGGGGTGATCATCACGGACACCGGGATGCGGCGGCTGTACCACCCGTACGACGGCGGTGCGGACGTCCACCTGGCCACACCGCAGGAGCGCGACCGGTTGAAGGAGCGGCACGCCGACTGGCTGTCGCGGCACCCGAACGGCTGGTGAGCGGCGGGTCGGGGCGAAGGCTTGCCGCGGCCGCCGTCCGCCCCGCAGAGTGTCGGGAGCGCGTTGACGATCACGCGCGCCGGCAGCTCTGCTGCCGCGGTGGGCAAGGGAGTGGGACATGGCCGTCAGTCTGAGCAAGGTCGAGCGGAGCGCGCCAGGGCTGGTGAGCCTCTACAAGACGGCCGGCGCCTCGGTGGAGCGGCGCGGGCTGAACGGCCAGCGGGTGGCGGTGTACCTGGTGGTCGACTACTCCGGTTCGATGCGGCCCTACTACAAGGACGGCAGCGTCCAGGCGCTCGCCGACCGGGTACTGGGGCTGTCGGCCCACCTGGACGACGACGGGAGCGTACCGGTCGTCTTCTTCTCCACCGAGGTCGACGCCCAGGCCGAGATCGCCCTGGCGGACCACGCGGGCTGGATCGACCGGATCGTCGCGGGCCTCGGGCACATGGGGAAGACCAGCTACCACCTGGCGATGGACGCGGTGATCCGGCACTACCGGGAGAGCGGGGCCACGGCGCCGGCCTTCGTCCTGTTCCAGACGGACGGCGGCCCGATCAGCAAGAGCGCGGCGGAGAAGCGGCTGTGCGAGGCGGCGACGCTGCCGATCTTCTGGCAGTTCATCGGCTTCGGGGACCCGGCCGGCAGGCAGTTCGACTTCCTGCGGAAGCTGGACGAACTGCCCGTCCCGGAGAAGCGGCCGATCGACAACGCGGGCTTCGTCCACCTGGGGCGCGATCCCCGGACGGTCTCCGACGAGGAGCTGTACGACCTGCTGCTCGCCGAGCTGCCGAGCTGGCTCGCGGCCGCCCGGGCCCAGGGCATCGTCCCGGAGCAGCCGGCGCCGCAGCCGCAGCCGCAGCCGACGGCGGCCCCGGCGGCCCCGCCGTCGGAGCGCCGGGGCTTCTGGGCCACCCTGACCGGGGGCCCGGGGAGGCGGAGCCGGCGCGGTTAGGCCCTCTCTTTCGGATCACGTCGGACCGGTGGGCGTCGTTGGAGTGCGTGCATCGGCGGTGCGGAGGAGGGAGTCCATGCGGAGCATCGGCGACCGACGACAAGCCGGCGAGGTGCGTGCTCCGGCGGCGACCGCCTGGCGTGATCCGAAAGAGAGGGCCTAGGCGGTGAGGCGGGGAGGGGCGGGCTTCGACGGCCCGGCCGGAGGCGGTCCGTGAGGAACGGTGTCGCTGCCGTCTACCGGGCCCCTGGCCTGGGCAGGCTCGGACGGACAGCGCCAGCGAAAGGGGCCGACGATGGCCGCAGTTCACGAATCCGTCCTCGACGCGATCGGCGGGACTCCGCTGATCCGCCTCGCCCGGCTCGGCGCCGGGATCGCCGCGCCGATTTACGCCAAGGCGGAGTTCCTCAGCGTCGGAGGCAGCGTCAAGGACCGCGCCGCACTGTCGATGGTGCTGGCCGCCGAGCGGGACGGCCTGCTGAAGCCGGGCGGGACGATCATCGAGGCGACCTCCGGCAACACCGGCATCGGCCTGGCGATCGTCGGCCGGCAGCGCGGGTACCGGGTGATCGCCGGGGTGGCGGACAAGGCGGCGGCCGAGAAGGCGGACATCCTGCGCGCGTACGGCGCCGAGGTGGTGCTCGCGCCGACCCTGGTGCCCCAGGAGGACCCGAGGCACCTGTTCAAGGTGGTCCAGCGGCTGGCCGAGGAGATCCCCGGTGCCTGGCTCGCCAACCAGTACGACAACCTGGCCAATCCTGACGCGCATGTCCGGACCACCGGCCCCGAGATCTGGGAGCAGACCGGCGGCCGGGTCACCCACTTCGTCGCGGGCGTCGGTACCGGCGGCACCGTCACCGGTACCGGCGGATACCTGAAGGAGGCCTCCGGCGGCACGGTGACCGTGGTCGGCGCGGACCCGGAGTCCTCCTCGTACGGGGGCGGGGACGGCAGCCCGTGGTTCGTCGAGAGCATCGGGCACTTCCTCCACCCCGAAACCGTCGAGGACCGCTGGCCGCAGGCCTACCGGTCGGAGGTGATCGACTCCTTCGAGCGGATCCGGGACCGCGAGTCGCTGCTGACGGCGCGCCGACTCGCGCGCGAGGAGGGCCTGCTGGCCGGCCCGTCCTCCGGCACGGCGGTCGCGGCGGCGCTGCGGGTGGCGCGGACGCTCGGGCCGGACGACCTGGTCGTGGTGGTGCTGCCCGACTCGGGCCGCTCCTACCTGTCCAAGGTGCACAGTGACGCCTGGATGCGGGAGTGGGGCTTCCTGGAGGAGGAGGCGGAGGGCCTGCGCCCGTTGCTGGAGGCGGCCGGGCCGCTGGTGACGGTCGACGCCGGCGCCACCGTCGGCGAGGCGGCCCGGGCGCTGCGGGACGCGCCGGGCGGAGTCGCCCCGGCGGTGCTGGCGCGGCCGGCGCGCCCGTTCGGGGTGAACGCGACCGAGGTGGCGGGCTCGGTGTCCCGGGAGGTGCTGACGGCGGCGCTCGCGGACGGCAGCGCCGAGCCGGGGGACCCGCTGGGCGCGCTGCTCGGTCCGGCACTGCCGACGGTCGGCGTCGGGCAGTCGGCGGCCGAGGCGCGGGCGGCGCTGGCGGGCGGGCGCCCCGCGGTGCTGGTGCTGCTGGACGGCCGGGTGGCGGGGCTGCTGACCAGGGAGGTCCTCGCGGGCTGACGGTACGTCAGTTGTCGCCCGTCGGCATCAGGATGGCGGAGATCACCCGGTCCAGGGTGCGGTCGAACGCCCGGTCCGGGTCGGCGGGCGGGCCCGCGGCGGCGAAGGCCTGGGCCAGGTGCGGGAATTCGCCGCTCGCCGCCGCCCGGCCGAGGTAACCGACCAGCTCGGACTGCCACTTGGCGCCCGCGGCCGCCGTCCGCTCGTACTGGGCGAACTGGACGATGAAGCCGTTGATCAGGGCCATCGCCTCCATCCGGTCGCTCCCGCCGAGGCCGGTGGGGGCGGTGGCGGCGAGGAAGTGGTCGGTGTAGCGCAGAGCGTTGGGGCCGATCCCGGGGCGGGCCAGCACCAGTGCGGGCAGCCAGGGGTGGCGGCGGAAGATGCCGAGCTGCTGGTGGGCGAGGTCGGCGAGGTCGGCCCGGACGTCGCCGCTCGGCGCGGACGGGAATTGGTACTCGGCGGTGGCCGCGTCGAGCATCAGGTCGAGCAGGTGCTCCTTCTTCGGCACGTAGTTGTAGAGCGACATGGTGCCCGCGCCGAGCGCCGCCGCGACCCGCCGCATGGACACCGCGTCCAGGCCCTCGGCGTCGGCGATCCCGATGGCCGCGGCGGCGATCGAGTCGCGGCTGTGGGCCGGGCGCGGGCCGCGTCCGGCGCGCTCGGGGCGCAGCCAGATCACTTCGGGGGCCTCGGGGGGCGTGGGCTTGCTGGACGCCGGTGCGGACCCGCCCGATGCGGACCCGCCCGGTGCGGGCGTGCTGGACGGTGTGGGCTTGCTGGACGGCACTGGAAGATCACCTCGCTGCCCCCATCTTAGATACGTACGGCGTACGTAGTAGGATGCGCCTGCGCGCGCTTCTACGTACGCTGTACCTAGAGAGGGGCAGAGCCATGTCCGACACCGCCCGACCCGCCATCGAGATGGCGGGCGTGGAGAAACGCTTCGGCGCCACCGAGGCCCTGCGCGGCCTCGACCTCGCCGTCCCGGCCGGCACCGTCTGCGGCCTGCTCGGCCCCAACGGCGCCGGCAAGACCACCGCCGTCCGCGTCCTCGCCACCCTGGTCGCCCCCGACCGCGGCACCGCCAGGGTCGCCGGACACGACGTCGTCCGCGCCGCCGAGGACGTCCGCCGCGCCATCGGCCTCGCCGGGCAGCACGCCGCCGTCGACGAGGGCGTCACCGGCCGCGACAACCTCCGCCTGCTCGGCCGGCTGCACCACCTCGGCGCCCGCCGGGCCCGGGAGCGCGCCGACGAACTGCTCACCCGCTTCGGCCTCGCCGAGGCCGCCGACCGGCTCGTGCGCACCTACTCCGGCGGCATGCGCCGGCGCCTCGACCTCATCGCCAGCCTGGTCACCAGCCCGCCGGTGCTCTTCCTGGACGAGCCCACCACCGGACTCGACCCGCGCAGCCGACAGGCGATCTGGGACACCGTCAAGGAACTCGCGGACGGCGGCACCACCGTGCTGCTCACCACCCAGTACCTGGAGGAGGCCGACCGGCTCGCCGACGACATCGTGGTGGTCGACCACGGCGCCGCCATCGCCACCGGACCGCCCGACCGGCTCAAGGCGGCGATCGGCAGCCAGGTCTCCGTCACCCTGGCCAACCCCGGGCAACTCGCCGCCACCGCCGTCGTGCTGTCCTCGATGACCGGGAGCGACGCCCGGGTGGACGTCGCCGAGCGGACCGTCACGGTGCTGACCACGCCCGGCGTGTCCGTCCTGCTGCCGTCGCTGGTCCGGGAGTTGGATGGCGCCGGGGTCGTCGCGCAGGACGTCGCGGTGCGGGCGCCCTCGCTGGACGACGTGTTCCTCGCACTCACCCAGGAGTCCGCCGACGCCGGGAGGGCCGCCCGGTGACCACTGCGCACATCGCCCCGGCGCGACCGTCCGGCATCGGCCGGCTCGCCACCGGCACCTGGACCTCGGTGCTCCGCATCTTGCTCAACTACCGCCACTCACCGGGCCTGTTGGCCGCCTCCCTGGGCGTGCCGGTGGTGATGGTGGTGGTCTTCGGGTACGTCCTCGGCAGTGCCATGCAGGTACCGGGCGGCGGCGACTACCGGGAGTTCCTGATGCCAGGCCTGTTCGCCATGGTGGCCACCAACGGCATCATGCCGACCATGGTCGGCGCCGCCCGCGACGTCTCGCGCGGAGTCACCGACCGGCTGCGCTCCATGCCCGTCTCCCGCACCGGGCTGCTGCTCGGGCAGACCCTCGCCGACCTGCTGGTCAGCACGGTCGTCCTGGCCCTGCTGGCCCTGGTCGGGCTGGCCACCGGCTGGCAGGCCCGGAACGGACTCGCCGACGCGGCAGGGGCGTTCGCGCTGCTGCTGCTCTTCCGATTCGTGATGACCTGGGTCGGCACCCTGCTCGGCCTGGCCGTCGGCAAGGAGGAGGCGGCCGGTCAGCTGTCCGTGGCGGTCTTCCCGCTGGCGATGATCACCAACGCGTACGTGCCGACCGGCGGCATGCCCGGCTGGCTGCGGTTCCTCGCCGACTGGAACCCGGTCAGCTCCGTCGTCCAGGCCTGCCGGGAACTGTTCGGCAACCCCTCGGCGGCCGGTTCCGCCTGGCCCACGCAGCACGCCGTCCTCGCCGCACTGCTCTGGAGCGCCCTGCTGCTGGCAGTCTGCATGCCGCTCGCCGTACGGAAGTTCGCCACCCACGGGCGGTGATCCGCCGGGTTCCGGCACTCCCGCCAAATGTGCTGGACAGCGGAGCCGGTGTGGTCTTGGGTGGGGCGCCATGGAGTACACCCACCTCGGCCGCACCGGCCTGACCGTCTCCCGCCTCTGCCTCGGCACCATGAACTTCGGCCCCCACACCGAGGAGGCCGAGGCCCACCGCCTCATGGACACCGCCCACGAGCGCGGCATCAACTTCTTCGACACCGCCAACACCTACGGCCGCGACAGCGAGGGCCGGCTGCGGGGGCGGACCGAGGAGATCATCGGCCGCTGGTTCGCCAAGGGCGGCGGCCGCCGCGAGCGCACCGTCCTCGCCACCAAGGCCTACGGCGACATGGGCGACTGGCCCAACGAGAGCAAGCTCTCCGCGCTCGCCGTCCGCAAGGCCGTCGAGGCCAGCCTGCGCCGCCTCCAGACCGACCACATCGACCTCTACCAGATGCACCACATCGACCGGGCCACGCCCTGGGAGGAGATCTGGCAGGCGATGGAGGTCCTGGTCGCCCAGGGCAAGGTCGTCTACGTGGGCTCCAGCAACTTCGCCGGCTGGCACATCGCCCAGGCCCAGGAGACCGCCCGCGCCCGCCACTTCCTCGGCCTGGTCAGCGAGCAGTCCCTCTACAACCTCCTCGACCGCGCCATCGAGCTCGAAGTCGTCCCCGCCCTCCAGCACTACGGGCTCGGGCTGATCCCGTGGTCCCCGCTGCGCAGCGGCCTGCTCGGCGGCGTCCTGCGCAAGGAGCGCGAGGGCACCCGCGATCGCAGCGCCATGCCCTACGCCAGCGAACTCCTCGCCAAGCACCGCGACCGCATCCAGGCCTACGAGGACTTCGCCGCCGAACTCGGCGCCGACCCCGCCGACCTCGCCCTCGCCTGGCTCCTCTCCCGCCCGGCCGTCACGGCCCCCATCATCGGCCCCCGCACCCCGGCCCACCTCGACGCCGCCATCGGCGCGTTCGACCTCAAGCTCGACCAGAAGACCCTCGACCACCTCGACGAGCTCTTCCCGGGCCACCGGCCCGCCCCGGAGGACTACGCCTGGTAGGCCGTCCGCGTCGGCCCCGGCCCCTTCGTCGGGGGCCGGGGCCCCGCGCGTACCCGGGGGAGCCGGCCGCGGACCGGCGCCCCCGGCCCCCGGCGGCGTCAACCGGCCCGCACAGTAGCCGAATTGTGAGGGTGGCGAGCCTTGACCGGGCCGTCCGGCACTGGTCTAGTCACCGCTTACATGGGCAAGGGTACGGGGAGGCACAATTGGCCTTGTTCGCCAAGCCGCAGCCGGGCTACACCACCGCCGCCGCCACCGGCGACACCGTGGTGCTGCTGATCGGCATGCGGATCAACCGCTTCTGGGCCGTGCACCACTGGGGCCCGGTGATGTTCTCGATGCTCCGGATGCTGTACGACCTGCGCCGCGCCCCCGAGCGCGGCCTGCGCGGCCGCATCCTGCTGACCGCCTCGCCGCGCACCTACTACGTGGTCCAGTACTGGGAGTCGAAGGAGAAGCTGTACGGCTACGCGAGCGCGCCGGACGGCTTCCACCACACCGTGTGGGGCATCGCCAACCGCAAGCTGCGGGAGGGCAAGGCCCGCGGGCACGTCGGGCTCTGGCACGAGACGTACATCGCGCCGCCGGGCGGGTACGAGTCGATCTACTTCGACATGCCGCCGTTCGGCCTGGCCGGCGCCACCGGCTCGCTGCCGGTGGAGGCGCGCGGCCGGCACGCGGCGCAGCGGCTGGCCTACCGGGAGCCGGCCCCGGCCCCGGAGCCGGCACCGGGGCCGGAGACCGTCGGGTCGCAGTCGCAGTCGCTGGCGGGCCGGTCGGAGCCGGATACCGGTGGGGCGCGGACGGCGCCGGGCGGGGCGGGCGAGTCCGAGGTCGGGGCCGCGCCGGCCCCCGGTGCCTGAGTACGGCTGCGCCGGGAGTGTCGTGGGCCGCCCGGCCGCCGCACCGTGAGAGCGTCGGGGAATGGTGGATCGGGGCGACGCGCGGCCGCAGGCGCCGGCGCGGTCGGTGCGGGTGGTGCACGAGGTGCCGTACCACGCGCAGTGGGAGTCGGCGGAGCTGGTGCGGGAGATCGTCGACGGGCGGCTGGAGGCGTCCGCCGATCCGCGCTGGGGGCAGTCCGGCGCGGCCACCGCGGAGGAGTACGCGTGGTGGTCCTGGCGGCTGTGCGGGGTGGCCTGTCTGCGGATGGCGCTGGCGCACTGGTGGGGCGTGACCCCGGCGGCGCTGGCGCTCGCGGGCGAGTGCGTGGCGGCCGGCGCCTACCTGCGGGACGGTGACAGCCTGCGCGGGCTGATCCACGCGCCGTTCGCCGAGTACGTCGAGCGGCGCTGGGGACTGGCCGCGCGGGCAAGGGAGTTGACGCCCGAGGAGGTGTCGTCGGAGGTGGCCGACGGCCGGCTGGTGATGGTCTCGGTGCACCCATCGATCCGGGAGCCGTACGGGCCGGAGCCGGTGCGGCGCGGCGGGCACCTGGTCCTGGCGGTGGGTGCCACGGACACGGCGCTGCTGATCCACAACCCCTCCGGGTTCCCGGGGGAGTCGCAGGCCTTCGCGCGCGTGCCGTGGCGGTCGTTCGGGCGGTTCTACGCCGGACGCGGGATCGTGCTCGGCCCGCCCCGGATCTCCTCGCCCTGACGTCGCGGAGCGGTCACTGGTTGTCCGGCAGTCCCATCGGGTTGATCGGCAGCCGGCCGCGACAGAGCGCCGAGATCGGCTTCAACGCCGCGGCGAGCCGGTCGAGTTCGCTCCGCGGGTAGTCGTCCCAGACCCGGGCCGCGGCCAGGTCGGTGGCGGCCTCCAGGGTCTGGTGACGGATCCGGCCGAGCTCGGTGACCGTTCCCTCGGCGGTCAGCCAGCCGCGCTCGACCAGGCGGTCGGCCGCCGCCTCCCACTCGGCGTCCGTCCACCCGCGCAGCGGCTGGAGCATCTCGCGCCGCATGTCCATCGCGCAGCGGACCACCAGGGCCTCGCAGCCGTCCAGCCCGGCCGCCACCAGGGCGGCCACGTGGCCGTCGCCGCGGTGCTCGCGCATCACGGTGGCGGCCTGCCAGAGCCGCTCGTACAGGCCGCTCGGGCGGGGCAGCGCGGCGTTGGCGGCGGCCAGCACCCGCCCGGCGCAGTCCAGCCGGGTGGCGGCCTGCTCCAGGGTCTCGGCGACCAGCTCGACCTGCTCCTTGTCCACGTGCTCCAGCAGCGCCTCCAAGATCGTCGCGGAGGCCTTCAGTCGGGCGGTCAGCGCCTCCTCCGGGCTCGCGTGGTTCCACACCTCCGGCAGGGCGCGCTCGACCATCGAGGGGGAGAAGTTGAAGAAGGCGGCGGTCACCGGCGGGGCGTCCACCGCGCCGAGCGGGGCCGATCGGGTGGCGAAGTAGCCGTGCAGTCGGCCGTGCAGGCCGGCCTCCTCGAAGGCGGCGCGGCCCTCGGGCAGGAAGTAGGTGACGGCGTGCACCGGCTCGAAGAGCCACCACAGCGCGCGGGCGGGGTGGACGAGATCGGTCATCGGGAGACCTTCCTCGGACGGAGCTCCGGGCGGGCCGGGGAGCTCGGCGGTCGGGACGGCCCGGCGGGAGCCGCGGCGGGCCGTGGCCCGTTCAAGGGCTGATGACCACGGCGGGGGCCCCGGTAATCCTGCCGGGGGTGTGATGACGGTCACGCCGGGGCGGCGCTGTGCGCCCGGCGGCGGTACGGCGCGGGATGATGGGATGAGGTGCCCGCTCCCGGGGGGCGCCCAGCCCCCGCAGGTCCTCGTACGAAGGTAGTCGGTCATGGCCCAGATCAACCCCAGCATCCTGTCCGCGGACTTCGCCCGGCTCGCCGACGAGGCCGAGGCCGTCCGGGGTTCCGACTGGCTGCACGTGGACGTCATGGACAACCACTTCGTGCCCAACCTGACCCTCGGCGTCCCGGTGGTCGAGTCGCTCGCCCGCGCCACCGACACCCCGCTCGACCTCCACCTGATGATCGAGGACCCGGACCGCTGGGCCCCGCAGTACGTCGAGGCCGGCGCCGGCTCGGTGACCTTCCACGTCGAGGCCGCCGCCGCGCCCGTCCGGCTCGCCCGCGAGATCCGCGCCAAGGGCGCCCGCGCGTCGATGGCGCTCAAGCCGGGCACCCCGATCGAACCGTACGAGGACCTGCTGCCCGAGCTCGACATGGTGCTGATCATGACCGTCGAGCCTGGCTTCGGCGGCCAGGCCTTCCTGGACATCATGCTGCCGAAGATCCGCCGCACCCGGGAGCTGATCGCCAAGCACGACCTGGAACTGTGGCTGCAGGTGGACGGCGGCGTCGCGGCGAACACCATCGAGCGCTGCGCGGAGGCGGGCGCGGACGTGTTCGTGGCCGGCTCGGCGGTGTACGGGGCCGAGGACCCGGCCGAGGCGGTCCGCAAGCTGCGGGACCTCGCCGACAAGGCGACGGCGGACGCCTGGTGGGCCTGCGGGCACTGAGGCCCGCCGGGCCTTCGCCGAGCCGTTGAACCGCCGGGCCGCCGGCGGTGCCGGCACCGCCGGATGGCCGGGCGCGGGTGGAGGAACGCCGCACCGTGGCGGATGATCGGTGACGACGTCCTCCGAGGACCGTGCCCGGCCCCTCTCCGTACGGTGGTGGAACCGCGATGAGCAACCTCGACCTCAGGCCCGCCCCGGCCGGCTGCGGCCGCGAGGCCAGCGCCGGCCCGGTGAAGGATCTGCTGACGGCCCGTCAATTCCCGCTCGGTGGCAGCACGGTGGTCCGGCGCCTGCTGCCCAACCTGGGCCGCCGGATGGTGGGCGCCTGGTGCTTCGTGGACCACTACGGGCCCGACGACATCGCCGACGAGCCCGGCATGCGGGTCCCGCCGCACCCGCACATGGGCCTCCAGACGGTCAGCTGGCTCCACCAGGGCGAGGTGCTGCACCGCGACAGCCTCGGCAGCCTCCGGACCGTCCGGCCGTACGAGCTGGGCCTGATGACCTCCGGCCGGGCGATCTCGCACTCCGAGGAGTCCCCGCGCCCGCACGCCCGCCACCTGCACGGCGCCCAGCTCTGGGTGGCCCTCCCGGAGGCCGGCCGGAACATCGCCCCCGCCTTCGAGCACCACCCCGACCTGCCCGTGGTCACCGGCCGGGGCCTGCGCGCCACCGTCATCCTCGGCACCCTCGACACCGCCATCTCGCCCGGGACCGTCCACACCCCGCTGGTCGGCGCCGACCTCGCCCTCGCCGACGGCGCGGACCTCCGCCTCCCGCTCGTCCCCGACTTCGAGTACGCCGTCCTCGCCATGTCCGGCCGCGTCGACGTCGACGGCGTCCCGGTCGAGCCCGGCTCCATGCTCTACCTCGGCTGCGGTCGCCCCGACCTCCCGCTGCGCGCCCACGGCGACGCCGCCGTCCTGCTCCTCGGCGGCGAGCCCTTCGACGAGCGGATCGTCATGTGGTGGAACTTCGTCGGCTGCTCCACCGAGGAGATCGCGCGGGCCCGGGCCGACTGGATGACCGGCGACCGCTTCGGCGAGGTGCACGGCTACGACGGCGAGCGGCTGCCCGCCCCGGAGCTGCCGGCCGTCCCGTTGAAGGCGCGGGGGCGCGAGCGCTGACCCGCGGGCCGGTGTCGGCCCGCGGGACGGGTGCCAGCGGCCGGCTCGCCCGGCTCAGCCGGCGACGGCCGCTTCGGGTGAGGTGACCGCCTTGGCCGAGAGGGCGCGGCCGTAGCGGCGCAGCAGGAGGACGGCGGTGGTGGCGAGGCCGACGAGCAGGCCGAGCCAGAGGCCGCGGGTCTCGCCGCCGAGGGGGTAGGCGAGGAGCCAGGAGGCGGGCAGGCCCACGAGCCAGTAGCCGATCAGGGTGATGCGGAAGCCGCTCCTGGTGTCGTCGAGGCCGCGCAGCAGGCCGACGCCGATGTTCTGGGCGCAGTCGAAGAACTGCAGCACGGCGACGACGGCCAGGAGTCCGGTGGCGATCCGCAGGCCCTGCTGGTCGGCGGCCGCGCCGGGGTCGAAGTAGGGCCGCAGGACGAGGTCGGGCACGGTGAGGTAGGCGATGCCGACGAGGGTGGTGACGGCGGCGCCGCAGGCGAGTGCGGTGTTCTTGATCCGCCGGGCCGCGGCGTACTCGCCGAGGGCGAGTTCGCGGCTGACGTTGATGGAGGCCGCGTGGGAGAGGCCCACGGCGACCTGGAAGACGATGTAGATCAGCTGGTTGACGGCGGTGTGGGCGGCGAGCGCGGCGGCGCCGAAGCTGCCGGCGAGCAGGGCGGTGACGGAGAAGAAGCCGGCCTCGGAGCCGTAGGTGGCGGCGATCGGGGTGCCGAGGCCGAGCAGGCGGCGCACGGTGGGGGCGTCGGCGCGCCAGAAGTCCGGGCTCAGCAGGGGTGCGAGCTGCGGGTCGCGGCGGGCCGAGGCGTAGAGGGCGAGGAAGGAGAGCAGGTAGACGCTGCTGGTGGCGACGCCGATGCCGGTGAGGCCGAGTTTGGGCAGACCCCAAGTGCCGTGGATGAAGAGCCAGTTGAGTCCGGCGTTGATGGCGACGGAGGCGATGGTGATCTGCAGCAGGGCCTGGGGGCGGCGCATGCCGACGGTGAACTGGCGGATCGCCTGGAACCAGAGGCAGGGGAGCAGGCCGGGGGCGAGGGCGGCGAGCATGCCCTGGGCGCGGTGGGCGACTTCCGCGTCCTGGCCGAGCCAGGTGGCGGCCTGGCCGATGAGCACCATCAGGACGGCGCCCGCGAGGCCGGCCAGGGTGGCGACGGCCATCGCCGCCCGGACCAGGCCGCGGACCTCGTCGCCGTCGTCGGCCGCGTCCTCGTCCCGTTCGGCGCGCGCGGCGGCGGCCGCGACCTGGTTGCCGACGGAGGTGACGAGGCCGACGCCCATGGTGCGCAGCTGGTTGAAGACGACCAGGGCGAGGCCGCCGGCCGCCAGGGCCTCGGTGCCGAGCACGCCCATCATGATGGTGTCGGTGGTGGTGAGGGCGACCTGGGCGAGCTGGGTGAGGGCGAGCGGGACGGCGAGGGCGGCGAGTGCGCGGCTGTCGCGGGCGAGGGTGGCTGGCTGCTGCATCGTGGGTGTCACGTTTCTCGGAAGTCAGGGCCGGCGGAGTTTGGTGAGCGTCTCGTCGATGTCGGCCTCCACGGCCTCGTCGAGCAGTGCGCGGGCGTTCATCCAGTCGTCGTTGAAGACGGTGTCCATGTACTTCTCGCCACCGTCGTTGATGAAGGCGACCATAACGGCATCCGGCGCCAGGGCCGGCAGGCGGTTCAGGGCCTCGTGGACGACGCCTCCGGCGGAGCCGCCGATGAGCAGGCCGGTGCGGCGGGCGACGACGCGGGCGGTCGCGAAGGCCTCGATGTCGCCGACCTTCACTCCCTCGTCGATGAGGTCGTAGTCCACCAGCAGGCCGATGGTGGCGCCCTCGGGGGTGCCGGTGCCGGACTGGTAGTAGTCGTGGGCGGGCGGCCCGAAGGCGATCGAGCCCTTCGGTTCGACGCCCACGACGGCGACGCCGGGCACGGAGCGCTTGAGCTCGCGGGCGGTGCCGCACAGGCCGCCGCCGGTGCCGACCGCGCCGATCAGCACGTCGACCCGGTTGTCGAGGGCCTGGGCGATCTCGCGGCCGACGGCGTGGTAACCGACCGCGTTGCTGGGGTTGTTGTGCTGCTCGGTGAAGAAGGTGTTGTCCTTGCCGCGGGCCATCTCCTCGGCGAGTTCCTCGCGGGCTGCGGTGTGGAGTTCCTCGCCGTCGGTGTCGGCGTCGACGAAGACGAGTTCGGTGCCCATCGCCTTCATGCCGCGCAGTTTGTCGGCGGCGGCGTGGTTGTCGACGACGGCGGTGAAGCGGTAGCCGCGTTCGGCGGCGACGACGGCCAGGCCCAGGCCGGTGTTGCCGGAGGTGGACTCGATGATGTGGCCGCCTTCGCGCAGGTCGCCGCGTTCCTCGGCGTCGAGGACCATCTGGCGGGCCATGCGGATCTTGGCGCTGCCGGTGGGGTTGAACATCTCCAGTTTCAGCAGCAGCCGGGCGCCGTTGTCGGCGCGGGCGAGTTCGAACAGCGGGGTGCGGCCGATGAGGTCGGACATCCGGCTGACCACCGGGGGGCGGTTCAGGGCGTCGGTCATGGTGGAGCTCCGTGGGGACGGCGGGGCGGGGAGGTTCGTGCGGGGGTCAGCGGTCGAGGCGCCAGCGCGGGCGGTCGCGGTGGTGGTCGATGACGACCTTCGGCGGCAGCGGCAGTTCGTGGAAGGGGGACTCGTTGGAGTCCATCTGGTAGCCCGCGGTGTTGGGGTAGACGAGCAGGTCGCCCACCCGGGGCCGGGCGGGGAAGGCGATCTTGCGCCAGGTGAGCAGGTCGGAGTCCAGGCAGCTGGCCCCTCCCACGCACGCCCGGTACGGCTGTTCCGGGGGTCCGGTGCGGTCGCCGAGCAGGACCGGGTCGGGCAGGTACTCGCTGTTGAACCACTGCTCGGACAGGCTGAGGCTGGTGCCGTCGACGGTGACGATGCCGTACCCGGCGCGGTCCTTGACGCCCTGGACGGGGAACACCGACGACCCGGCGCGGTCCAGCAGGGCGCGGCCGGGCTCCAGCAGGAGCGTCACGCCGGCCTGCCGCAGCCGCTCGGCGAGGCTCGGTCCGGTACCGCCGGGTCGGGCGGCGAGGATCGCGCGCAGCGCGTCGGCGCCGGCGACGGGGGAGTGGTACGGGTAGAAGTCGCCCGCGGCGAAGGCCTTCTCGCCGTGGTAGTGCCCGGGGCCCTGTTCGGTGAGGAAGGTGTCCCAGGCGTCGGCGGCGACGTAGTCGACGGGGAAGCCGCCGCCGATGCTGATCCGGTCCGCCGGCAGGCCCGACGACCGGGCCTTGAGGCAGAGTTCGACGAGCTCTCCGGCGAGGTCGGCGCGTGGCTGGACCGCGTAGCCGGAGAGGTGGAAGCTGAAGCCCTCCATCCGTACGGTGTCCCCGGCCTCGGCGCAGCGTCGCAGGGCCTGGTGCAGTTGCGCGTCGTCCAGGCCGAACCGGCTGCGCGGCTGGGCCGGCGGGTGCCGGCGCAGCAGGACGCGGACGGGACGGTCGGTGTCGAGGCCGAGCAGGCGCTCCAGTTCGTCGAGGGCGTCGACGGCGATCAGTGCGCCCTGCCGGGTGGCGACGCGCAGCAGTTGCTCGTTCTTGGCGGGGCCGGTGACGACGAGGTCCTCGCCGCGCACGCCGTGGCCGAGGGCGTCGCGCAGTTCGCCGAGGGAGGCGACGTCGATTCCGGCGCCGGCCGCGGCGCAGCGCTCCACGAACACGGAGGCCTTGTTGGCCTTCTTCGCGTAGTGGACGCGGCCCTCGACCCCGGCGTCGGCCAGGGCGGCGCGGAACGCGGCGAGGTTGTCGTCGAAGCGTTCGGGCAGCAGGTAGTGGAAGGGGCCGTCCAGGCCGTGGGCGAGTTCCTGGAGCAGCCCGCTGCCGTGGATCCGGTCGGTGAGCGGGTCGGGGTGGGCGGGCAGGCTCAGCGCCACAGGGCCACCTCGGTTCCGAGGCCCTGGGCGGCGGCGAGTTGGGCGAAGCGGTGGCCCAGCGCGATGTCGGTGACGACGAGTCCGCTGTTGTAGGCGAAGATCCGCTGCCCGGGGGCGGTGCGGGCGGCGGCGGTGCCGGAGATGACGACGGGCAGCTCCAGGTCGACGGCCGGGAGCTTGCCGTCGGCGTCGGCCATGTCGGTGCCGGTGACGCGCATCTGGGCCTCGCTGGTGGCGATCACCCGGTCCGCCCGGTGGAGGGTGGAGGGGGCGAGGCCGTGGCCGACCAGGATCGAGACCGCGCCGGCCTTCAGCCAGTCGGCCTCGACGGCGGCGGGGGTGTGGCCGCCGGCGGTCGCGACGATGACGTCGGCGTCGCGGGCGGCGGCCCTGAGGTCGGTGACCAGTTCGAGCTCGCGGTCGGGGAAGTGCCGGGCGAGTTCGGCGCGGACGGCGGCGATGCCGTCGGGGTGGGTCCCGGACAGGAGGAGACGCTGCAGCCCGGGCAGGGCGGTGAGCAGGAACGGCAGTGCCAGGCGGCCCTGGGTGCCGGTGCCGATCACCAGCGCGGTCGAGGCGTCGGGGGCGGCGCACTCGCGGGCCAGCAGGGCGGAGACGGCCGGGGTGCGCAGGGATCCGATGCGGGAGCAGTCCATCATGGCGACGGGCAGGCCGGTGACGTCGTCGTAGATGGTCAGCGTCGTGTAGTAGTGCTGGTTCTCGCGGCTCCGGTCGAGGCCGTGCTTGTAGGAGGTCTTGACGGCGACGACGTTGCGCACGCCGTCGCGGCCGAGCATGGCGTAGGAGACGGAGTGGCCGTCGGCGGGCTTGACGGTGAGTTTGCGCGGGTTGTCGGACTGGCCGGCGGCCAGGGTGCGGTAGGCCTGTTCGACGGTGTCGACGACGTCGGCGAGGGTGATGTCCAGGCCGGCGAGGTCGCTGGTGGACAGTACGCGCAGGGTGGTGTCGTCCCGGTCCATGAGGGTGCCCTTTCGAGGTGGTGAGGCGGCGGCAGTGGTGGGTTCAGGCGGCCCGGGCGGTGAGGGCGGCCTGGCCGTAGCCGTGTTCGTCGTGCTCGGCGAGCGGTCGGGTGGGGCGGTCTTCCACGCGTACCGAGGCGCGCTTGAGCCAGCGGTCGGTGCCGTCGTAGCGGGCCCGGAACGGCACCCGGCCGTGGACGACGACGTCGTTGTCGACGACCAGGACGTCACCCGGTTCCAGGCTCACCGCGACCGAGACGCGGGCCAGTTCGTCACCGAGGCGCCGGTACGCCGCGCGCCATGCCTCGTCCGCCTCGTCCAGCGGGGTGTAGGCGGGGTCGTAGCGCATGGTCAGGCCCTCGGGGGCCTCGAAGAGGGTGGGGACCGGCGCGGGCCGGCCGCCGAACTTCCGGGCCTGCTCGTAGGCGTCGTCGGGCAGGATCGGTGCGACGGGCCGCTTCAGCTGCTCGACGTCGGCGTCGGTCAGGTCGGTCAGGCGCACGCTGGCCGCGGTGGTGGCGATGGCGTCGTGGTTGCGCATGCAGCACAGCAGCAGCAGGTGCGCGCGGCCGGGGTGGAAGGCGTCCTCGGTGTGCGGGGTGAGCAGGACGGAGCTGGAGGCCCCGGTCTGCTCGCTCTCGTGGCCCGGCGTCGGGACGATGTTGTGCACGAACCGGCCGTCCTGCTGGCCGTCCCAGGCGATCGGGGTGCCCATCGCCGTGGAGACGAGCAGCAGCACCACGTCCCAGAGCGCGCCGGAGTCGCCGACGGTCGACCAGTGGCCGGGGGTGGGCCCGAGGCGGGTGTCGTCGATCTCCAGTCCGCGCAGTACGAACAGGCCGTCGGCGGTGTCGGCCGGACGCAGTCGGTGGCGCAGCGGTTCGCCGAGCCGGGCGCACTTCACGGGCAGGTCGGCCAGCAGGGCGGGGCTGGTCGCGGAGCCGTGGAGGGCCAGCAGTTCGGCCGCGGTGGAGGTGAGTTCCGCGACGGCGTCGGCGTCGAGACGGCGTACCGGGGCAGGGCAGGTGGGCACGGCGGGACCTTCCGGGGACAGGGGGAGGAGAGGTGCGGGGTGCGGGCACGTGGCGTCACCTCGCCGGTGCGGGACGGCGACGGGAGCTGCGCGTGGGGCATCGGTCCGGGGCGGCTCGAACGGCCGGACGACAGGAAACGTAACAACGACTTTTAGGTAAGGCAAGCCTTACCCGGCTGGATGTCTACATTTACGTAGTCTCGGCTCCGGGCGGCGGCGCACGCGCGGCGCAGGGACAACTTCCCTGCTCGCGGGCCGGATTGGGGCGCGGGGGCGCATGGCCGGAAGTCGAGTGCGCCCCGCCGGACGGCTTGCGACTTGTCTTGAATTTAGGGTAGGTAACCCTAAGCAAATCGAGCGCGGAACCGAGACGAGGATCGAACGTGGGCGTCACCAGACGACAGCTGCTGTGGGCCGGAGCCGGAGCCGGGGCGATCGGCGTGCTCGCCGCCTGCGGTGGCGGCAAGGGTGGCGCCGGGGAAGCCGCGGCCTCGGGTGGGACCGGTCAACAGCCCCGCCCCGGAGGGACGCTGAAGGTCGGTGCGCTCGGCAAGGCCTCGGCGGTCACCCGGGACCCGCACGGCACCCAGGCCAACGAGAGCGACTACCTCATCATCAGCCTGATCCACGACACGCTCGCGATACCCGGGGCCACGGCCAACACCGCTCCCCGCCTGGCCGCCTCCTGGAAGCCGTCGGACGACCTGAAGACCTGGCGCTTCACCCTGGCCGACGGCGCCACCTTCCACGACGGCACCCCGGTCACCGCCGACGACGTCGTCTGGTCGCTGAAGCGGCTGCGCAACACCCCGGCGGGCAAGAGCCGCCTGCCCGGCATCCAGCCCGAGGGCATCACCGCCGAGGACGCCAGGACCGTCGTCCTGGTCTCCGACTACGCCAACGCCGACCTGCCGCTGCTGACCCGCCTGACCACCTTCGTCCTCAAGAAGGACACCAAGGACGACGCGGTCGCCGGCGCCCCGGGCACCGGCCCCTTCAAGCTCGACTGGTACCGCGACGGCAACGCCCGCCTGGTGCGCAACGACAACTGGTACGGCGGCAAGGTCCTGCTGGACGCCGTCGAGGTCCGCCTGTTCGAGAGCCCCCAGGCCATGGCCAACGCCCTGCTCGCCGGACAGATCGACGTCGCCTCCAACGTCGGTGCCGTCGCCGCCCGCACCGCCGAGGCCCGCAAGGACATCCAGATCGTCCGCCGGCCCAACGACATGGCGATGCCCGTCGTCATGCGCACCGCGGACGGCCCGTTCGCCGACGTACGGGTGCGCGAGGCCCTCAGGCTCGCCGTCGACCGCGACGCCATGGTCAAGCAGGTCCTCTCCGGCTACGGCAGCGTCGCCAACGACGTCCTCGGCACCGGCGACCCCGCCTTCGCCAAGGACATCCCGCAGCGCACCCGCGACCTCGCCAAGGCCAGGCAGCTGCTCGCCGACGCGGGCTTCGACACCTCCAGGACCTACGACCTGACCACCACCGAGGACATCGCCGGACTCGCCGAGTCCGCGACCCTCTTCGCCACCCAGGTCCGCGAGGCCGGCGTGAGGATCAACGTGGTGAAGCAGGACTCCAAGGTGTTCTGGGACGACACCTGGCTCAAGGGCACGCTCTACACCAGCTACTGGGGCACCAACGACTCCGTCGTCTTCTTCGCCTCCAAGACGATGCTCTCGGACGCGGGCCAGAACGAGTCCGGCTGGAACGAGCCGAGCTTCGACGAGACCTACCGCAAGGCCATGGGCACCGCCGACACCGCCGAGCGCGGCAAGCTGCTCCACCAGCTCCAGGAGATCGAGTTCGCGAAGTCCGGCTACCTGCTGTGGGGCATGGCCGACGGCATCGACCTCGCCGGCGCGGCCGTGCGCGACCTGCCCAAGCTCCCCGGCTACGGCCGCGTCCAGCTCGAGAAGACCTGGCTGGCGCGTTGACCACCCCTCGCCCGGTGGACGCGAAAGCGTCCCGCAGCCTCCCGGCCCGCATCCTCCCCGGTGCGGGCCGGGTCGCCCGGCAGGCCGTACGGCGCCTGGTCCTGCTCGTCGTCCTGCTCGCCGCCGTCTTCGCGGCCGTCGAACTCCTCCCGGGCGACGCCGCCGGCGCGAGCTCCGACCGGGGCGTCACCGCCGCCGACCTCGCCGCCCGCCGCACCGCCATGGGCCTCGACCGCCCGGTCGCCGAGCGCTTCCTGGACTGGATGACCGGCCTGCCCACCGGCGACCTCGGCACCACCGCGCGCGGACAGCACGTCACCGACGTCCTGGCCGGCCCCTTCCCCAACACCCTCCTGCTCGGCACCCTCGCCCTCGCCCTCAGCACCGCCGGAGCCCTCGCCCTCGGCGGCTGGGCGGCGCTGCGCCCCGGCGGGCGCGTCGACCGCGCCGTCGACACCCTGTCCACCGCCGCGTTCGCCCTCCCGGAGTTCGTCGTCTCGGTCGCCCTGCTCCTGCTGCTCTCCCAGTGGACCGGCTGGCTGCCCGCCGTCACCCTCACCGGCGCCGACGGCAGACCCGAGTCATGGACCATGATCGTCCTGCCGCTGCTCTCCCTGGCGGTCCCCCAGATCGGCTGGAACACCCGCATCGTGCGCGGCGCACTCGCCGACCAGGCCGCCCTGCCGCACGTCCAGGCCGCCGTCCTCGACGGCCTGCCCCGCCGACGCATCCTCAGCCACCACATGCTCCCCGGCGCCCTGCCCGCCGTCGCCGTCGGCATCGCCACCTCCGCCGGCATGCTCCTCGGCGGCACCGTCGTCGTCGAAACCCTCTTCAACTACCCCGGCGTCGGTGCCGTCCTGGCCGGCGCCATCACCGACCGCGACACCCCGCTCGTCGCCGGAGTCGTGGCCGCGGCCGGCGCCGCCATCAGCCTGCTCCTGCTGCTCGCCGACCTCGTCCGCACCACCACCCTCGGAGAAGAGCGACGATGACCGCCGACGCCCCGACAGCGGCCCCCGCGCCCGCCACCCGAGGGAAGCGACGGGTGCTCGTGCGCGCGGTTCCCGCCCTCGCCCTCGTCGCCCTCGCACTCGCCGGGCCGCTCCTCGCCCCGCACCCGATCGACACCCCGGTCACCTTCCCCTACGCCGAAGCGGGCAGCGACGCGCCGCTCGGCGGCGACCAGCTCGGCCGCGACGTCTTCAGCCGACTGCTGACCGGGGGCGCGCCCCTGATCGCCACCGCCCTGGCCATCGCCCTCGTCGTCACCGCGGCGGCCACCGCCATCGGCATCCTCGCCGTGCTGCGCCCGGCCCTCGGCCGGTGGATCGAACGCGCCGCGGACCTGACGATCCTGCTCCCGTCCGTCCTCGCCATCATGCTGATTGCCCTGGCCTGGCCCGGCGGCGGACGCCTCGCCGTCGCCGCCGCGGCCACCCTCCTCGGCATCCCCTACGCGGTCCGGATCGTCGCCGCCGCGGCCGCCCCCCTCGCCACCGCCGGCTTCGTCGAGGCCGCGGCCGCGGGCGGCGAGAACCTCTGGCACCTCACCGTCCACGAGGTCCTCCCCAACCTGCGCTCCACCGTCCTCGCCCTGTTCGGCCTGCGCTTCGTCGAGGGCGTCTACATCGTCTCCGTCGCCGCCTTCCTCCAACTCGGCCCCCAACCCCCGGAAGCCGACTGGGCGTTGATGATCCGCGAGAACGCCGCCGGCATCACCCTCAACCCGTGGGCCGTCGGAGCGCCCTGCCTCGCCATCGGCCTGCTCGCCATCGGCGTCAACCTCGCCGCCGAAGCCCTCGCCCCCGCCCGGCCCACCCCGGAGACCCCGCTGTGAGCACCACCGACCCCGCTGCCCGTGCCGCCGCCCTGTCCGTCACCCTCGGGGACACCCCGCTGCTCACCGACGCCACGCTCACCCTCGCCCCGGGCCGCGTCACCGCCGTCACCGGGCCCTCCGGCGCCGGCAAGACCACCCTGCTGCGCGCCCTCGTCGGCGCCCTCCCGCCGGGCGCGCGCGTCACCGCCGGCAGCCTCACCGTCCTCGGCCACGACATCCTCGCCCTCCCGCCCGAGGAACTGCGCCGGCTGCGCCGCCACAAGCTCGCCTTCGTCGGCCAGGACCCGGGCTCCGGACTCAACCCCCGCATGCGCGTCGACCGCCTCGTCACCGAGACCGCCGCCGACCGCCGCGGCACCTCCGTCACGGACCTGCTGCGCACCGTCCGCCTGCCGGTCGGCGAAGGCCTCGAACGCCGCCGGACCGAGCACCTCTCCGGCGGACAGCAGCGGCGCGTCGCCCTCGCCCGTGCCCTCGCCCGCCGCCCCGCGATCCTCCTCCTCGACGAACCCACCGCCGGCCTGGACGCCGCCCTGCGCGACGACATCGCCGACCTGCTGCACGACATCGCCGACCGCGACGGCATCGCCATCGCTCTCACCAGCCACGACCCCGACTTCGTCGCCCGCTGCGCCGACGACGTCCTCGCCCTGTGGCCGGACCGTCCGGTCACGGCCCCGGGCACGCCCGCAACGCCCCCGGCGCCTGCCCCGGCCCGCGTCGGCGCCGACGCGGTGCCTGCCCCGGCCCGCGTCCGCGGCGACGCGGTGCCCGTCGTCGAGGTGAAGGCACTCGACGCCCGGGTCGGCACCGGCCGCGGCCGCCACCGGGTCTTCGCCGGCCTCGACCTCGCCCTGCGGCCCGGCACGCTGACCGGGATCACCGGCCCGTCGGGGTGCGGCAAGACCACGCTGCTGCGCGCCCTCGCGGGACTCCACCGCCCCGAGGCCGGCCGGATCACCCTCGGCGGCGAACTCCTGGCGTCCTCCTACCGGCGGCGCACCCGCGACCAGCGCCGCCGCGTCCAACTCGTCCCGCAGAACCCGCTCGGCGCCCTCAACCCCACCCGCACCGTCGGCGCCACCCTCACCCGCCCGCTGAGGCTCCACTCCGTACGGCCCGCCGACCGGTGCGACGCCCGCGTCGCCGAACTGCTCACCGCGGTCGGCCTCACCCCCGGTCACGCCGACCGCCACCCCCACGAACTCTCCGGCGGGCAGCGCCAGCGCGTCTCCATCGCCCGTGCCCTGGCCGCCGAACCCGACGTCCTGCTCTGCGACGAGGTCACCTCCGCCCTCGACGCCGACACCGCCGAGGGCATCATGGAACTCCTGCGCGGCCTACGGACCGACCAGGGCCTCGCCGTCGTCCTGGTCAGCCACGACCTGCCCCTGCTCTCGGCCCACGCGGACCTCCTCCTCGCCCTCGACGGCGCCGACGGGGTGCCGCTCACGGAGCACCGTGCGGCCCCGAGCCCGGTGCCGAACTGAGCTCTCCGCGCAGGGGGGGTCAGCCCGGCGTTCCGACGTCCGGCCCCTCGGCGGGGCCGACGCCCTCCCGGACCCTGGCCCAGGTCCGCCGGGAGCCGCGGGTCAGCGTCCAGCCGCTCGTCCCGCGGGGCCGCGGCCGCTGCCCGGCTCCGCGGGCGGCGGCCGCGCACACGCGCCGGAGAAGGGAGTTGAGCTCGACGCGCTGCCCCTTCGTCAAGGACGCCAGCAGGTCGTCCTGCGTCGCCGACGCATCGGTGTGGAGCACGTCCAGGGCGGACTCGCCCGTGGGGGTGATGGTCAGAACCTCCTGGCGACCGCCGACGTGGACGACCATCGACTGCACCAGGCGTGCCGACAGGAGATCGTCGAGGGCCTGGTCCACCTCGGCCGCGGGCGCCGTGGCACGGGAGGTGAGGTCGTGCCGACCGTGCGGTCCCAGCTGCGCCAGCGCCGACAGCAGCGCGTGGTGGACCGGGGTCAGCCCGCGGTGTTCCAGCCGCTCCGCCAGCAGGCGGTCGACGGCCCGCCCGGCCTCCGACAGGAGGTAGACGGACTGCTCGAACGGACTCGACGAGCCCTGCCGTCCGTCGTACAAACCGTGTCCCCATCATCGGAAGAGCGCGACGCCCTCGGCGTCGAAAGCGGCAAACCGAGGCTCACCATACCTACGCTTCCGATCGTTGGTCTACATCGATGTCGTCAGATCGGTCAGGGGCCGACGATCCTCCTCGCCGCATGCTCCACGTACTCGTGCAGGCCGTAGGCGAGGCCGAGCGCCAGCAGCGCCGACACCACCACCGCGGCGACGAGACCGGACACGGCCGCACGTGGCCCGCGCCCCCTGGGCCCGGCGGGCGCCGGCTCCAGCAGGGCCTGAACCCGCCGGGGGACCGGTCCCGTGCTGACGGACAGGAGCCGGCTGCCGCGCACCCCCGTCCCGGCCGAGCCGGCCAGTGCGGCGCGGGCGATGGCGGTCGCGGCGACCCTCCGGTCCCCCACCGCCGTCGCGGCGGCCTCGTCCGCCCACCGCTCCAGGTGGAACTCCAGCGCGGGCCCCAGGCGCGCGAGCGCCGGATGCACGGCCGAGGCCAGGTCGACGACGGCCGAGAGCACATGGTGCCGTCCGCGGAGATGGGCCCGTTCATGGGCGAACAGCACCGTGCGTTCCGACGGCCCGAGCGCCCCGAGCATGCCCTCCGACACGACGACGCGGGCGGCACGGCCACGGAAGCGCGGCAGGGCGAAGGCCTCCGCCTCCTCACCCGGGACGACGAGCACGTCGCCCTCGGCCGTCCCCCCGCCGGTCAGCGCCCACGCGCGGGACAGCAGCGCACGCTGCCGGCGAGCGGCCAGCACCAGCCGCACCGCCTGCACGGCGAGCAGGACCCCGGCGGCACCGGACACCGGCACCACCGCCGGCCAGTCCGCCGTCACCCGGGCGAACCGCAGGTGCTCCAGCCCCGCCAGGAACGGCACGTGGAAAAGCCCCGTCAGCGCGGCGACCGTGCCGCCCGCGAGCAGCACGGCCGCCCCCGCGAGGGTCAGGGAGGCCTCGCGCGGCGGGAGCAGCCCGGCCAGACGACGGGCCGCGGGCGCCGCTCCCCACGGAAGGACGACGGTGAGGGCGACGGCCACCAGGAACAGCGTCACGCCCCGCCCTCCAGCACGGCCTCGCCCCCGGCCGGAGCCGGTGCGGCCTCCGCCTCGATCAGCAGGCGCCGCAGGACGTCCCCGTCGTCCGTGGACAGCGAGGACACGAACCGCTTCAGGACGAGGTCCCGTTGCGGCTCCTTCTCCAGCTCCCGGCGCATCCGCCCGGCCGCCAGACCGGCGGCGTCCGCGACCGGCGCGTAGGCGAAGGAACGCCCTGGCCGCGTGCGCTCCAGGGTCCCCTTCTCGTGCAGGCGGGTGAGGATCGTCGCCACGGTCGTCCGGGCGAGGTCCTGGTGCAGCGCCGCCTTGACCTGCTGTGCGGTCATCGGCTCACCGGCCGCCCACAGCACCGCCATCACGTCCGCGACCAGTTCCCCGTGCGGACGCCTGGCCTCCTGACCGTCCCTCGCCATCTCTCTCCCTGTCCCGAAGCGTTCGCCCGGCACACCCCGACGCCGACCCGGTCGGGGACGAGGGCCGCCCGCGCCGGTGCGGCGGGAAGGGGTACGGCCTGTGTGACTTAGGTGTGCCTCAGCTAACTTTACGGGGCGTGCGGATCGCCGCCGAGCCGGCGTCAGCCGGTGAGGTCGTCGAATTCGGCGGCCCAGTCGATGAGGGTGTGCTCGGTGCCCTGGGGGACGAGGGCGAAGCTCTCGCGGCGGAGCCAGCGACGGACCTGGCGGGTGGGGAGATCGAGGAGGGCGATGTCCGCCTGGTTCCTGAGCATGACGCGCAGGGAGGTGCGGGCGTGGCAGGTGCAGGGGGGCCAGATGCGGACGTCGCCGAGGCCGGTGGGCCGGTGGAGGCCTTCCCAGAGGAGCTCGCGGGCGAAGTGCCAGGTGCCCGCTTCGGTGGCGTGGCCGAGGAATTCGAGTGTGACGGCGAACGGGTCGTCGCCGCGGTAGGCGAGGCGTACCGGGACGTCGACGCTCTGGTGCTCGCCGAGGACGAGTCGGGCGTCGAGGGTCAGGTCGGTGGCGGCGGCTTCCGGGCGGGGCTGGGGGTCGGAGAGGGGGTGGTGGGCGGGCACGGGGTGTCTCCTGGGCGGGTTCGGGGCGGCGCGGGACGGGAGGGGCCGTCCGGGCCGGCGGGGTGAGGTGCGGTGTCCGGTCGGGACACGGAGCGCCGGACGACCGGGGCGCCGGTGGCGGTGCGGCGCTCCCGCCTCGGGCCCTGGGAGCTGCCGGGAGCAGGGGGAGGCGGAAGTGCTCCCAGGCTAGGAGGCGGTGCCGGGGTGGATGTTCCGGCCGTGCACCGCGAGGTGATGATCCGCGCACCGTTCGCCCGGCGGGCATGGCCGGGCGCGGGCTCCTCGCTGTCGCGGCTCTGCGGTCCGGCGGTCGGGGGGCGGTGCGGCCGGCGGTGGCGCCGCCGCTTGCCGTGGCGGCAGGGGTGAGTTCAACTGCCGCACGCCGGAAGGGATTTGGCGGGGAGTAGCGATTTCGCGGCGTCGCGCGCAGAGCCTCCTCCGGCGGTCGGTGCCGCCCGGGGCGGCAGTCGTCCGGCTCCGGCGGAGTCGTCGGATCCTCGGTTTGTTGAACGTTTGTCCATCCCGTTTCGCTCCTTGTATGAATGGCGCCGGGAGGCTTTTGATCATGAAGAGGTGGATCCAGCGCTCGCGTTCCGGAGGCGAGGCGCTGCAGACGTTGGTGGACGGCCTGGCCGAGGAACTGGGGCGTTCGGTCGTTCTCGACGACCCCTTGGTGCGGCTGATCTGCACCAGCCGGCACTTCGGCGACGAGGACCGGGTGCGGGTGCGCACGCTGCTGCAGGGCATCGCGGACGACGAGACCATCCGCTACGTGCTGTCGCAGGGGGTCGCCCGGTGGACCCGTCCAGGTGTCCTGCCGGGCCGCGACGACCTGGGGATGCAGCCGCGCTACTGCGCCCCGGTCCGCGAACGGGGCCACGTGCTGGGCATCCTGATGGTCGTGGCGGCGGGCGCGCCCCTCACCGAGGCCGAGCGGGGGGCCATCGACGAGGTGACCCGCGCCGTGGCGGTCGAGATGTACGCCGAGCGGCTGGCCTCGGACGACGACGAGGAGCACACCCGGCGGCTGGTGAGCCGGCTGATCGGCTCGGACTCGGCGCAGCGCTGCGCCGCGCACCAGCGCCTGGTGGACGACGGCCTCCTGCCGGCCGGCCCGCACGTCGTGGTGACCAGCGTCGCCGTCAGCGGGCAGCCGGGGCCCACCGGCCAGACCGAGGTGGCGCTGCGCGGTGCGCTGGAGCCGTTCCGGCAGACCCGGACGGCCCGCGGCCTGTCGATGGTCGACCAGGAGCGGGCGGTGCTGGTGCAGGTCTTCGAACGGGAGCCCGCGGAGGAGGACCTGGACCTGCAGGGCCGGGGCATCGTCCGCTCCCTGACGACCTTCCTGGGCCCGGGCCCGGTCGTGTCGGTGGGCGTGGGCGGGCGCCGGACGGCACTGGCCGACGCGTGGATCTCCTACGACCAGGCCCGGGTGGCGGTGCGCGCGGCCCGCCGGCTGCCCCGGCTGGAGGGCATCGGCGACTGGGAGCGGCTCGGGGAGTACGCCGTCCTCCTCCAACTGCCCGAGAGCGCGCTCAACGACTCCCTCCTGCCCAAGCCGCTGCGGCGCCTGCTGGCGACCGGCGGTGGCAACTCCCGGCTGGAGGAGACCCTGCGCTGCTTCCTGGACAACGCCGGTTCGGTGCCCAGGACCGCGGAGGTCCTGGAGCTGCACCGCACCTCGCTGTACTACCGCCTGCGCCAGATCCAGGAGATCACCGGCCTGGACCTGGACGTCGGCGCGCACCGCCTGGAGCTCCATTTGGGGCTGCGGCTGTGGGACCTGCTGCGGGCTCCGGCGGAGCCGGCCTCCCCGTGGACGGCCTCCCAGCAGACCGCCTTCCCGTAGCCGGCCTCCCCGCCGGCCGCGCGCGGCCGGGCGCGGCGTCACCCCGGAGCGGTGTTGCTACAGAGCGATGAAGCTTCGTCGGGCAATCCCTACGTCGGTCGGTGGTCAGCGGGTTCGGCCCACAGCGAGAATTCTCACGACGAGCTGCCGCTCATCCCCCCGGCGACCTGCGGGTTCCGGCCCCCCCCGGACCCGCGAGCCGACACGAACGGACAAGAACGAGCACCATGCACCGACTGATCACGAACGACGGCGTGCGCCTGGCCTACCGCGACAGCGGTGGCGACGGGGTCCCGCTGGTGATGCTCCACGGCTGGGGGCAGACGCAGGAGATGTTCCGCCACCAGTTCGAGGGGCTGGCGCCGGGCCGGCGCGTCGTGACGGTGGACTTCCGCGGTCACGGCCGCTCCGGCAAGCCGCGCCACGGCTACCGCGTCGCGCGTCTGGCCCGTGACGTCCTCGGCCTGCTCGACCACCTGGGCCTGGACGCCTTCGACGCGCTGGGCTGGTCGATGGGCGCCTCGGTGTGGTGGAGCTTCATCGACCAGCACGGCACCGGCCGCATCCGCCGGCTCGTCCTGGTCGACCAGCCCGCCGCCGTGGCGGCGGTGCCCTGGACGGCGCCGGCCGAGCAGCGCGACTCCGGCGCCATCTTCGACGTGGCGGGGCTCCTGGAGCTGGGCGCCGCGCTGGCCGGCCCGGACGGTGCCGAGGTCCGGGAGGGCTTCGTCCGCTCGATGTTCAGCGGCGACACCGACCCGGACCTGCTGGCCTTCGTGACCGAGCAGATCCGTGCCACCCCGGCGTACGCGGGCGTCCCGCTGCTCTTCGACCACTGCGCCCAGGACTGGCGCGACGTCCTCGACTGCATCGACGTGCCGACCCTGGTGCTCGGCTGCGAGGGGAGCCACGTGGACCCGGAGTCCCAGCGCTTCATCGCCGAGCGGATCCCCGGCGCCGGCCTCCACGTGTTCCCGAGGACCGTGGCGAGCTCGCACTTCCCCTTCCTGGAGAACCCCGGCGAGTTCAACGCCGTCGTGGAGGCGTTCCTCTCCTGAGGCGGCCCCGCCGCCGGCGGTGCCACCACCGGGCGCCGGACGGCGGGCGATCCTTCCCAACACCCTGTACCGAACCCCTCCAACCGGTCGGAGCCTCCTGTGATCCCGTCGGATCCCTCACCCCTGCCCGAACCCGAGTACCACCGGCCCGATCAGACCGTCGATGCCTGCATCGAGGTCCTGTCACCGCCGCCCGGGGTCGATCCCGAGGACTGCCTCTACGTTGCCCTGCACGTCGACGGCGCGGCCTCGGTGCGGCGTCACGGGGTCAGCACGGCGCTGGCTCCGGGCGATCTGCTGATCGGCACGTCGCCGTATCCGGCGGGGCTGCTGCGCGATGCGGGGTGCCGGATGGTCCGTTTCCGTGTCCCGTGCTTCTACCTGGGGGTGCGGCACTCCGAGGTGCGGCGTACGGGTGGGCTGGTGGCGCGGGGGAGTGAGGGGGTGGGCCTGCTCGCTTCGCAGTTCCTGCGGACGCTGGCGGCTCGGGGCGGGGGGCACCGGGCGCGTCCTGGTGATCATCTGGCGCGTGGTGTGTCGGACATCGTGGCGATCCTGGTGTCGGAGCTGCTGGAGGAGGAGGGGCCGGAGGGTCCGGGTGGTTCGGCGGAGTTGTTGGCGCGGATCCGTGGCCACATCGAGGAGAATCTCGCGGATCCGGATCTGGGGCCGGAGGCGATCGCCCGGGCGCAGCACATCTCGGTGCGCTATCTGCACAAACTGTTCCAGCAGGACGGGACGACGGTGGGGCAGTGGGTGCGTCGGCGTCGCCTGGACGCGTGCCGACGGGAGCTGGAGCGTCCCTCCCGTCGGCAGGCCAGTGTGTCTGCGGTCGCGCACCGGTGGGGTTTCGTCAGCCACTCCCACTTCAGCCGGGCGTTCCGTGACGCCTACGGGGTCTCGCCCCGCGAATGGCAGGCCTACGCCGCCCGGACCGACAGTCGGGACACGGTCTCCTGACTCCTCCGCCGCGGCCGCTTCCACACGCTTCCACACGCTGCCGGTCCCGCCGGTCCCGTCCTTCGCCGATCGCGGCGGGCCGGTCAGCGGTCGGTGTGGATCTCGGCGATGTAGCCGCCGGGGAACTGCACCGTCGCGCTGTCCCGGCCGCCCGCGCGGACGGGTCCCGACAGCACCGTCGCGCCGGCGGCCCCGGCCCGGTCCAGGGTGGCGCCGAGGTCGGGCACGCCGTAGCCGGTGAGTTCCCGGCCGTACGGGTGGGGCAGGTGGCCGTCCGTCACGGCGACGGTGGTGGTGCCGAAGCCGGAGGTGAGGCGGACGAGCCGGTACGTGGTGCCGGGCAGGCCGATGGCGGCGCCGTCGGCCCTCCGGTCGTCGGAGACGATCCGGCCCCGGGTGAAGGCGAGGTAGCTGTGCAGGAAGGAGCCGACCGCGTCCGGCGACAGGTAGAGCCGGTTCTCCGGCACGCTGACCAGGGCGGGGTAGGACGGCGGGGTGGTGTGGACGTACAGCTGGGCGTTGATCCCGCCCGGGAACTGGACGACGGCGTCGCGGCCGATCGGGTCGGCGAACGGTGACACGGTGACGGTCGCGCCGTCGGCACGGGCGGCGCGGACGGCCTGGTCGAGGTCGGTCACCAGCCAGCCGGTGCGTTCGGTGCCGAAGGGGTACGGCACGGGCGTGGTGTAGTCGAACACCGACAGTGTGCCGACCGGGGACACCACCAGCTCGGAGAGCGTCCGGCTGGGCGTCGGCGTCACCTGGGTGGAGACCGGGCCGATCGTGGTGCCGCCGAAGGTGGACGTCCAGCTGGTCACGAAGGCCTGCTCGGTGCCGGGCGCGACGTAGACGTGGGTGGAGTCGTACTGCGGGCCGACGGCGAACTGCTGCTGGGTGCCCGGCCGTTCGGCCGGCGTGCCCTGGGCCGCGCTCCGGGACGTGCCCTGGCCGGCGGAGGCGGCCGAGGCGGCGGGGGCCGCGGTCAGGGCGGCGAGTGCCGCCACCAGCGGGACCATGCGGCGGGCCGAGCGGAGCTTCATGGGTGACCTCCTGGTCGTGGCGAACGCCCGGCGTCCCTGGAAGGGGATGCCGGGCGTGGGTGTGGGGCCGGTGTGGCCGGTACCGCCGTCGCCGTTCGGGCCTGGGGCGGCGACGGCGGTACCGGGGTCGGGCGGACGGCCGCGGGTCGAGGGTTTCGCGGCCGTCCGGGTCACTTGGCGAGGAAGGCGAGCAGCGCGGAGTTGACCTCTTCGGCGTGGGTCCAGAGCAGACCGTGCGGGGCGCCCTCGATCTCGACGTACTCGGCGGAGGGCAGGGCCTTGTGGAAGGGACGGGCGGTGTTCTCGATGGGCAGGGTGCGGTCGCCGGTGCCGTGCAGGATCAGGGCGGGCACGTCGATGCGGGCGATGTCGGCGCGGAAGTCGGTGTACCAGGTGGTGGGTGCGGCCGAGGCGGCGAAGGCGCCGCCGGCGGTGGCGACGTTCCAGCTGTTGCGGACGGCCTCCTCGCTGATCCGGGTGCCGAGGTTCTCGTCCAGGTTGTAGAAGTCGTTGAAGAAGCCGGTGTAGAAGGCGAACCGGTCGGCCTTCACGGCGGCGACGATGCCGTCGAAGAACTCCTGGGGGGCGGCGCCGTCCGGGTTGTCGTCGGTCTTGAGCAGGTACGGCTCCAGCGAGGCGAGGAAGGCGACCTTGGCGATCCGCTCGGTGCCGTAGGTGCCCACGTAGCGGGCGGTCTCGCCGGTGCCCATGGAGAAGCCGACCAGGACGGCGTCGCGCAGGTCGAGGGTCTCCAGCACGGTGTGGAGGTCGGCGGTGAAGGTGTCGTAGTCGTAGCCGGTGGTGGGCTGCGAGGACTGGCCGAAGCCGCGGCGGTCGTAGGTGATGACCCGGTAGCCGGCCTCCAGCAGGGCGGCGCTCTGGCGCTCCCAGGACTTGCCGTTCAGCGGGAATCCGTGGATGAGGACGACCGGCTGGCCGGTGCCGTGGTCCTCGTAGTAGAGGTCGATGGAGGCGGAGTTCTCCTGGCCAACGGTGATGTACGGCATGGGTTTTCCCTTTCGTGCGGCAGCTGCTCGCGGCAGCCTCTTACTGCGGTGCTCGGCTGCGACGGGTTCCACGCTAGGCGCGGTGACCGGGGGCCGGTTGACTCCGAGAGCACCCCGAGTCGTCCGAGAGTGCTACGACCGGGCGCACCGGTGGAGCGGACGGGGACAGCGGCTCGACTCCGGCACCCGGTGCGCTGACCGACCGCAAGCAGTGCGCGGTCGGAACACGTGCCCGGCCCGCGCGTTCCTAGCCTGATGGCCGCAGATGTCACCGACCCCGCACGAAGCAGGAGCACCATGAGCAGCCAGCCGCGCCTCCACCAGCACGGTCCCGAGATCCAGGAGTTCGGCACCGTCACCCAGCTGCCGATCGCGCTCTCCCACGACGCCCGGCAGTACTCGTGCCAGCGGCTCAACCGCGTCCTCGCGGACACCCAGTTCCTGTACGGGCTGTACAAGAAGTACCACTGGGGCATGCGCGGGCCGACCGCGTACCAGCTGCACCTGCTCTTCGACAAGCACGCCCAGGAGCAGCTGGAGCTGGTCGACGCGCTCGCCGAGCGGGTGCAGAGCCTCGGCGGCGTCGCGGTGGGCGACCTCCGTCACGCCGCGCAGATCACGGGCGTTCCGCGTCCGCCGGACGGCATCGAGGGGGTGCGGTCGATGCTCTCGCGACTTCTCGACGCGCACGAGACCGTCCTCGCCGATGTCCGGGACGCCGCCGGCCGCACGGCCGAGCTCGGTGACGACGGCACCCAGGACCTGCTGGTCTCCCAGATCATCCGCACCGGTGAGGCCCAGGTCTGGTTCCTCGCCGAGCACTTGGTCGTCACCCCCGAGACCGGGGAGTGACCGCGGACCGGGCCCGTTCGTCGGCGGGCCCGGCTCCGCTCAGTGCCGGGCCCTTCGTCGGGGGCCCGGCACTTTTTCGTGCCGCTCGTCCTGTCGTACCGCTCGTCGTACCTCCGTGCCGTTCCTCGGCGTCGGTGCGGCGGCACGCGAACGGGCTCGGGCCCCTGGAGGGTTTCCCTTCCAGGGGCCCGAGCCCGTTCGTGTCGCGCGGGTGTCAGGTGCGGTGCAGGGCGAGGCGGGTGGCGAGTCCGCCGCCCACGCCGGCGAGGACGGCGGCGGGCAGGCACCACAGCGGCCAGGCGGCGAGGCCGAGGGCCCCGTCGAGCGACCACTGGCCGGGGCCGGTGGCGGTCAGTGCCGCGGCGGTGACGATCAGGACGAGGGGGAACTCGTACCCGTCGTGCTGGACCCACAGGCCGTGGGGCCACTTGACCGTCAGGGCGACGGTCATCACGCCCATGACGCCCGCGGCGGCCAGCGGGGTGAGCAGGCCGAGGGCGAGCATCAGCCCGGCCCCGACCTGGGTGACGCCGGCGGCCAGCGCGGTGAGCCTGCCGCCGCGGAAGCCGTCGCCCCGGAACTCGGCGGTGCCGCCCTCCAGTCCGCCGCCGCCGAGGTGGAAGCTGACCTTCTGGACGCCGTGGCCGGCGAGCAACAGGCCGACGACCACGCGCAGCAGGAGTAGGCCGGTGTTCATGTCGGACTCCGTCGGGTGGGTTCGGTCAGCCGGCGGCGTGCGGGTTGATCATGGACTGGGCGTAGACGAGGCCCATGCCGTAGGCGCCGCCGTGCTCCTTGACGAGCTCGGTGACCGCGACGTAGGTCTCGGTGCGGGCCCAGTCGCGCTGGAGCTCCAGCAGGACCTGGATCCAGGTGACGGGCACGGCGCCGGCGGCGGTCATCCGCTGCAGGGCGTGCTCGTGGGCCAGCGGGCTGACGCCGCCGGAGGCATCGGCGACGACGTAGACCTCGTAGCCCTGGTCGAGGGCGGACAGGGCGGGCAGGACGAGGCAGACCTCGGTCCACAGGCCGGAGAGGATGATCTTCTTGCGGCCGGTGGCCTTGACGGCCTCGACCAGGGCCTCGTCCTCCCAGGCGTTCATGCTGGTGCGGTCGACGACCTCCTGCTCGGGGAAGACGGCCTGCAGCTGCGGCAGGATCGGGCCGGAGAAGGACTCGGCGGCGACGGTGGACAGCACCGTCGGAACACCGAAGATCTTCGCGGCCTTGGCCAGGCCGACGGTGGCGTTGATGATCGCGGTCCGGTCGCCACTGCCGGTGCCGAAGAACATCTGCGGCTGGTGGTCGACGAACAGCATCATCGCGTTGTCGGGGGTCAGCAGGTCCGGGCTCGGAGCGGCGTGAACGTTCGCGAAGTCAACCATGACGGCTCTCTCTTCTCGTGAATGCGGGGAACGACACAGGAACATGACACTGCGTCAGGCGCCCGGCCGGATCGGCGGGGCGGTACGTCGACGACACTAGCCCGCGGCCCGTGCGGGGTTCTGCTCGCTGCGTGCCCGGGACTGTTCCCACAATGCACGGCCACGGGCGGATCCACGGGAACCGGACCGTCGGACGGTGAAGTGCGCTGCCGGGCAACTGGCGATGCGCTGCGGAGAACCTCGCCCGCCGCGGTCCGCCTAGGTTCGCTGCGAGGCCTGCGCCGAAACACCACCCAACGAAGGGACTTCCCTTGTCCACCATGCCCGTTGCCGGGGTGCGCCCCGGTGCTCCCGAGCAGCCCGCCGACCTCGTCGTGCGCAACGCCAAGGTGTTCACCAACGATCCGCGCCGCCCCCGGGCCACCGCTGTGGCCATCCGGGACGGTCTGATCCGGGCGGTCGGCGACGACGCGGACGTCGCTCCGCTGGTCGGGCCCGGCACCCGGGTGGTCGACGCGCTCGGGCGCCGGGCCGTCCCCGGACTCAACGACGCGCACCTGCACGTCATCCGCGGCGGCCTCAACTACGTGATGGAGCTGCGCTGGGACGGCGTCCCGACGCTGCGCGAGGCCCTGGCGATGCTGCGCCTGCAGGCCGAGCGCACCCCGCCCGGCCAGTGGGTGCGGGTGGTCGGCGGGTGGTCCGCCGACCAGTTCGCCGAACGGCGCCTGCCCACCCTGGCCGAGCTCAACGCCGCGGCGCCCGACACCCCCGTCTTCGTCCTGCACCTCTACCAGTCGGCGCTGCTCAACAAGGCGGCCCTGCGCGCGGCCGGCTTCACCCGGGACACCCCCGACCCGGCCGGCGGCCAGATCGTGCGCGGACACGACGGCGAGCCCACCGGCCTGCTGATCGCCGCCCCCGGCGCCCTGCTGCTCTACTCCACCCTCGCCAAGGCTCCCACCCTGGACGAGGCCGACCGCATCGGCTCCACCCGCCACTTCCTGCGCGAACTGAACCGTTTCGGCCTCACCTCCGCGATCGACGCCGCCGGCGGCTTCCAGAGCTTCCCCGAGAACTACGGCACCGTCATGGAACTCGCCCGCCGCGGCGAACTGAGCCTGCGCATCGCCTACCACCTCTTCCCGCAGACCGCCGGTCAGGAGCTCGACGACCTCACCCGCTGGGTCAACACCGTCCGCCCCGGCGAGGGCGACGAGTGGCTGCGCCTCAACGGCGCGGGGGAGAACCTCACCTGGGCCGCCGCCGACTTCGAGAACTTCACCGAGCCCAGGCCGCAACTGGGTGCCTACGAGAGCGAGTTCGAGAAGGCCGTCCGGATCCTCATGGAGAACGGCTGGGGCTTCCGCCTGCACGCCACCTACGACGAGACGATCCGCCGCGACCTCGCCGTCTTCGAGAAGCTCGCCGCCGAGGGCCTCTTCCCCCAGGGCAACCGCTGGCTCTTCGACCACGCCGAAACCGTCAGCCCCGAAAGCCTCGACCGCATCGCCGCCCTCGGCGGCGCCGTCTCCGTCCAGAACCGCCTGTCCTTCCAGGGCGAGGCCTTCGTCTCCCGCTACGGCGCCCCCGCCGCCGCCGAAGCGCCCCCGCTGCGCGCGATGCTCGACCGCGGGCTGACCGTCGCCGCGGGCACCGACGCCACCCGCGTCTCCTCCTACAACCCGTGGGTCGCCCTGCACTGGCTGGTCTCCGGCCGCGCCGTCTCCGGGCGGCGGCTCGCCGCCGAGCACAACCGCCTCAGCCGCGAACAGGCCCTGGAGCTCTACACCCTCGGCGGCGCCCGCCTCACCGGCGAGCAGGACGTCAAGGGCCGTCTGACGGTCGGCAGTTACGCGGACCTCGCGCTGCTCGACGCCGACTACTTCACCGTGCCCGAGGCCGACATCCCGCACATCGAGTCCGTGCTGACGGTCGTCGGCGGACGCATCGTCCACGCCACCGGGGAGCACGAGGGCCTGGCCCCGGAGCTGCCCGAGGTGACGCCCTCCTGGAGCCCGGTCACCCGCTTCGGCGGCTACCACGCCACCCCCGCCCCCAGCCTGGCTGCCGGGGTCCGCCAGGCCGAGGGCGTCCTGGAGGCCGTGGCGGCCTCCGGCGAGCAGCACGCCTGGCGCGCGGCCCGCGGTCTCGTCCTGCCCGGACAGTCCCAGCTGCCGACGGACCCCTGCTTCCTCTGATTCCCCGAGGCGCCGTCAGTTCCGCAGCGGGGCGACGCCCCGGGCCGCTCGCCGAGGCCCGGGGCGGCGCCCCCGCCCGCAGCCCCCTTCCGTACGAGGAGCCGTCGTGACCACACCCCCGCCGCCGCAGCCGTCCGGACCGCAGATCCACGACCGCCACCCGCTGGCGCTGGCCCTGTTCGCCCTCACCCTGGTCAGCGGCCTGATCGACGCCGTCAGCTACCTCGGCCTCGGCCACGTCTTCACCGCGAACATGACCGGCAACGTCGTGGTCGTCGCCTTCGCCCTCGCCGGAGCGCCCGGCTTCTCCGTGGTCGGCTCCCTGACCTCCCTCGCGGCCTTTCTCCTCGGCGCCGGGGTGGCCGGCCGGATCGCCACCCGCCAGGGCGCGACCCGGCGACCGGCACGACTGCGCGCGGCCTTCGCCCTGGAGGCCGTGCTGCACGCCGCGGCCGCCGCCGTCCTCTTCGTGCGGAGCCCCGAGGGGTTCGCGCAGTACGCGGTGATCGCCCTGCTCGCCCTGGCGATGGGCATCCGCAACGCCACCGTGCGGGGCCTGGGCGTACCGGACCTCACCACCACCGTGCTGACCCTCACCCTGACCGGCCTGGCCGCCGACTCCCGCCCGGCCGGGGGCGCCGCCCCCCGCCAGCGCCGCAAGATCCTCTCCGTCGTCACCATGCTCGCCGGCGCCGTCCCCGGCGCGCTGCTGGTCCTGCACGGGCAGATCGCCTGGGCCCTGGTCGCCAGCGCCGTGCTGGCCGCGCTCACCGTGCTGCTCTACCGCGAGTGACCGGGACGGCTCCGTCCCCGCCCCGCCCCGGCGGCAGCGGCGCGGGGACCGCCGGCGACGGTGCCCGTCGAGGGGCCGGGCCGCCGGGGTCCGGGGCCGTACCGGCAGCGGAACGGTGGTTCCGGCGGGCGGTAGCCTGGGACGCCCGGTGAGCGGATCGGCCGGCCCGAGGGAGAGGAACCAGTGGCGGAGGACAGACGGTTTCCGGTCCTGGTCGGGCGGCAGCGGCAGACGGGACTGCTGACCGCGGCGCTGGTCCAGGCCGTGGACGGCGCGAGCGGGTCCACCGTCCTGCTGCGCGGCGACGCCGGTGTCGGGAAGAGCACGCTGGTGGCCTGGGTGGAGCGACTGGCGCGCGAGCGCGGGTTCACCGTCCTGCGCGCGGTCGGCACGGAGGCGGAGACGGACCTCGCGTTCGGGGCCCTCCACCAGGCGTTCTGGTCGCTGCTCCAGCACTCCGACGCGCTGTCCGCGCATCAGCGCGAGGCCCTGGACAGCGCCTTCGGCATCCGCTCCGGCACTCCGAGCGGCTTCGCCGTCGGCGCCGCGACACTGGCCCTGCTGGAGCGGGCGGTACGGACCGCCCCCGTGCTGCTGGTCCTGGACGACCTGCACTGGATCGACTCGTCGAGCGCGACCGTCTTCGCCTTCCTGCACCGGCGGTGCGCCGAACTGCCGGTGGTGATCGTCGGGGCCAGCCGCGCGAACGGACCGGCCGCCCAGACCTGGTCGGCCGAGGCCGTCGACGTCCCGGCCCTGCCCCGCGAGGACGCGGCCCTGCTGCTGGGCACCCGCTACCCCGAACTCGCGGTGCCCGCCAGGGAACGCGTCCTGGCCGAGGCGGCCGGGAACCCGCTGGCGCTGGTCGAACTGCCGCGCCAGCTGGCGGACGCCCAGCAGCGGGGAGCCGCCCCGCTGCCCGAACGGCTGCCCCTGGGGCGGAAGCTGGAACGGATGTTCGCCGAACGGCTCGGCACGGTGACGCCGGAGGTCGGCCGCCTGCTGCTGCTCGGCGCCCTGGCCACCGGCCCGGACTCCGGCAGCGCCGAGTGGCTCCGCGCCCTCGCGGACGAGAACGCGCGGGAGATCCTGGAACGGATCGAGGCCGAGGGCCTGGCCCGGCTCGACCAGGCCGGACAGCTCGTGTTCCGGCACCCCCTGGTACGCACCGCCGTCGTCTCCGCCGCCTCCGACACCGCCCGCCGGGAGGCCCACCGCGCGCTGTCCGAGGCCCTCGCACCGGAGGACCCCCGGCGACTGGTCCACGAGGCGGCCGCCGCCCTGCTGCCCGACGAGGACCTCGCGCACCGCCTCCAGGAGGCCGGCCACGAGCTGGCCCGCCGGGGCGGCGAGGCGGAGGGCGCCCTCCTGCTGGAACGCGCCGCCGTCCTCAGCCCCAGCTCCTGCGACCGCGTCCGCAGGCTCACCCGGGCCGCCGTGATGTCGGCCCGCGGCGGGCAGCTGCGCCACACCGCGGCCCTGGTGGAGGAACTGAGGAGCAGCACGGTCCCGCAGGACATCGCCCCACTGTTCTCGTACGCGGTGGTCTACGCCGACCAGAGCCACCGCGTCGACTTCGAGTCCTCCGCCGCGCTGCTGCCCGCGGCCCTCGACGCGCTGACCGCGCCGGGCGCCGACACCTTCGGCGGGCTGGTCGAACAGGCCTGGTTCAAGCTGCTCCTCGCCGCCACGTACACGGACGACCCCTGGGCCTGGCGCGCCCTGGAACGGCACCGGGACGACGTCTCCGACGTGGGCCGGCTCTGTCTGCGGGCCTGGACCGAGCCGGGCCCGGACGCGGCCGCCGCCCTGCTGGCGACCGCCGACGGCATGACCGAGGAGCAGGAGGCCGGCGCGGCCTGGCTGCTGCTCTGGACCGCTTCGGCGCTCGACAGCCCCGACAGCGGTCTGTGGCGGCGCTTCTCCGGGCTGCACGGCTACGCCACCCAGGGCTCGGTCGCCAAGGCCAAGGCCCACCAGGACTACCTGCTCGGGCACTGGGACCGGGCGGCCGTCTGCCTGCGCGAGGCCGAGGAGGCGGACGAGCTCGGCTACCACACGAACGGCCTGATGTTCCGCCAGTACTACGCCCACTTCCTGGCCGGCCGGGGCGACGTGGCCGGGCTCCAGGAGATCGAGCGGACCATCGGGCCGGTCGCCACGCGCGCCCGGATGCGGTACGTCCTCGACCGCCTGACCCATCTGCGCGGCCTGGCCGCGCTTGCCCACCGGCGCTACGAGGAGGCGTACGCGCACTTCTGCGAACTCACCCCGCCCGGGCGCCTGCCCGGCGGCCAGCCGTGGCACCACACGCTGGTCCTCGACCTGGTGACGGCCGCCGTGCACACCGGACGCCTCGACGAGGCCCGCGCCCACCTCGCGGCCGGAGCCGCGGCGCGCTCGGCGGAGATCTCCGGACGCCACGCCTTCCTGTGCGCGGCCGCCACCGCGCTGGCCGCGGACGACCCCGAGGCCGAGGCCGCCTACCTCGCCGCGTACGCGGTACCGGGCGCCGAGCAGTGGGTGTTCGACCTCGCGCGGCTCAGGCTCGCCCACGGCGCGTGGCTGCGCCGCCGCCACCGGCCCGGGGCCAGGGAGACGCTGCGCGCGGCCCACCACGTGTTCCGCCGGCTGCGGGCCACCCCCTGGGCGGCGCAGTGCGAGGAGGAACTGCGGGCCGCGGGCGACTCCGTGGCGCTGCCGCAGGACGGACCGGCCGCCGACCCGTCCGGGCTGACCGGCCAGGAGCTGCGCATCGCCCGGCTGGCCGCGACCGGCCTGACCAACAAGGAGATCGGCCGGCAGCTCCGGCTGTCGCCCCGAACCGTCGGGGCTCACCTCTACAAGATCTTCCCCAAGCTCGGCATCACCTCGCGGGCCGCGCTCGCCCATGCCCTCGATGGCGGCTGACCTAGGGAAACGTCCGCCCGGCCGGCTTGCCCCGGCCACCCCGCCGGGTTTCCCGGCACACCGCCCCGGGACGACAGTCAGATGACCTACCGGCCCGCCGCGCCCGCGGGCCACGCTGAGAGTGCGCAGGACTCCGGCGGAAGGACGGTCAGATGGGCTTGCGGGTGACGACGGCGTCGGTCGCGGACCGCGACAAGGCGGCCTTCTGGAGCGGGGCGGTGTCGCGGTCGCTGGTGCCGCTGGAGGTGCGCCCGCTCACCGGGCGGCCGTTCGACGGACTCCTGGAGTCGCACCGCCTCGGGTACGTGCGGATCTCCACGCTGGAGGCCGACGCGGCCCGGCTCTCCCGCACGGCGGCGCTGATCGCGCGCACGCCGCACAGCGAGCCGCAGGTCGGGGTCGGCGTGCAGGTGTCGGGCCGGGCCGTCCTGGAGCAGGACGGGCGCCGCGCGGAGGTGCCGCCGGGCGGGCTGGTCCTCTACGACACGGCGCGCCCGTTCGCGGTGGACTACCCGGAGCGGTTCCGCACCCACCTGTTCCACGTGCCGCGCCGCCTGCTGGGGGTCCCGGAGCGCGACCTGCGGCACGCCTCCGCGACGGCCGTCGGCCCGACCGACGGGTGCGGACCGGTGATCCTGCCCTTCCTGGGTGTTCTCGCCGCCTCCGCGCACTCCTATCCCGACCCGGTCGGGGACCGGCTGGCCGGCAGCGTCGCCGGCCTGTTCAGCACCCTCATCGCCCAGCTGGTACCGGCCGGGGAGGCCGACGGACCGGGTGCCCGGAACGCCCACCTGGTCCGGCGGGTGCGGGAGTACATCGACCGCCACCTGGGCGACCCGGACCTGTCGCCCGAGCGGATCGCCCGGGCCCACCACATCTCCGTGCGCTACCTGCACCGGCTCTTCGAGGGCGAGGGCGTGACGGTGAGCCGCCTCGTCCAGCGGCTCCGCCTGGACGCCTGCGCCGGCGAGCTGGCCCGGCGCGGCCGCACCGCGCCCACCGTGTCGGCCGTCGCCCAGCGCTGGGGCTTCGCCAACCCGGCGCACTTCAGCCGGGCCTTCCGCGCCGCCTACGGCGTCCCGCCGCGCGAGTGGCGGGCACGCCCGTACGACGAAGCCGGCTGAGGAGCCGGCCGCCCGCCGCAGGGCACGACCAGGCCACCACGGCCGGGGCACACACGGAGCCACCGTGCCCGTCGACCGAAGCCAGGAGCAGAGAGTTGTCCGACCCCACCCCCCTGTCCGACCGGCGACCGGTGCTCGACCGGGCGCTCCAGGAGTTCCTGGACACCCGGGCCGGCCGGTCCGCCGACGAACTGCCGGACCTCTCGTTCGCGGTGTCCGACAGCGCCCCGGGCGACGGCGCGTCCGGGGGCGGCGGCGGGACGGGGAGCGGGGACCCGGACGATCCGTACGGCACCACCTCGGAGTGGCTCGCACTGCCCTGCGGGCCGACCGGGCGGGTGCACGTCCAGGTGACCAGACCGGTCGGTGCCGCCGAGCCGAGTCCGGTGGTGCTGTTCCTGCCCGGCCTCGGCTGGTCGCTGGGCGACGCCGCCTGCTACGCCCGGCTGATCCGGAAGTTCGCCCTCGGAACCGACGCCGCCGTCGTCTACGTCGACTACGCCCGGGCGCCCGCGGCGCGCTATCCGGTGGCGGTCGAGCAGTGCCACGCGGTGGCCCGCTGGATCCAGGAGCACGGCCACGAGATCGGCCTCGTCGGCAGCCGGATCGCCGCCGTCGGTGATTCCGCGGGGGCCAATCTGGTGGCGGCGCTGACGCTGCTGGCGCGTGAGCGCGGCGATGTGCGACTGGCACAGCAGGTGCTGCTGTACCCCGTCACCGACGCGGACTTCGACACCGCCTCGTACCGTCGTTTCGCCAGCGGTTACTTCCTGCACCGTGACCACATGCGCCGGTTCTGGGACGACTACCTGCCCGAACCGCGGCTGCGTACGCGGGCCACGGCGGCGCCGTTGCGGGCGTCGTTGGAGGAGCTGGTGGGGTTGCCGCCGGCGCTGGTGGTCACGGCGGAGGCCGATGTGCTGCGGGACGAGGGCGAGGCCTATGCGGCCAGGCTCCGGGCGGCCGGTGTGCCGGTGGTGTCGACGCGCTACCAGGGTGTGATGCACGGCTTCCTGCTCGTCGGCGGGATCCATCCCACGGGCACCACCCGGGCCGCGCTGATCCAGGCCGTCGACACCGTGCACATGGCGCTGCACCGCCGCTTCTGGTGAACCCCGCCCGCCGCCTCGTCGTAGGCGGCGGGCCGGGTCACCAGGGTGCCTCAGGCGGCCGTACCGGCAGCGGGGACGTCGACCGCCGCGCGGAGCGCCCAGATCGGAACCCAGGCCCGAGTGGTCGACGCCGTTTCCGGTTCGTCAGAACGGCCGGAGGCGGGCGTGGCCATGGCAAACAGACCTATGGTCAGAGCGATTGTCGCGTACAAAGCAATCTTGCGCACGTAATTTCATCCTAGCGGTCGATCTAACGATGATCGCAGGATTGCATCGAGGTTGACCTGGCGCCAAATTACGTTCGTGGGGAGTCGATGTTCGACTGATGCGGCGAGTTTTGTTCGCTTGGATGATCGAATGCTTTGTGAAGATTGCGAAGTGTTTTCGATTCTGGCGTGTGCGTCGACTCGGAGAGTTCGATGGCGCGCTGAAGTGTCGCGCGAGCCGCATCCAGGTGTCCGGTCCGCAGCTGCAGCTCTGCCAGTGCCTCGCAGGCGGCGGCCTCCTCCTCCGTCGCCTCGATCTGTCGGGAGAGGGCGACGGCCTGCTGAAGGTGGGCGAGCGCGTCGGATGTCCTGCCGAGGGCGTGCTCGGCTCGACCCAATCCGCGCAGCGCACCGACGGCCTCGCGCTGGGCGCCGATCGATCGGGCGAGTTCGAGGGCGCGCGCGTACTGGTCGAGGGCGGCGTTCTGCTGTCCCGTCTCCAGGTAAACGGTCCCCAGGCCGTTGAGGGCGTCCGCTTCAAGCTGTCGGTTCCCTGTCTGGCGGAACGTGCGGAACGCGGACCGGAAGAGTTCTGTGGCGCGGTCGGCCTGGGCGGGGAGCGGCAGGGACTCCGCGAGGTTCATACGGATGGTCGCCAGGTCGTTCGGCGACAGGATGTTCTCCCCGAATGTCAGGATCTGCTCGAAGACCTTGCGCGCGGCACTGGAATTCCGGGCGTTGAGGTGCATTCCGCCGAGATTGCTGAGAATTTGCAGCCGGAGGCGTGAATCGCCAAGGAATTCGGCCAGGGGCAGGGCTTCGGTGAACGACTCCAGTGCTGCCCGATTGTCGCCGAGATACATGAGAATCGCGCCGAGATTGTTCAGGCAGCGCGTCCTGTTCCACTCGTCCCCGGATTTCCGGTGAATCTCGACGACCTCGCGCTGGGTCGCCAGCGAAGCCGACAGATCGCTCTGGTTCCAGCGGATCTTCGCGATTCTCTCCAGCGCCTCGGCGGTGCACTGGGCGTCGCCCCGCGACTCCGCGATCGCGAGAGCGCGTTCGGCGGCCGGTCCGGCAGCGGCGTATTGGGCGGTGCGGATCCGGATCGAGGCCAGGGCCAGGAGGGCGTGGCTCTCGGCCAGGTCCTCCCCGCGGTCGTGCCAGCGGTGTGCCGAGGCCCGGTGCATCTCGTCGGCCTCGCGCCACAGCCCCTCGGTTTCGAGGTGGTCGGCGAGGACGTGGGCGAGCCAGGCCGCCTCCTCGGTCAGGCCGGTGGCCCGGGCGTGGGCCTCCACGGCGACCAGGCCGGGGAGTTCCACCCCCAGCCAGGCCCTGACGGCCGTGTCGTCGGGCCAGTCGAGCCCGTCCGCCAGCGCGTCCACGGGGGCGGGTTGCGGCAGTTGGGGGAGGGCCAGCCGGAATCGCCGGGGATTGAGCGTGCGGTCGGCTCGATCGGCTGCCCGCAGCGCGAACCCGATGAGTCGTCGTACCGCCTGCCGCCGTTCCTCGGCCGTGACGAGATCGACGGCGAACTCGCGCAGGAGGTCGTGCAGCACGTACCGTTCCGGCGAGTTCTCCTGGAGCATGTGCAGGTCGTGCAGGCTCTCCAGGATCCGGTCGGTCTCCCGCAGGGGGCGTCCGATCAGGGCGGCGGCGGTGTCGGGGCCGAGGTCGGGGCCGGGGTGCAGGCCGAGGCGGCGGAACGCCTCCTGCTGGGTGCGGGAGAGCGAGCGGTACGACACGTCGAAGGCCAGGGCCACGCTTTCGAGCCCGTGGCGGAGTTCGTTGAGCCGGCCGCTGCGGCGGGACAGCCGCCGCACGAAGTGTTCCAGGGACCAGGTGGGGTGGGCCTTGAACCGGCTGGCCGCCAGGTCGACGGCGAGCGGGAGCCCGCCGCACCGCTCGACGAGCGCATCGACCTCGGCGGGATCGCCGGTCCGTTCCTTTCCGGCCAGTGCGACGAAGAGTCCGGCCGCGTCCTCGGGCGACATGGGGTCGAGGTAGAGCGGACTGCAGGGGAGTTCGGCGAGCCGGTGACGGCTGGTGACGAGGATGCAGGAGGCGGGATTGCCCGGGAGCAGGGGGCGGACCTGTCCGGGCCCTCGGGCGTCGTCGAGCACGACCACGGCCCGGCGTTCGGCGAGCAGGCCGCGGCACCGGGAGGCCAGCTCGTCCCGGTCGGTGGGGATCGAGGCGGCCGGGACCCCGAACTGTCTGAGCAGCAAGGTCGCCACCGCCTCGGTGTCCAGCGGCTGTTGGGCGCCGCCGTTGGCGCGGAGGTCGACGTAGTACCGGCCGTCCGGGAAGCGGTCCCGGAGGAGGTGCGCGGCGGTGACGACGAGGCTGGTCTTCCCGGTGCCGGCCATGCCGGAGACCGCGCGGATGCAGCCGCCCGCGCTGTCCGGCGAGCCGCTCGTGGGCGCCGACAGCAGGTGCCGGAGTTCGGCGTCGCGGCCCACCATCCGGTGCCGCACGGGGAGGTAGTTGCTGCGCGCGGGGCCGTGCTCGGCGGCGATGGGCGCAGCGACGGGCCGTCCCGGGCGGGTCAGGATCTCGCCGATCGGGGCCCGGCGGAGGATGCGCTGCTGAAGTGCCCTGAGCTGTTCGCCGGGTTCGGCGCCGAGGTACTCCAGCAGTTCCCGCCGGGTCCGCCGGAACACGTCCAGCGCCTCGGCGAACCTGTCGCAGCCGTAGAGCGCGGTGATCAGGTGGCCCGCCACCCGTTCGTCGGTCGGTCGCTGTTCCGCCAACGCGGCCAGTTCGGGGACGAGTTCGGCGAAGTGCCCGAGTCTGAGCTCGACCTCGCAGCGGGTCAGCATGGTGGCGAGCCACTGGTCGCGCATGGTGCTTCTGGTGGCCCGGGCCCACTGGCCGGGCAGGCCGGCGAGGGGCTCGCCCCGCCAGGTGTCGTCGGCGCGCCGCAGGAGTTCGAGCGCCTGGCGGTCGTTGCCCGCGTCGGCGAGCGATCGGGCGCGTCGCCCGAGCCGCACGTACCGGGGCCAGTCGACCCGGTTCGGATCGGTGTCCAGGGCGTAGGCGTGCGACTTGCGGTTGATCACCGCGGGCGGCGCGCCGTCGTCGGCGTGCTGTGCCTTCCGGAGCGCGGAGCGCAGCCGGGAGACGTAGGAGTGCACGGCCTCCCGGGCTTTGGCCGGGGGCTCGTCGCCCCAGAGCCGGGTGATCAGGGTGTCCAGTGGCACCGGTCGGCCGACGTCGAGTGCGAGTGCCGCGGCGAGACAGCGCAGCTTGTTGGTCCCGAGCGCCACGGGCCTTCCGTGGACGGACAGTTCGACTGCTCCGAGCACATGGAACTCCACGGTACCCCCGCCGGTCGGTCCCCATCCGTCGCCTCGGAGAGCATGGCATGTGTGCGGCCGGTCGGCCATAGCACGTACCGGCCTCGGGGCGGTTCGGCTTCGGCATGTTCTCCGGCTTTCCGCCTGCTGTGTGGTATCTGCCCCGGGCCCGCCGTCGCTCGGGCCCGGCATCGCTCGGGCCTGGCGTCGCGTCAGGGCCGGTCTCCCGCGGGCGGTTCGGCGGCGGGTGCGGAGGCCGTCGAAAAGCGTCACCGGCTTGACTGGTGACGCATGGGGTTGCCATCATTGCGTCACCGGCTCGACCGGTGACGCTGCGAAGGTGTGAGTGCGTCACCGTGACGGGTCGGACACCGATTCGATCCAGATGGGGAGCACCAGTCATGGCAGTCAGCCACACCGCCGTTGTCGACGTCGACGGTGAGGGCCGCAACGGCGGCCGGGTCCGTTCCTCCGACGGGCTGCTGGAGACCGGTCTCGCCATTCCGAAGGAGTTCGGCGGCGGCGGTACGGCGACCAACCCGGAGCAGCTCCTCGCGGCCGGCTGGGCCGCGTGCTTCCTCGGGGCCCTTCGCCGGGCGGCCGGCGACCGCGGAATCCGGCTCACCAGCACCACCATCACCGCCGAGATCACGCTGACCCACGGCGACGACGACGAGTTCGCGCTCTCCGCGGTCCTCCGTCCCGTGCTCGGCGGCGTGGACCGGGCCACCGCCGAGGAGCTGGCGCACGCCGCCCACCGGATCTGCCCGTACTCCAAGGCCACGCGGGGCAACATCCCGGTCGTCATCCACGCCGGCGTCGCCGCCTGAGCCGCACCCCCTGACGGTGGGTCCCGTGCCTGTTCCCCCGTCCCGCACGGGACCCGCCCACATTCCCGCATCGCATCGCACCGCGCCGCACGGCCCGGGGCCTCGGGGCGGCGCGCTTCGGGTGCTTCTCCATGAGTTCGTCCCGCAGTTCCTTCGCCGGGCACGGTTCGTCGTGCCGGCCCAGGAGTTCCGCGAGCGGGTCACCGGGCAGAGGCCGGTCCGGACGGCGGGTCACAACCGTTCACCCCCTCGGGGTGGATGGTGCTGCACGGCACCCATGCCGGGGTCCGGCCGCCGAGGCGTGCGGTCGTGGAGGGACTACCGGGCGCCCGCGGTGGACGGCGTCTTCTTCCGCGCGCGGTAGGCGGCGGCCTTGATCTTGTTGCCGCAGGACTCCATGCCGCACCACTGGCGGCGCATGCCCCGGGAGCGGTCGATGTAGACCCGGGTGCACTCCGGATTGCCGCACTCCTTCATCAGGGGGACGTCCGGGCCGCTGAGGAGTTCGACCGCCTGGCGCGCGACGGTCGCCAGCGCCTGCTCGGGGGTCGCCTCGTTGTGCCGCCCGGTCATGGTGAGCTGCGGTGTCACGGGCGGCTTGCGCGCGGCGGCGTTGAGCACGGCGAGCGCCTCGCGGTCGAAGGCCTCGTCGAGCCGCCGGTTGGTGACGAGCCGGTAGATCGCCTCGCGGACGGTCGTCGCCTCGCGGACGTCGTGCTCGTCACCAGGTGTGATCGTGTCCACCAGCCCGCAGTCCAGGTACCAGGCGTTCAGGCGCTCCGGCGTCACGAACATCTCGAACCGGACCGTGCGTCGTGCACGGAGCGTGGCCGCGAAGTCCAGAGCCGGGTGCCCGCAGACGAAGACATGGTCAAGGTTCACATCACCATGCTGACAGGTGACTGCGTCGAGGTGCAATAACGCGTGGCGCCGGCCGGGTCCAGCCTCAGCTCGCGGCCCCGCCAGCGCCGGCGCAGCCAGCGGTCGTGGCTCGCGAGGACGATCGCGCCGGGACCGGCGCCGAGGGCCTCCTCCAGTTCGTCGCACAGCCGTGGGGAGAGGTGGTTGGTGGGCTCGTCGAGCAGCAGCAGTCCGGGCGGGTCGGCGACCAGGAGCGCCAGTGCGAGCCGTCGGCGCTGCCCGACGGACAGCCGGCCGACGGGCTCGTCCAGGTCCGCCGCGGGCAGCAGCCCCAGCGAGCCGAGCGGCACTTCCTCGGCGCGTGCCGCTCCCAGCGCCAGCCGGTAGGTGGCGCGGGCGGTGCGGTCGGGCCGGTCGAACACGGTGTCCTGGGTGAGCAGCCCGACCGTCAGCCCGGGGCGCCGGCGGACGGTGCCCTCGGCGGCGAGGTGCCCGGCGAGGACGGCGAGCAGCGTCGACTTGCCCGTCCCGTTGCCGCCCGTGACCAGCAGCCGGTCGGTCGCCGCCACCTCCAGTGCGTCCAGTACGAGCCGGCCGGGTACCCGGACGTCCCGGAGCGACACCAGCGGCCGCGGGTCCTCCCCGGTGCCGGCGATCGCCGCCTCGGCCTCCGCACCCGGCGCCTCGACCTCCGCCGCCAGCGCCCGGACGGCGAACCGCAGCGGGCGCGGCGGCGCGGGGACCTGTGCGCGCTCCAGCTCCTCCAGCCGTCGGGTGGCGTTGCGCACCCGGCGGGAGACCTGGCTCTGCACCCGGCCCGCCCGGTGGCCGTAGCCCATCTTCTCGTGGTCGCGCGGCCCCCGGTCCGGTGCGACCAGGTGGGCGGTCACGCCGGCGGACTGGCGCAGCCGCGCCAGTTCCTGCTGCTCCTCGGCGTGGCGCCGCTCCCAGCGCTCCCTCTCGGCGCGCTGCTCGCCCAGGTAGGCGCGGTAGCCGCCGCCGTAGCGGACCGGTCCGTCCACCGCCGGGTCGAGGTCGACCAGATCGGTGCAGACGGCGTCGAGGAACGCCCGGTCGTGGGTGGCGACGACGACGGTACCGGGCAGTTCGCGGACCCGCTCCTCCAGGAAGGCGGCGGCGCCGTCGTCGAGGTGGTTGGTCGGCTCGTCCAGCAGCAGCGCGGCCGGCCGTCGCACGAGCAGCGCGGCGAGCGCCAGCCGGCCGCGCTGCCCGCCGGACAGCGAGCCGAGCGTGCGGTCGTGCCCGAGCGCGTCCAGGCCCAGCCCGTCGAGGACCAGTTCGGCCCGGCGGTCGGCGTCCCACGACTCCCGGTACCGGGCCTGTTCCAGGCGCCTGCCGTAGGCGTCCAGGAGGTCCGGGTGGCCGGGGTCGGACTCCGGGAGGCGGGCGATCTCCGCGCCGAGCCGGTCCAGCTCCGCGAGGTCCTCGCGGGCCTCGCGCAGCGCGTCGTCCAGGACGGCGGCGACGGTGGTGCGGGGCTCGAAGGGCATCTCCTGGTGGAGGAAGCCGAGGTCCGCGGGGCGCGAGACGCTTCCCGCGTCGGGTTCGTCCACGCCGGCGAGCACCCGCAGCAGGGTGGACTTGCCGGCGCCGTTCTCCCCGATCAGGCCGATCCGGTGGCCGGGGGCGGCGGTCAGGCCGACGCCGTCGAGGACGCGTCGGCCGCCGAGGTCGCGGACGAGGTCGTGGGCGATCAGGGCGTGCTGGAGCACGGGGAACCTTCCGAGGTGGGGGGTGGTGGGCCCGCCGGGCACGGTGCCTCGGCGGGCCGCGTCGCACGTCGGCGGATCACACCGCGGGCGCCCCGGTCTCCTTCAGCGTGCCGTCGGCCAGCCGGAGCCAGCGGTTCACCCCGATCTCGGTGAGGAAGCGCTCGTCGTGACTGACCACCAGGAAGGCGCCCTGGTAGGAGTTCAGGGCGCTCTCCAGCTGGCCGGCGCTGACCAGGTCGAGGTTGTTGGTCGGCTCGTCGAGCAGCAGCAGGTGCGGGGCCGGCTCCGCGCACAGCACGCAGGCCAGGGTGGCGCGCAGCCGCTCGCCGCCGGAGAGCACCCCGACCGGCAGGTGGGCCCGGGCCCCGCGGAAGAGGAAGCGGGCGAGCAGGTTCATCCGCTCCGTCTCGGGCCGCTCGGGGGCGAACGCGGCGAAGTTCTCCGCCACGGTGCGGTCGAGGTCCAGCAGGTCCAGGCGCTGCGAGAGGTAGGCGATCCGCCCGTCGTTGCGCTTGATCTCCCCGCTGTCCGGGGCGAGTTCGCCGGTGACCAGGCGCAGCAGGGTGCTCTTCCCGGCGCCGTTGGGCCCGGTCAGCGCGATGCGCTCGGGGCCGCGGACGCTCAGGTCGACGCCGCCCTCGGCGAACACCGGCCGGCCGGCGTGGCGGACCTGCAGGCCCTCGCCGAGGAAGAGGTTGCGCCCGGCGGGCACCTGGGTGTCGGGCAGTTCCAGGGAGAGGCGCTGCTCCTCGCGCAGGGCGCGCCCGGCCTCGTCGAGCCGGGCCTTGGCCTCGCCGACCCGGGCCGCGTGCATCTGGCCGGCCCGGCCCGCGGACTCCTGGGCGCCGCGCTTCATGTTCCCGGCGAAGATGCGGGGCAGGCCGGCGCTCTTGAGGTTGCGGGCGGCGTTGCTCTGGCGGCGATCGGCGCGTTCGCGGGCCTGCTGCATCTCCCGCTTCTCCCGCTTCAGCTCCTGTTCGGCGTTGCGGACGTTCTTCTCGGCGACCTCCTGCTCGGCCCGGACGGCCTCCTCGTACGCGGTGAAGTTCCCGCCGTAGAAGCGCAGTTCGCCGTTGCCGAGTTCGGCGATGTGCTGCATCCGGTCGAGCAGCGCGCGGTCGTGGCTGACCAGCAGCAGGCAGCCGTTGAAGTCCTCCAGCACGTCGTAGAGCTTGTGCCGGGCGTGTGCGTCGAGGTTGTTGGTCGGTTCGTCGAGCAGCAGCACGTCGGGGCGCTTGAGCAGTTGGGCGGCGAGGCCGAGGGAGACGATCTGGCCGCCGCTGAGCGTGCTCAGGCTGCGGTCCAGGGTGAGGTCGGCCAGGCCGAGACGGTCGAGCTGGGCGCGGGTGCGCTCCTCGATGTCCCAGTCGTCGCCGATGGTGGTGAAGTGCCGCTCGTCGACGTCCCCGGATTCCACGGCGTCGATGGCCCGGATGATCCCGGCGATGTCGAGCACCTCGGCGACGGTGAGGCCGGAGGTCAGGGGCAGGCTCTGGCGGAGGTACCCGAGCCGTCCGGTGGACGTCACCGAGCCGGTGGCGGGCTTGAGTTCGCCGGCGATCAGCTTGAGCAGGGTGCTCTTGCCGGAGCCGTTGGGGGCGACCAGGCCGGTCCGGCCGGCGGGCACGGTGAAGGACAGGTCGTGGAAGACCGGGGTGTCGTCGGGCCAGGCGAAGGAGATGTTGGAGCAGACGACGGCAGCGTCGGACATGGGGATGACCTCGAAGGGAATGAGGGCAGGAAGATGGACCTCTGCCCTGGGCAGACGTGCGGAAAAGGGGTACGACGAAGCCGACCACTTCGGCGGCGCTCCTGAAGCACCGGCCGGTGGCCGTCAGATCCGGGTCTCACCCGGAGATGTCGTCGTCACCCGCCACGTCTGCCACTCCTCGATCACACGACTACAGGTCACGGCCACTGTAGCAGGGGCCGCCGGCCGGCCGGACGGCCGGACGGGTGTGCGCCCGGGTGGGTGTCGACCGCAACTGTCCTTCGCGGCAGCGGCCTTCGCCCCGGCCGGGGCATGCCGAAGGGGCCGAAAGCCGGTGCTGTCGGCCCCTTCGGTGCGGGGTCACTTGACCCGAAGGGGTCCCGCGAAGGACTTGCGCAGGGCCGGGGGAGCGGCGACCGGGAGCAGCGCGGCGAGCATCCGTCCCTTGAGCGTGTTCGGCTGTCGCGTCAGCTGGACGTCGACCCGGGTGCCGTCCTCCTCGGGGGTCATCCGGAAGACCCAGCCGCCCCCGGGGCCGAAGAGCTTGGAGTCGAGGGTGGTGACGGTGACGGTGTCGCCGCCCGGTTCCCACTCGTAGCGGGCGCGCTCCCAGGCGGCGGAGGTGCCCTCGGTGACCTCGGCCCAGGTGTCGCCGAGCGCGTGGACCTCGAAGTGCTCGGCGTCGATGCTCGGCCAGGCCTCGGCGCGGGACGGGCCGAAGTCGGTCAGCACCGCCATGACGTCCTCCGTGCCGAGCGTGGAGACGAGATGGAACCGTACGACTGCCATGGTGGATGTCCTCATCAAAAGTAACTGCTCTGACCGGTGACGCAAGATTTCCATGAGCCTCCGTCACCTGTCAAGGTGGTGACGATTCATGGGGGAGTGCCCGGGGCCGCCGCCGTCCGGCGGGGTCACGCGTCCGGGGCGGCGGGCATCCGGTCGAGGGCGTCGCGCAGGGCGGCGCGGGAGGTGATCCCGAGCTTGGGGAACGCCCGGTAGAGGTGGGAGCCGACGGTGCGCGGGGACAGCCGCGTCCGCAGGCCGATTTCCTTGTTGGTCAGACCGCCCGCGGCGAGGTCCGCGATCCGGCGCTCCTGCCAGGTCAGGGCCGCGACACGGGCCGCGCCGCGGGCGGGGGAGGCCGGCGGGCAGGCGCCGGTGGCGTGCAGTTCGGCCCGGGCCCGCTCGGCCCAGCCGGCCGCGCCGAGCCGCTCGAACGCCTCCGCGGCGGAGGTCAGCGACGACCGTGCGGCCTTCCGCTCCCGGGCCTGGCGCAGCCGGACGCCGTGGGCGAGGCGGATCCGGGCGAGCTCGAACGGGAAGGCGCCGGCCGCCGGGTGGCCCTCGGCGCGGCGGCGCCACTCGGCGGCCTCCGCCGGGTCGGTGGCGGTCATGGCGAGCGCGCCGTACGTGACCAGGGCCAGGCGCGGGGAGAGGCCGGGGAGGCCGGCCTCCCGGGCGGCCAGCGCGTGCCGGCGGGCCTGCTCGCGGCGGCCGGTGTGCAGGGCCGCCTCGACCAGGTCGAGCAGCGTCCGGGAGGCCTGCTGCGCGCAGGGCGCGAAGGAGCCGGGCGGCGTGATCGCGGTGGCGTGCAGGTAGGCGGATTCGTAGTCGCCGGCCGCGAGGGCGGCGGCGGCGCCGACGGCGTCGGCGAGCTGGGTGAGGAGGCCGACGCCGCGGGGGCGGGCCCAGGCGTCGACGTCGGCCCGGAGCTCCCGCGCGCGGTCGGCCCGGCCGCGCATCGCGGCCAGCAGGCCGAGGTGCGCGCGGGTCTGGTGGGCGAGCAGCGGGTGCTGGTGGACGGCGGCCAGTTCCAGGCCGCGCTCCCCGGTCCGCTCGGCCTCGTCCCACTCCCCGGCGGCCAGTTGGTCTTGCATGATCAGGTGCAGCATGGTCAGACCGGCCGTGGCGGCCCCGGTCCGCAGCTCGCGCTCGACGCCGCGTCGCAGGTGCGGCCGGAGCCGGCCGAGGGCGTCCACGTGGTGGGCGGCGACCGACAGCCGGGCCAGGTCCCAGGGCTGCGGCGTGTCCGGGCCGGCGAAGGCGCGTTCCACCCGCTCCCGCACCCCGGCGCCGCGCCGGACCACGTCGCTCCAGGCGTCCTGGCAGAGGCGGGAGGTCGGCGGCACCAGGTCGCCCAGGGAGGCGAGGAGCTCGTGGGTCCGCTCCCACCCGGCCTCGTCGGCGGCGTACCGGTTCACGGTCAGGAGCAGGTCGACCAGCCGGGTGAGCGCCTCGGTCGGCTCGTGCCCACCGCTGTCGCGGATCCCCTCGATCGCGGCGAGGACCTGGCGCCGCGCGGACCGGACGTCCCCGTCCTCGTGGAGCGCGCCGTACGCCGACACGAGCACCGCGGCCGGGGAGGCGCCCGCGCCGGACCCGCCGTCGCAGCGTGCCAGCTGCCGCGCCCGGTCCAGCAGGCCGGCGTGACCGGCCACGAAGGCCGCGTCGCCCAGCCGCCGGGACCGCTCCGCGCGGCTCCCGCTCAGCTCCGCGGCCCGGGTCAGCCAGGTCACCGCGGCCACCGCCCCGCCGCGCCGGGTGATCGAGCCGGCGGCGCTCTCCAGCGCGGCCGCGACCGCCTCGTCCGGGCCGACCGTCGAGGCCGCCAGGTGCAGGGCGCGCCGTTCCGGGTCCTCGCGGTGCACCCGCGCGAGCACCGCGTGCGCCGACCGCCGCTCACCGGGAGTCGCCAGCTGGACGACCGTCGACCGCACCAGGGGGTGCCGGAAGACGAACTCGCCGCTGGACGGGTCGACGTCCAGCAGCCCGCTGTCCGCGGCCGCCTCGGCGCCCGTCATCCGGTAGTGCGCGCGGAGGGTGCGACCGGGCGCCGCGCCCGCGGCGACGCCGTCCAGGGCTCCGCGCAGCAGCTCCGCGCGGACGGCCTCGCCGAGCGCGCCGATCCGGGCGCCGTACACGTGCCGCAGCCGGCGGGGCAGCGGGACGCCCGCGCACCCCGGCAGCTCCGGCCGGCCGCCCGCCGCCCGGCCGTCGGGCAGCGCGGGGGCCGTGCGCAGGACCTGCGGCGGCAGTTCCACCAGGGCCAGCGGGTTCCCCCGGGCCTCGTCCAGGACCAGCCGCCGGATCCGGGGGTCCAGGCCGGGATGGCGCAGGGCCAGGAGCTGCTCCGAGGCCGGCCCCGACAGCGCGCCGACCGGCAGCGGCGGCAGCGCGGCCCGGTCGAAGCCGCAGGGCACGTCGGAGCGCAGGCCGACCAGCAGCTTCACCGGGCTCACGGTCAGGCGCCGCCCGACGAACCCGCACACCTCGGTGCTGGGGCCGTCGAGCCACTGGCCGTCGTCGAGCACCAGCAGCAGGGGTTGCCGCGACGCCGCGCGGGAGAGCAGGCCGAGGACGGCGACGCCGAGGGCCATGACCGAGGGCGACGGGCCTCCGCCGCGGCCGAACACGACGTCGAGGGCCGCCCGGTCGACGGCGTCCAGCCGGCCGAGGTCGACCAGCAGCGGGTGCAGCAACTGGTGCAGGCCCGCGAACGGCAGCTCCCGTTCGGCCTCCGCGCCGCACGCCCTGATCACCCGGTGGTTCCGGTCGGCGGCGAGCCCGGCGGCGTGCCCCAGCAGGGTGCTCCTGCCGACACCGGCGTCGCCCCGCAGTACGAGGGAGCGGCCCTCGGGGGCCGTCACGAATCCGGACAGCACCCGCTGCTCGTGCTCGCGGCCGACGATCCTCCCGTTGATCGGTTCCACGTGGCTCCGCGTCCTCTTCCTGTCGGTCCGTCCGGCGCGTCGCGCCCCGCGGCCGGCTCCTGTGCAGGGCCGTGTGCAGGCCCGTGTCCGGCACCGCCGGGTGACGGTGCCGGGCGGCGGGTGCGGGGCGGGTGCGGGCGGGTCGTCGGCGGGCGGTGGCGCGGACGGCGGCCCGCAAGGGGCGGTCGGCAGCGCCGAAGTCATCACCGCTCTGACAGGTGATGAGACTGCCGTGTCCGATCGTCACCTGTCAAGATGGTGACACCTGAGGGCGGAAGGGCGCGGCGCCCGAGGGGGCACCGCACCGCGTCGTCACGCCGGGGCCACCCGACAACTCAGGGCAGCCAGCGAGAGGTTGGAATGGGCCGGGGGAGGATCCTTGCATCTTCGACAAGGTGTCGGGAGTGCGTAATCGGCCAGGCGCGTGTGCGGCGCGGATGCTTTGCCCGAATTTCATCACCGTCTTGACGGGTGACGATGCACGGTGCACCCTGAAAGTCGTCCCCGGCGCCGTTCGGGCGCCCGTCCTTGACCGCCGGTCTGGAGAGTGGCCATGAGCAAGCAGCCCGCGGGCGACCCCGCCGCCGAGGCGCGGCACGCCCGCTACGGCATCCTTCCCGAGCGCATCCGCTTCGAGGACATGACCGAGGAGGCGGCGGGCGGCCCGGGCGGCGCGGCGAACGCCGCGTACAACCCCGAAAGCTCCTGGAACTTCTACAACTGCCTGGCCGTCGACCTGGGCCTGTGACCCCGGTGGTCGACGGCCGGCCGGGGCGCCGGGCCGTGCGGGCGGCTCGGCACCGCTGCTGTCGACCTCGCGCGAAGGGGCCTCCTCGCGACAAGGACCGAAGCCCCCGCCGGATTCGCCCGGAACGCCGACAGCGTGCTGCCGCCCGGCGGACCGCCGGGCGGCAGCACGCTGCGGGGATCGTCAGGCCTGCTTGACCGTGATGCGCCCGTTGCTGGTGCTCAGGGTGAGCCGGTACCGGCCGGACGGGTCGTCGGTGACCCCGATGTCCTGGTGGCCGTTGTCGCTCTTCGCGGACACCTTGTACGCGGCGGCCGGCACGAGCAGGGTGATGGCGCCGTTGGAGGTCGACGCGGAGACGTCCTGCGGCCTGGTCGAGGTGATGTCGATTGCGCCGTTGTGGGTCTCGGCCTGGATGCGGTCGCCGTTCAGTCCGCGCCCGGTGATGGCGCCGTTGGTGGTCGTCACCTCGGTGCTGCCGTTCACCCCGTCAAGGTCGACCGCCCCGGAGTGGGTGGAGACCTGCACGGCGCCCACCCGGGAGAGGCTGACCGCGCCGGAGGAGGTCCGGCCGCTGACCGGCAGCCCCGCGGGGACGTCGACGGTGTAGGTGACCGAGCAGTGCTGGCCGCAGCCGCCGAGCACCAGCACGCCGTTCTCGACCCGACTGGTCGCGCCCGGCTTGTCGTCCTGGTAGCTGACCGACCGGTGCACGGAGACCTTGTCGAGGCCGTCCTTACCGCGCAGGGTCACGCCGCCGGAGGTGGTGTCGAGCTTCACCGCGGTGATCGTCCCGCTCACCGCGGCGTCGTCGTCGAAATTGTTGTCGGGAGCCAACCCGCAGGCACTGAGACCGCCCGCGGCGGCCGCGAGGACGACGAAGGACGCGAGACGGCCGGGCTGCTGGCGCATGTCATTCCCCAGATCTGGAGGGCGTTCCTGAACGGCCCCGTCGCGGGGCGGACCCGACGACGCTATCCCGGTGCGAAAGTCATCGGCCATGGGGCTAACCCCCGTCTCCCGATGGGGAGTTCCCCCACCTCGGGGGCGCCGGGCGGCTGCGGATCACCGGCGAACCGGCGCAGGGCGACGCCTCGCGGAAGCGGCGTCCGAAGCAAGCGCGGCGTCCGAAGCAAGCGCGACGTTCGAAGGAAGAGAAGAGGCCCTCGGAAGCGGCGGCGTGATCGCGGCCCCGGCGGGTGGTACGACGTGCCCCGAGCGCGACATTCGGGCGGAGGGGCGCCGGATCGACGGGGGAGCGATCCGGCGCCCGGCTCGGCGTCGGGGGCCGCGGCCTCGCCGCATCACCCGGTACGGGCCGACCGGGGCTGCGCCGTCACGGCCACCCAGATCTGTCGACCCGTCAGAAGAATTCTACGGACAACGACTTGACCTGTCCATGGGGAGTTCGGGGCGCCGGGCGGAGGTCACGCCCCGCGGGTGATGATCTCCTTCACGCCTTCCATGACGGCCTTGCCGGTCCGCCACTTCCGGAGGTGGCGGTCCGCCGCCAGTTCCTCGACGGCCGAGGTCAGCCAGGCGTCGTCACCGAGCCGTTCGACGTGGCCGAGGTCGACGATGTCCCCCAGCAGTTGGCGCAGCACCGTGAGCTCGGGCGCCGGGTACCACCACCCGTGGTGGACGAACCGGGGCCGCCACAGGTCGTAGGGGTGCCGGACCATGGCGCTGAGGCAGGAGCCGTGGGCGCCGATCGCGCCGTCGTACGTGTTGAGGAGGCCGCCGACCGGCGTGCTGGGGAACCGACCGCGGGTGAACCCGAGTTGCAGGCTCATCAGGCGGTCCCACGGCACCAGGAACGGATCCCGCCCGGCGACGCGGTGCTCGAATCCCCCGGGGAGGACGGCGAGGTGCGCCGTGCTCTCGTGGTCGCCGATGAACCAGCCGCCGTCGATCCGCACCAGGGGTCCGAGGCCGACGGGCGGCGCTTCGGCGCGGGAGGCCACGGGGGAGCCGGAGACGGCGGGGGAGTCGGAGGAATCGGAGGTGTCGGAGGCGGTCGACCGGTCCGCGGCGGTGGGGTGGTTGGCGTTCACGGCTCTCCTCAGGGCATGCGGTGCTGCGCACCGACCAGTCTTCCCGGCGCCACCCCTCGGGTCACCATACCGGCCGGCAGGGGCCGTTGAGCGGGAGGACGCGAAAGCCGTCCTCCCGGCGCCGGAGTTACTCGGCCTCGGACCCGGCCCCGACGCCGGCGCCGGAGTTCGACGCGGCGCCCGCCGGGACGGCCTCCAGCGCGGTCATCCGCGGGAGCAGGAGCAGCACCGCGACCAGCAGGACGAGCAGCAGGCCGCCGCCGATCAGCAGCGGGGTGCGGATGCCGACGGCGGAGGCGATCCAGCCGCTGAGGGCGGCGCCGGCCATGATGCCGAGGCGGCTCAGCAGCATGTAGCAGCTGTTGACCCGGCCGAGCAGCTCCTTCGGGACGGCCTGCTGGCGCAGCGAGATCGCCTGGATGTTCCAGGTGACGATCCCGAAGCCGACCACGCCGTACAGCGCGGCCACTTCGGCCACCGAGGTGCTCAGGCCCATCAGGATCAGCGAGACGCCCATCAGCAGGAAGGCGAGGGCGATCCGGGTGCCCCGGCCGAGCAGCCGGCTGAGCCGGCCGGCCAGCGTGCTCGCGGCGGTGCCGCCGATGGCGCCGGCCGCGAGCACGATGCCGTAGGCGGCGGCGGGTGCGTGGATGACCCTGGTGACCATCAGGACCATCATGGTGGTGCCCATGAAGCAGGCGAGCGCGCCGAGGGTGGAGAGCACGGCGAGCATCCGCACGTCGCGGTGGTGGAACAGCCAGTCGACGCCCTCGCGGATCTCGGTGAGCACCGGGCGGCGGTCGGCCCGGGTGCGCGGCGCGGTGGAGCGGCCGGTGGCGGCGACCAGGACGGCGGCGAGCGCGAAGGACACGCCGTCCACCGTGAAGGGGGCGGCGGCGGCCACGGCGAACAGCGCCGAGCCGAGCAGCGGGCCGATCAGGTTGCCGCCGACGAGCATGTTGGCCTGCATCCGGCCGTTGGCGGCGTCGAGCTGGTCGGGGCGGACCAGCTCGGGGACGGCCGAGGTGGCGGCGTTGGAGAAGACCGTCTCGCCGCAGCCGAGCAGGAAGGCCAGTGCGGCGAGCGCGACCAGCGGCGGGTCGGCGACGAAGATCCAGCAGGCGAAGCCCAGGACGACGGCGGCGCGCGCCGCGTCGATCGTCCACATCAGCCGTCGCCGGTCGGCCCGGTCGGCGAGCACGCCGCCGTACAGGGACATCAGCAGGAAGGGCAGGGACGCGGCGACGGAGACCACGGAGACCGCGCCGGGGGAGTCGGAGACGGCCACCGCCAGCAGCGGCAGGGCGGAGTCCCGCATGCCGTCGCCGACCGAGGATATCGCCGACGCGGACCACAGCAGGTGGAACTTCCGGCCCAGTTGAGGACGGCTTTTCGAGGGCTTCGCGGCCAGGTCGGCTGAGGTCACCGACGCAGTATGTCATGTCCGCGGAGGGTCGTTCGGGCGGTTTCCGAACTGCCTGAGGTGTCCCGAACTGTCCGTGTCGGGAGGGGTGTCGGGCTCATCCGCCGGTGTCCGGAGTGTCCGGTGGGCCTCGGTGGATCCGGCCGGGTCCCGGCCGCGTCCGCCCGGACCCGCCCGGACCCGCCCGGCTGGGGCGGGGCGGGTCGGGCACCGGCGGAGCGGGGCGGGCGAAACGCGAAGCCGGACGCGAGCGCGACGCGAGCGCCCGCGCGCCCCCGGTCGCGCCCGGGGTCCCCGGGGTCAGTGCTTCGGCACGGCGTCCGCGGACTCCGGCAGCGGGTAGGCGCCGGGGTCGACCGGGCCCGGGAGGTCGGTCGCCGGGCGGCCGGGCGCGGTCGGGTCCGGCAGCGACGGCTGGGCCGGCGGGGCCGGGACCTGGCTGAACGGGATGCCGGGCGGCGACTGGACCGGGCTGGTCCGGCCGAGGGGCGGGGCGCCGCGGCCCTGGACGGCGCAGCCCGCCAGGCCCTCCAGGCCGTCCGGGCTCTGGACGGCCGGCTGGTTGCCGGTGAAGCAGTTGCCCGGGTCGACGGAGGCGAGTACCAGGTCGGTGCCGTTGCCGGTGGCCCGGTTGTCCTCGACGCGGTTGCCGCTCGCCGGGTGCCCGGGCGGGTCGGTGACGAGGATCCCGGCCGCGCGGTTGCCCCGGACCAGGTTGCGCTGCACCTGGTTGACGGTGCCGCCGCCGATCCCGATGCCGATGCCGTAGGCGCCGTCGGCCTGTTGGGGGGTGTCGGTGGCGTTGTTGTCGGTGACGACGTTGCCCGCGATCACCGCGCCGTGCTGCGGGGCGAGCGCTTCGAGGTCGTTGGAGTTGAGGGTGACGCCGACCCGGTTGCCGCGGACCAGGTTGCCGACGACGGTGAGGTTGTCGGAGGCGTTGGTGATCTCGATGCCGACGGCGTTGCGTTCGACGGTGTTGCCCCGCACCAGGGTGTCGCAGGGCTTGCACTGGCCGACGTAGATGCCGGAGTCGGCGCCCCCGGAGGCGTACGAGTCCTCGATGACTCCGCCGCGGGCGTCGAAGGCGTAGATGCCGTACAGGCCGTTGTTGTACGCGGTGACGTTGCTGGCGCGGAAGCCCTGGACGGGCGGGAAGCGGACGGTGTCCAGCGGGTCGTAGGCGGAGCCGCCGGCGCCGTGCTGCTGCAGCTTCTCGTCGGTGACGCCGGTGAACAGCACGCCGTTGGCGAGGTAGCCGTGGACGGTGAGGTTCTCCACTACCGAGCCGGGGCCGGAGACGGTGATGCCGTTGACCAGCCGCAGCCCGCCGTCCAGGACCACGGTGTTGCGGTCGGTGCCGCGCAGCACGATCTTGGGCTTGGTGAGGCGCACGCTCTCCCGGTAGGTGCCCGGGTCGACCAGCACGGTGTCCCCCTCGCGGGCCACGTCGACGGCCTGCTGGACGGTCGGGAAGTGCTGCGGGACCCGGATGACCGTGCCGTCCGGGTGCTTGGCGTCGGAGGAGGTCGAGCCGCCCGCGGAACAGCCGGCGAGGGCGAGGACGGCGGCGGCGAGCAGCGCGGGCAGGCGCCTGACGGTTCGGGTCCCGCGTGAGGGTGTTGCGGTCGGGCCGGGGTGACGGGTGGTCAAAAGTTGCATACGGCGTGTTCTATCGTCTCCAATGTCGCCCATGCATGCCGAAGCCGGAAAGGCGCAGGACCGGACACCGACCGTCAGGACCGGTGTGGGTCGGAGGGCCCTGATCACGGGCGGGGCGGTGGCGGCCGCCGGACTCGGTGCCGGGGCCGCGGCGTTGGCCCTGGGCGGCGGCGACGGCCGGGCGGACCCCGGCCGGCCGGCGGCGGCGCCGGAGCCGTCCGCCGTGCCCTTCCACGGCGAACGGCAGGCCGGGGTGACGGCCCCGCAGCAGCCGGCCACCCAGCTGCTGGCCCTCGACCTGGCGCCCGCCGCGACCTCGGACGGGCGGGCCGCCCTGCGCGGCCTGCTCGGCGGGCTGACCCGGGTGCTGGCCGAGGCGGCGGCCGCCCGCCCGGCGGACGCGCGGCTGCGGGACGGCCGGCCGGCCGGGCTCAGCAGCCTGGTGGGGGTCGGGCCGGGCCTCGCCGCCCGGCTGGGGCTGAACGTTCCGCCGGCCCTGCTGACCGAGCTGCCCGCCTTCCCCGGGGACCGGCTCGACCCGGCGCGCGGCGGCGGCGACCTGGTGGTCCAGCTGTGCGCGGTGGACCGCTGGCCGCTGTCCGTGGTCGCCGAGCAGGTGGGCGAGGCGGCCCGGGCGGCCGGCGCGGCGGTGCGCTGGACGCAGTCCGGCTTCCTGGCCCGGACGACCGGGGGCGCCACCCCGCGCAACCTGTTCGGCTTCAAGGACGGCACGGCGAACCCGGACGGTACGGACAGCGGGCAGTGGGTCTGGGGGCCGCCGGGGCCGTACGAGCACGGGACGACGCTGGTCTACCGCCGGATCCGGATGGACACCGCCGCCTTCGCCGCCCTCCCCGGGGACCGCCAGGAGCAGGTGATGGGCCGCCGGGCCGGCGACGGCGCCCCGCTCACCGGCACGGCGGAGCACGACGAGCCGGACATCTACACCAAGAACCCGGACGGCTCGTACGTCATCCCGGCCACCGCGCACGTCCGCCTCTCCAGCCCCCGGCTGGACGGCGGCGCCCGGATGCTGCGGCGCGGCTACAGCTACGACGACGGCCCGGGCGACCGCGGCCTGCTGTTCTGCGCCTTCATGCGCGACCCGGCCCAGTTCACCCGGGTCCAGAACCGGCTGGCCGCCCGCGACGCCCTCAACGCCTTCGTCGAGCACACGGCCTCGGCGGTGGCCTACGTGCTGCCGGGCGCGCCCGAGGGCGGGACGCTGGGGGACGGGCTGTTCGGATGAGCCGTTCGGGCGAACGGTGCGGAGGAACAGCCGCTGTCCGGCGGGAGCATGAGCACCGGCGCAGCGACGCCGAGTGCGTCGAGGGGCGCCGGGAGCGGTGGCCGAGCGCCCTGCCCGACGGCTGACGCCGAGCGGGGCGCCGACCGCGCTCCCGGACGCGGCTACCAGTCCACCGGGAGGCGGGCCGGGCTCCGGGTGGTGCCGCCGAGCTGCCAGGCGAGGTCCGCGACCGGGACGGTGAGGCGCAGGCCGGGCAGCGCGGTGGCGAGGCGGTGCAGGGACTCGCGCATCTCCAGCCGGACCCGCCAGGCGCCGATGCAGTAGTGGGGGCCGGCGCTGAAGGCGAGGGTGGGGGCGGCGAGCGGCAGGCCGAGGTCGGCGTCGAGGCCCTCGGGGTGGACGGCCGGGTCGCGGTTGGCGCTGCCGAGGCTGACGGCGACGACCGAGCCGGCCGGGATGGTGACGTCACCGACCTCGATCGGTGCGGTGGTCCGGCGGATGGTGGCCTCGTCGTCGCCGAGCGGGATGTAGTGCAGCAGGCGTTCGGCGGTGCGTTCGGCGATGCCCGGGTCGGCGAGGCGCGGCCAGTGCTCGGGGCGTTCGCCGAGCACGTAGAGCAGGGCGTTGGCGATTGCACCGGCGACGCTCTCGTTGCCGCTGGCGGTGAGCCCGGCGACCAGGAAGACGAGGGAGTCCTCGGGGACGCCGCCGTCCTGGTCCGCGGCCCGGACCAGCCGGCTGACCAGGTCATCACCGGGCTCGCGGCGCCGGCGGGCGACCAACTCGCCCATGAAGGCGCCGAATTCGGCGAGGGTGTCGTCGTGACCGGTCTCGGTGCCGCGTGGGCCCTTGTTCCGGCCCTCGGCCTGGTCCTCGCCCTGGGCGAGCAGCGCGAGCGTCCAGCGGTGCAGCCGCTCCTCGTCCAGGTGGTCGGGCCCGTCCCCGTCGAGCCCCATCAGCCGGGTGGTGACGGCGAACGGCACCGGCCGGGCGAACGCGGGGACGAGGTCGGCCGGCGGGCCGGTGGCGACCAGCCGGTCCACGGACTGCTGGACGGCGGCGGCGACCCAGGGCTGCCAGCCGGCGATGGCGCGCGGGGTGAAGGCCCGTTGGGCGGTGCCGCGCAGCCGGCGGTGGGCGGGCCCGTCCTGGTTGAACAGGGACGCCGGGTTGGCGGCCACGTCGGCGGTGGCACCCGCGGTGCCGACGTCATGCAGGTCGGCCCGGGTGACCCGGGGGTCGCCGAGGACCTGCCGGACGTCGTGGTAGCGGGTGATCAGCCACGCGGGGGTGCCGTCCGGGAGGGTGGTGGGGTGGGGCGGCTGGGCAGGGGTGAGGGGGAGCCGGTGGAGTGGGGGGAGGGTGGTCCGGGGGTCGGCTGCGACGGAGTCCATGGGTCCCTTCACGGGGTTCGGAGGTCCGGCTGGTCGAGGGGAGTCGAAGCGCTAATTGTCATATATTCATAGGCAATTGGAGGCTTGCGGTGCTTCTCCCGTTACGCCCCGATGATATGCCCTCGGTGCCCCCGGTCGGGTGCCTGATCGGCGGGCAGCAGCGGCCGGAGGGCGCCCAGTACGGCGCCGATGCAGGCGTCCCGCAGCTCGGTGCGGGTGCAGGTCTCCTCGGTCAGCCAGTCGATGACCAGCACCCGGACGAACACCAGCCAGCCGCGCAGGACCTGTGACACCGCCTGCCGCGCCCGCTCGTCCGCGAGCGGGAGGACGCCGAGCAGCCGGCCGCGCAGGGCGTCGAGCTCCTCGGCGATGATCGTCTGGATCACCTGGTCCCCGGCCAGTACCCGGTTGGCGGTGAGCACGGCGTGCCGGTTGGCGATGAAGTAGTCCAGGTGGGCGTCCATGCCCTCGACCAGCTGCTCGATCAGGGTGTCGGCCGGGTCGAAGCGGGTCTTGGCGAGCAGGCCGTCGGCGGCCTCCCGGTAGACCGCGGCGAAGAGGTCGTGCTTGCTCGCGAAGTGCCGGTACAGCAGTGCGCGGGAGACTCCGGCCCGCTCGGCGACCTCCTCCATCAGCACCTCCTCGTACGGCCGTTCGGCGAACATTCGGGCGCCGACGGAGAGCAGCTGGGCGCGTCGCTCGGCGAGGGTGAGCCGACGGCGTGGTTCGTGGACTGGCATGCGGGCCAGGCTACTTGACACATGTCTACTTGTCGGCGCTAGCTTGGTGGGGCACGGTTGGTAGACACGTGTCAACCAGACCTCTGACGGGTGGGTGGGTCATGGCCAAGGCGTTACGGGTGCTCACGTGGACGATGGGGATCGCCTGCGTGGCGATCGGGTTCCTCCACATCCTGCTGGGAAACGCCGCGATGCCCGGGATCGCGGACGCCGGTCCGACGGTCGGCAGCTTCGGCCGCTTCATGGGCGCGGTCTTCGCCGGGTACGGCGTCGCCTGGATCCGGGCCGCCCGGCAGGCGCCGGTGCCCGCCCGGACGGTCCGGTGGCTGGCGGCGGTGCTCCTGCTGGGCGGCCTCGCGCGGGTGCTGTCGATCGTGGTGGACGGCCGGCCGCACCGGTTCCAGCTGGTGCTGATGGCGATCGAACTCGGGCTCGCACCGGTGTACTTGTGGCTCGCCGACGCCGACGAGCGGCCGCGGGGCGGGGCTCAGCCCACCGGGGCGTAGTCCGCCAGGTGGGCGGCGAGGGTGGCCCGGTCGACGGTGGCGCCGGTCAGTGAGACGTAGCCGTCCGGGCGGACCAGCACGACGGCGTCGCCGCGCAGCCCGTACGCCCGGGCGACGTGGCCGCCGGGGTCGAGCACGGCGGCCCGGCGCAGGCCCGGGAGTGCGGGCGGATCGAACGGGCCGGACGGGCCGGACGGGGTGGAGTCGGCGGGCAGGTCCGGGCCGTCGGCCGGTCCGGCCAGGGCCGGGTGCTCGCCGACGGTCAGCAGGGTGAGGTGCGGGCCGCGGAACAGGTCGAAGAGCCGGGCCGGCGTGCCGTCGGCGGTGGTGCAGGGCGCGTCGGGGGCGCGGTCGCCGGCCCGGATGCCGGTGGTGTCGTCGAGGTCGCGGCCGAGCGGCCCGCCTCGGTAGCCGACCGACAGCCCGGTGAAGTCGGCCCCCGCCGTGTTGGCCATGGTGCGGAACTGGTCGGTCAGGGCGCGGGCGCCGTCGGCGCCGAACAGCCTGCGGTGCTGGGTGGAGGTGGCGGCCAGGACGGCGGCGGCGACCGGCAGCCGCTCGGCCTGGTAGCTGTCCAGCAGTGCCTCGGGTGCGCCGCGCAGCACGGCGGCCAGCTTCCAGCTCAGGTTGTGCGCGTCCTGGATGCCGGTGTTCATGCCCTGGCCGCCCGCCGCCGAGTGGCAGTGCGCGGCGTCCCCGGCGAGGAACACCCGGCCGTCGCGGTAGCGCTCGACCATCCGGACCGTCGGCCGCCAGACGGTGGACCAGGTCGGCTCGTGCAGCCGGACCCCGGGCAGACCGGCCCGTTCGGCGAACAGCCGGCGGAAGGTCTCCGGGGTCGGGGCCGGCAGTTCGCCGTGCCCGTCCGGTTCGACGAGGACGTGCGCGGCCCAGGTGTCGTCCTCGCGCATCGGGACCAGCACCAGGGCGCCGACCCCCAGTCGGGGGTGGTTCCACAGGTGCATGCGGTCGGCGTCCAGGCCGTCCACGTCCAGGGTGGCCATCAGGAAGCGCTCCTCGTCCCAGGTCTCGCCGAGGAAGGGGATGCCGGCCAGTTTGCGGACGGTGCTGCGGCCGCCGTCGCAGCCGACCAGGTAGCGGGCGCCCAGTTGCTCGGTGCGGCCGTCGCGGCGGAGGGTGGCGAGCACGCCGTCCGCGTCCTGGGTGTGGCCGACCAGCTCGGTGCCGGTCTCGACGGTGACGCCGTACCCGGCGAGCCGCTCGCGCAGCACGGCCTCGGTGTGGTGCTGGGCGAGCAGCAGCATGCCGTTGTACGGGCGGTCGGGGGTCGGGCGGTTGGTGGGCGCGGGGTCGACCTCCCCGGTGATCCGGTCGCCCTCGTAGGTGCGGACCTTGAGGTTGAGCGTGCCCCGGTCGAGGATCGCGTCCGCGACGCCGAGGTCGTGGAAGACCTCCAGCGTGCGCGGGGTGACGCCCTTGCCGCGCACGCCCCGGTCGCGGAAGCCCGGTTCCCGCTCGACGACGCGGCAGGCGACCCCGGCGCGGGCCAGGCCGAGGGCGAGCGCGAGGCCCACCGGGCCGGCGCCGGCCACCAGGACCTCGGTCGCACGGTCGGGGTGGGCGGGGCGAGTGCTGTGAACGGTGCGCATGACGGATCCCCCTCGGCCGTCCGGCCATAAGATACGGCGCGTTTCCTGCTTCCGACTGTAGACTCGGGCCCACAAGAAACGCAACGTATCTACGAGGGGTGGGTGCGGAAACCCGTGGAGCAGGGCAAGCCGGTGCGGCGGCGCGGCGACGAACTGGAACGGGCGATCCTGGACGCCGTCTGGGGCGAACTCGTCGAGCACGGCTACGACCGGCTCACCATGGACGGCGTCGCCGCCCGCGCCCGGACCAGCAAGCCGGTGCTCTACCGACGCTGGCCGAACCGCCCCGCCCTGGTCATCGCCGCCCTCGGCCACAACGCCCCGGACTTCCAGGAGCCGCCGGACACCGGCGAGTTGCGCACCGACATGCTGCTCTTCATGCGCAGCCTGCTGCACCGCTTCGACGACCTGCCGGGCGAGGCCGTGCACGCCTTCCTGGTCGACCTGCTCCGCGACCCGGAACTCCGGGCCCGCTTCACCGGCTCGCTGACCTCCGACGGCCCGGTGAACACCCTGGAGGCGATGCTGCGCAGAGCCGCCGCCCGGGGCGAGATCAACCCCGACCGGATCACCCCGAGGGTCGTCTCGCTCCCGCTCGACCTGCTGCGCGACGCCTTCCTGACGGGCGGGACGGTGGCACCGGACCGGGTGGTGGAGGAGATCCTGGACGAGGTCGTGCTGCCGCTGCTGCGGGCACCCTCGGAGGGCCGACCGCGCGGTGGTGTGCCTCAGCGCCGATCGAACGAACGTCCGTGAAGGGAGTCCGGAACATGAGCGGCACCGTGGTGGCGGTCAGCAGCAACGCCGAGTACTCGTTCACCAAGCCGAACCGGAACGGCATCACGCTGCTCGCCGGACTCGGCGTCGAGGGCGACGTGCACGCCGGGGTGACGGTCAGGCACCGCTCCCGCGTCGCCCAGGACCCGACCCTGCCCAACCTGCGCCAGGTCCACCTGATCCACCGCGAACTGCTCGCCGAACTCGGCGAGTCGGGCTTCGACGTGGCACCGGGCGCGCTCGGCGAGAACATCACCACCGAGGGCGTGGACCTGCTCGGCCTGCCGGTCGGCGCCGTGCTGCGGATCGGCCCGGAGGCGGCGGTGGAGATCACCGGCCTGCGCAACCCGTGCGCCCAGATCGACGCCTACCGGCCCGGCCTGCTCAAGCAGGTCGTCGGCCGCGCCGAGGACGGCACGATCGTGCGCCGCGCCGGAATCATGGGCATCGTCCGCACCGGCGGCCCGGTCCGGCCCGGCGACACCGTCGCGGTCGAGCTGCCCGACGGCCCGCACCGCCCGCTCGACCGGGTCTGAGGGTGTCGGCGCGTCGGGGCATCGTCGATCGACGACACGGATGATCCGTCAAGTCGGCTGCTCCACAAGCCGAATGGCCGTCGAGCATACCCCCACCCCGTAACGGCGACGGCTCCCGGCGCGCGAGCGGCCGGGAGCCGGGGTGGAGCCTGCGTCGCTGACGAGGGTCAGGACCTGACCAGACGGGCGATGGCCTGATTGGCCTCGCGGATCTTGGTGCTCGCCTCCTGGCCGCCCTCGGCGATGGCGTCCCGGACGCAGCATTCGATGTGCTCGTCGAGGAGTTGGAGGGCGAAGGACTGGAGGGCGCGACTGGCGGCGGAGACCTGGGTCAGGACATCGATGCAGTAGGTGTCCTGCTCGACCATGCGCTGAAGACCACGGATCTGGCCCTCGATGCGGCGGAGCCGCTTGAGGAAGTCGTCCTTGTGGGAGCTGTAGCTGGCCATGGCCGTCTCCGGTTCCTGTGCGGTGAGGCGTGCTCACACCCTACCGGCGGTGCGGCAGGGGGGAGTCGGCCCGGACGGGCGGGGTTGGTGCCCGCCCGGGCCGACGTCCGCGGGTCAGCCCTCGACGCGGCCGACCAGTTCGTAGCCGGCCTCGTCGACGGCGGCGGCCACCTCGGAGTCGGCGAGCGGCCGGGTGCTGCCGACGGTGACCTTGCCGGTGGCGAGGTCCACGGCGACGTCGTCGACGCCGTCGAGCTTCTTCAACTCGGCGGTCACCGAGGTGACGCAGTGGCCGCAGGTCATGCCCTTCACCTGGAAGACCGAGGTCCGGGCGGACTCGGCGGCCGGGGCCGCGCCGGCGCCGGTGCCGCACGAGCCGCAGCAGGAGGAGGTCTCGGTGGCGGCGGACTCGACGGTGACGGTGGTCTCGCTCATGGGTGTGCTCCTGTCGTGGATGCCCGGCGCCGGCCGGGATGTCCGGGCGGCTGCTTCGCTGGTGAACATACCATACCCCCCTAGGGTAATGAAGAGAGTTCCCCGCGACCCCTCCCGTCCGGCCGCCGCAGCGCCGTCCGACGGGGGCGCGGACGTCAACCCGGCTCTGTGACAGTCCTGTTGCGGGGTCCCGGGCAAGGTGGAGGCGCTGCCCCGCATCCCCCGGACGACCGACACCACCACCATCACCAGAGGTGAACCCCATGGACCAGAGCACCCGGCCCGCCGCCCCGCGCGGCCTGCGCGAGATCCTCGCGGCCGGCGAGCGGACCTACTCCTTCGAGTTCTTCCCCGCCAAGGACGAGACCGGTGAACGCGCCCTGTGGGCGGCGATCCGGCGGGTGGAGGCGGTCGCGCCGACCTTCGTCTCCGTCACCTACGGCGCCGGCGGCTCCTCGCGCGACCGCACCATCGGCACCACCGAGCTGATCGCCGCGCAGACCACCCTGCGCCCGGTGGCCCACCTGACCGCCGTCGGCCACTCCACCGCCGAACTCCAGGCCGTCCTGCGGCGCTACGCGGACGCCGGCATCCGCGACGTCCTCGCCCTGCGCGGCGACCCGCCGGGCAACCCCAACGGCGCCTGGCAGCCGCACCCGCAGGGCCTGCGATACGCGGCCGAGCTGGTCCAACTGGTCAAGGACTGCGGCGCGTTCACCGTCGGCGTGGCCGCCTTCCCGGAACGCCACCCGCGCTCGGCGGACTGGGACGACGACATCCGGCACTTCGTCGCCAAGTGCCGCGCCGGCGCCGACTACGCCGTCACCCAGATGTTCTTCGAGGTCGAGCACTACCTGCGGCTGCGCGACCGGCTGGCCGCGGCGGGCTGCGACACCCCGGTCATCCCCGAGATCATGCCCGCCACCGACGTGCGCCAGATCAGCCGCTTCGCCGAGCTCAGCGGCGCCTCCTTCCCGGCCGGCCTGGCACGACGACTGGAAGCGGCCCGCGGCGACCGCGCGGAGGCCCACCGCATCGGCGTCGACCACGCCACCCGGATGGCCGAGCGCCTCCTCCACGAGGGAGCCCCGGGTCTGCACTACATCACCCTGAACCGCTCCACCGCCGCACTGGAGATCCACCGCAACCTCAACCCGACGGCCCGCCCCCTGACCGCCACCCCCGCCTGACCCGGGCACCTGGGGAGAATCGCGGCGATGCCTCTCGGCATGCCGAGAGGCATCGTTTCAAGGACGCGTCGATGCGGCCGGAACCTCGGGGGACCGACCGAACCGTCAGGAGGGGGTGGGGGTCACCGGGTGCGGTAGGCGTCGGTGATGGTCTGGTCGAGGGTGTTGCCGTCGGCGTCGGTGAGTTCGGCGCGCAGGGAGACAGCGGTGCCCGCCGGCGGGTTCTGGACGGTGACGGCGCCGGCCTCGACCGGGAGGCGGGTCCACGAGACGCCGCCGTCGGTGGAGGCCGAGACGGTCAGCGAGCGGGTGCGGCCGTCCGCGGCGGCGCCCTGCACGGTGATCGGGATGCGCAGCGGGCTGCCGGCCGTCGCGGTGCCCGCCGGGGTGAGCTCGGGGGAGAACCGTACGACGCTCACCGGGAGGGCGGTCGGCCCGGTGGTGGCGGCCGAGGTGAAGGTCCAGGACGCGTTGACGCGGGTGGTCGCGCCGGCCGCGGCCTTGCGGGTCGCGGTGGCGGCCAGGCGGTACGGGGCCTTGCCGGGGGTCACGGTGAACTCGCCGCGTCCCGCCACGCCGGACGCGGCACCGACCAGCACGCCGTCGCGGTACAGCGAGGTGTAGGCGGTGTCGAACGACGGGGTCCACGGCGCGTGGCCGTCGCCGTCGGCGAGCAGCGGGACGTCGACGGTGATCCGGTCGCCGTCGCGGGAGACGGCGGGCCGGTCGGTGAGCGCGGGGCCGAAGACGGGGCCGTCGAAGGTGTGGGTGGTCGTGGTGCCGGCCCGGACGGCGAGGCGGTCGGCGGTGTAGTGGTTCGGCCTGCTGTCGTCGGCGCGGGGGACGGTGACGCCGATGTCCCAGGTGCCGCGCTCGGGTGCGACGAGGAAGGTGGCGGTGCCGGGGGTGGCGATGCTCCGGGACTCGCCGATGCTCGCTCCGTCGGTCGGCTGGAGGCTGACGAGCGCGGTGCCGGCGCCGCCCGGTCCGGCGGCACCGCGGATGTTCACGGTGGCCAGTTCCCGCGCGGAGTAGTGCTTGCTGAGCCCGGTCAGCGCGCGGGTGCCGGAGAAGGTCCTGCCGAGCAGGTAGCCGCCGGTACCGGTCTCCCAGTTGACGTCGAACCACTGCTTCACCTCCCCGGCCTCGGTCTCCGGTCCGAGGTGGGCGACGCGCAGGTTCGGCGACCCGTTGGCGACGTTGACGGTCCGGGTGGCACCCTCGTGGGTGACCTCGACGAACATTCCACTGTGCCGGAAGCGCGCGGTGTCGTCCGGCGGCCGGACGTCGACGAGGGCGGTGGTCCGCGCGTCGACGGTGACGGTGGTGTCGTGGTCGAGGTCGAGGCGCGGCTGGACGATCCAGTCCGTCCAGATCGTGCCGCCCGGCTCCAGACCCGAGGTCAGATTGCTGTCCAGCAGGTACCGGCCCTTGGGCAGCCGCACGGTGGTGGTGCCGGAGGGGGCGTCCAGTTGGACCGAGGTGTCGGCGCCGGGGCCCGAGATCCCGGTGACGCCGGTCCGGTACGGCGCGGTCGCGCGGCCGGCGCGGTCCAGGTGCTTGACGGTGAGGGTGTACGTCTCCGGCTCCGCGGCGAAGGCCGTGCCGCCGAGGGCGGGGGTCGAGGTGCCGACCAGGGCGACGGCGACGGCCAGGACCCGGAGGGCGTTCCGGCGGGGAACGGAACGGGCGGCGGAACGAGGGACGGAACGAGCGGCGGAGCGGCGTGCGGAACGGGCAGCGGAGGTTGCGGTCATGTCCTGTACTGCTCGGACGGACGGGGGAGTTCCTGTGACCCATGTCACCGGAACCCGGGCGCCGGACCGGGCAGGGCAGAGTGTGGAAGCACTCATGAGAACGCGTCTTCGCCGCGGCGACCCCGACGTCCTGGGCGAGCTGTACGACGAGCACGCCCAGGTGTTGTACCGCTACGCCCTGCGCGTGACGGGCGACTGGGCGGAGGCCGAGGACGTCGTCTCGACGACCTTCCTGGAGGCGTGGCGCGGCCGGGAGCGGCTGCACCCCGACGGCGACGGGCTGCGCCCGTGGCTGCTGGGGATCGCGACCAACGTCATGCGCCGCAATGCCCGTGCCCGTCGGCGCCGTGACCTCGCGCTCGCCCGGATCCCGGAGCGCGGTTCGGTCCCGGACTTCGCCGACGACCTGGTCGCGCACCTCGCGGACCTGGAGCAGTTGCGTGCCGCGCGCCGGGCGCTCGCCCGGCTCCGGCGCCGCGACCGGGAGGTCTTCACCCTCGTGGTGTGGGCCGGACTGGACTACGCGAGCGCGGCCGAGGCGCTCGGCACACCGGTCGGCACGGTCCGCTCGCGGCTGTCCCGGGCCCGCGCCCGGCTGCGCGAACTCACCGGGGCCGAGGCCCATGCCGAGGCCAGAGCCGCGGCCAGGGCGCACGCCAGGGTCCGCGCCGCCGTCCCCGCCCTGCCCGTACCGGGCCGCCTCCCCGCGCTCCGGCCGTCGACCCAGGAGGGCCACGGATGAACGCCACCCCATGGCGCGGCAGGCCGCGCCCGGAGCCAAGAGAACGCGGGAGATCGGACGTGTCCGAGGAGTCCGAGCGCCGCGAGCTCGCCGAGCTGCTGCCGCCGCCGGCGGTGCCCGGCCTGGGTGCGGATCGTCAACTGCTGCTGAGGGAACGGGTGTTGCGCCGGGCTGCCGGATCCGCGGAGCCGCCGGGCCGCCGCTCCGCTCCGCGGGCCCCGTTCCGGCGTCCGGCAAGGTTCCGGATCGCGGTGCCGGCGCTGGCCTGCGCGCTCGCGGTCGCCGGCGTCCTGGCGGTGGACCTCGGGGGCGCGGGGACGGCCGGGCGCGACCGTACGGTGGCGCAGGGCGGTGCCGCCGTCGCCTCCGAAGCGGTTCGGCTCCTCGACCGGATCGCGCTCGCCGCCGCGGCGGGGCCGGAGCAGCCGACGGTCGGCGCCGACCGGTTCGTCTTCATCGAGAGCAGGGTGGCCTACGCCGCGCAGAGTGCGGCGGGCGGCCCTGTGACGATGGCTCCCGCGCACACCCGGCAGGTCTGGCTGTCCGCCGACGGCAGCCGTCCCGGCCTGCTGCGCGAGGAGGGCGGGCCCGACACCCGGCTCGGCGAGGACGGGCCGGTCCTCCTCCTCGACCGGCCGGGGGCGTCGCCGCGGCCCGAGGCCTCGCGCGGGAGCGGCCCGTCGATCGGCGAACCGACCCACGCGTACGTCGCCTCGCTGCCCACCGACCCGGACGCCCTGCTGAGGCTGATCCGGGAGCAGACCCGCGGTGCGGGCCAGGGCGGTGCCGGCCAGGACCCGGACCAGCGGGCCTTCGCGGCGATCGGCGACCTGCTGGCCGAGACCTGGGCGCCGCCGCGGGTCAGTGCCGCGCTCTACCGGGCCGCCGAGCGGATCCCCGAGGTCACCGTGGTCCCGTCGGCCGGGGACGCCGCCGGCCGGGAGGGCGTCGCCGTGGCCCGTACGGCGCACGGGCGGCAGACGCAGTGGGTCTTCGACCGGACCACGTACGCGTTCCTCGGCGAGCGCACGGTCCTCAGTGAGGCCGGCGAGGCGGGGCCGGCCGGGACGGTGGTCGGCACGTCCGCGGTCCTCGTGAAGGGGGCGGTCGACCGCGTCGGCGAACTCCCGCGGGCGGCAGGCTGATCCGGGCCGCCGCCGTACTGGTCACTGCCTCGGCCACCGCACTGGCCACCGCACAGACCACCGTCCCCGGCCGGGACGGCGGGCTCAGAAGGTCACGACGATCTTCCCGGCCAGCCCGCCCTCGCGGAACCGCTCGTGCGCGGCCCGGACCTCCTGGAGGCCGTAGGTGGCGTGCACCCGGAGCCGCAGGGCGCCGTCGTCGACGAGCCGGGCCAGCTCGCCCAGCCCGGCGCCGTCCTCGCGCACCTGGTGGACGGTGCTGCGCACACCCCGGGCGGAGAGGTCGGGGGCCGGCCCGGCCTGGGTGGCGATCGACGCGTAACGGCCGCCGTCCGCGACCGCCCCGGTGATGTGGGAGCCGAGGGGCCCGGGGGCCGCGAAGGCCCCGAAGGTGTCGAGGACGGCGTCGTAGCCGCGCGCCCGGAAGGCGGCCGGGTCGGTGGAGGCGAGCCGGGCGCCGTGCTCGCGGGCGAAGGCGGCCTGCCCGTCCCGGGAGACCAGGGTGTCGACCTCGACGCCGCGGGCCCGGGCGATCTGCAGGGCGAGCCCGCCGACCTCGCCGGCGGCGCCGGCGATCAGCAGCCGTTGCCCGGCGGACACCGCGAGCCAGTCCAGTGTCTGCAGGGCCGTCAGCCCGGGCAGCGGGAGCGTGGCGGCCTCGACCAGGCTGACGGCCCGCGGTGCGGCGGCCACCGCGTGTTCGGCGCCGGCTGGGCGGTCCTCGCCGTCGGCCCGCTGCTCCCGGCGGCCACCCCGCGCACCCCGCGCCCCGGGGCCGCGTCACCCGACGCGGTCCCCGGCGTCCGCGCCCCCCGCGTGGGCGGCCGTCCGGCAGGAGGTCCGTGCGGGACGTCGGACGGGCCGACTTCCCGCACAGGGACGTTCGGACGCCGGGAATGTTGCATGGTCCACAACTCCCGCTCCCTGGCAGGACACTGGCCGGATGCGGGCCTAGCGTGGAGGGAGGGGAACTGTCATCCGATCACTACGCGCAGTGACCGAAGGGAGAATCGACCATGGCGCCGCAGGACGACCCGGCCTTCCCCAGCTTCGCCAAGTTCATGGACTCCATGGAGTCGGCCCGGCACGAGGACTTTGTACGCCGGGGACTGGCGGGCACGACCGACGCGGACTCCTTCTCCGCGATGGTGGAGTACATCAGGAACATCTATGCGGGTGTCGAGGTCGCTCACAGCTTCGTCGACACCAACGGGCAGGTCTTCGACTGCGTGCCGATCGAAAGCCAGCCCGCCCTCAGGGGCAGCTTCAGCGTTCCCCCGGCACCGCCCGACGCTCCGGTTGTGGCCCGGCCGCGGAGCGCCGGCCAGGGCACGCCGATCCAGCCGCAGCTGCGGTCCGACCGGCTGGACAAGTTCGGCCACGCGATGTCGTGCCCGCCCGGTACGATCGCGATGCGTCGCGTCACCCTTGAGGAACTGGCGAGGAGCGGCAGCGTGCAGAACTTCCACCGGAAGTATCCGCAGGGGGAAGGCCGCCACCCCAGACTGAGCCCTCCTGAAGCCGACTCGGGCATCCACAAGTACGCGCATGCCTTCCAAGTGGTGGACAACCTCGGCGGTCACGACTTCATCAACATCTGGGACCCCGGCGTCGGGTCGGAGATCTTCTCGCTCTCCCAGCACTGGTACGCCGGCGGCTCACCCGTGCAGACCGTCGAGTGCGGCTGTCAGGTCTACCCGGCGAAGTACGGCACCACCCAGCCGGTGCTCTTCATCTACTGGACGGCCGACGGCTACCAGAACACCGGGTGCTACAACCTCGACTGCTCGGCGTTCGTCCAGACGAACAGCGCCTGGGCCATCGGTGGCACGATCGGCCCGGTGAGCGTCTCGGGCGGCGCACAGTACGAGCTCGAGGTGACCTACTACCTCTCGGGCGGGAACTGGTGGCTCTATCTGGGCGGCACCACGGCGAGCAACGCGGTCGGCTACTACCCGGGCTCGCTGTTCGGCGGCGGCCAGCTCGCGAGCAACGCCCAGGACGTCGACTACGGCGGTGAGGTGGTGAACAACGTGGCGTGGCCGCCGATGGGCAGTGGCGCGTTCGCCGAGAGCGGCTGGCAGTACGCCGCCTACCAGCGCGACATCTACTACTTCGCGACCGACAACACGTCCCAGTTCGCGAAGCTGACCGGAGTCCAGGCATCGCCGAACTGCTTCACCGTATTCGTCGGCAGTGCTCCCGATCCGTGGAACGAGTACATCTTCTTCGGCGGTCCGGGCGGCACCGGCTGCACCTGACCCCCACGCCGAGACGCGGCTCCGGGCGGTCACTCCGGGCAACGCCGAAGCTCTTCTTCTCTCCGTGCTCAGGCAAGCCGATCGGCACCCGTTCCGGTGAACAGAGAAGGTGTCGGGCGATCCCTTCGCGGATCGCCCGACACCTTTCGTGCGGGCCTGCTCAGTGCTGGTGGTCGCCGCCCGGTTCCCCGGCCGCCGGGGCGGCGGCGCCGTCCGCCGTCACGGTGAAGGCCGCCGTGCGGACGGTGTCCTGGTGCTTGAAGTCCAGGAAGAGGCGGTAGCCGCCGGTGCTCGGGGCGGTGGTGGTGAAGCCGATCTCCGGGCCCGGGGCGCCGGTGTCCGGGTGGACGTGCAGGTAGGCGAGGTCGCCGGCGCGCAGCGCGACGAGGTGGCCGTACGCGCCGAGGTAGGGCTGGAGGTCGGTGACGGGCCTGCCGTCCTTGCTGACGCTCAGGGTCAGCCTGCCGCTGCGCCCGGGCGTGAGGTCGCCGCCCAGGGTGACGGTGTAGCCGTCGACCGTGACGGTCCGTCCGGTCTCCGGCAGCGGGGCGGGCCGCAGGTCGCCCGCGGCGTGCAGGTCGGCGCCGAGGGTGAGTCCCTCGGCGGCGCCGGCCGGGGTGAAGTCCGCGAGGACCCGGTACTCCCCGGCGGCGGGGACGGCGGTCCGGGCGCTCCAGGTGCCGTCGGCGGCCAGGGCCGGGTGCAGGTGCTGGAAGGTCGACAGGTCGCGCGGGGCGACGATCAGGTGCAGGTCCTTCTCGTGTTCCTGCTGGTAGGCGGTGACGGGCTTGCCGTCGCTGCCGAGGATGCGGAAGCGCAGGTCGGTGGGGGAGCCGGCGGTCACGAAAGGGTTCTCGACGCTGAGCGTGTAGCCGCGCTCGGAGATCTGGAGCCCGCCGGGCAGGTGCTCGGCGCCGCCGCCCGTCTCCTGGGTGTGCCCCGCGTGCCCTGCCGTGGCGGGCTTGGGGGAGGGGCCGCCGCTGCCGGTGGCGTGGCCGGCGCCGAGGGCGAGGCCGAAGGCGGCGGCGAGTCCGGCGGCGAAGGCGGTGATGCGCAGCGGGGTGTTCATGGCGCGGTTTCTCCTCGTGGCGCGGAGTGAAAGGGGGCGGGGGCGGGGCGGGCGCTCAGGCCCGCATGAGCCGGGCGACGCCCTTGAGTGAATACCCCATGGGGGTATCGAGTCAAGCGGTCGCCGCTCGGGGAAAATACCTGCCAGGGGTATCGCTCAAGCCTTGCGGCCGATACCCCATGGGGGTATAAAGGAACCCGGCACTGCCCGATACCCCTCCTAGGTATGAAGGCCCCGGCCGCCGAACGTACCGCACGACGACGTCACGAGGAGCGACGATGACTACCCAGGCACCCGCCTCCGCGGAGGTGGAACTCTCGATCGGCGGAATGACGTGCGCCTCCTGCGCGGCCCGCATCGAGAAGAAGCTCAACCGGATGGACGGGGTCACCGCCAGCGTCAACTACGCCACCGAGAAGGCGAAGGTCTCCTTCGAGGGCGGGGTCGAGGTCGCCGACCTGATCGCCACCGTCGAGGCCACCGGCTACACCGCCGCGCTGCCCGCGCCCCCGGCCGCGGAAGGGGGCGGCGCCGAGCGGTCCGGGCCGGCCGACGAACTGGCCCCGCTGCGCCAGCGGCTGTTCACCGCGGTGGCGCTCGCCGTGCCGGTGATCGCGATGGCGATGGTGCCGGCCCTCCAGTTCGACAACTGGCAGTGGCTGTCGCTGACCCTCGCCGCCCCGGTCGTCACCTACGCCGCCTGGCCGTTCCACCGGGCCGCGTTCACCAACGCCCGGCACGGCGCCGCGACCATGGACACCCTGGTTTCGCTCGGCACCCTCGCCGCGTTCCTCTGGTCGCTGTGGGCGCTGTTCCTCGGCGACGCCGGGATGCCGGGCATGCGGCACGGCTTCGAGTTCACCATCGGCCGCAGCGACGGCTCGTCCAACATCTACCTGGAGGCGGCGGCCGGCGTCACCGCCTTCATCCTGGCCGGCCGCTACTTCGAGGCGCGCTCCAAGCGCACCGCCGGGGCCGCGCTCAAGGCGCTGCTGGAACTGGGCGCCAAGGACGTGACGGTGCTGCGCGGCGGAACCGAGCTGCGCATCCCGATCGCGGACCTCGCGGTGGGGATGCGCTTCGTGGTCCGGCCGGGCGAGAAGATCGCCACCGACGGCGTGGTGGTCGAGGGCGCCTCGGCCGTGGACGCCTCGATGCTGACCGGCGAGTCCGTTCCGGTCGAGGTCGGGGTCGGGGACGCCGTCACCGGTGCCACCGTCAACGCGGGCGGGCGGCTGGTGGTCGAGGCCACCCGGGTCGGCGCCGACACCCAGCTGTCCCGGATGGCCAGGCTGGTCGAGGACGCGCAGAACGGCAAGGCCGCCGCGCAGCGCCTCGCCGACCGGATCTCCGCGGTCTTCGTGCCGATCGTGATCACCCTCGCGGTGGCCACCCTCGGCTACTGGCTGGGCACCGGCGAGGGCTGGACCGCCGCCTTCACGGCAGCGGTGGCCGTGCTGATCATCGCCTGCCCGTGCGCCCTCGGCCTGGCCACCCCGACCGCCCTGCTGGTCGGCACCGGCCGCGGCGCCCAGCTGGGCGTCCTGATCAAGGGCCCGGAGGTGCTGGAGTCCACCCGCAAGGTCGACACCATCGTCCTGGACAAGACCGGCACCGTCACCACCGGCCAGATGACCCTGCTCGCGGTGCACACCGCCGAGGGCGTGGACCGGGCCGAGGTGCTGCGCCTGGCCGGCGCCCTGGAGCACGCCTCCGAACACCCGATCGCCCGGGCGATCGCCACCGCCGCCGCCAAGGCCGGCGAACTGCCCGCCGTCGAGGGCTTCGAGAACGTCCCGGGCCTGGGCGTCCAGGGCGTGGTGGACGGCCACGCCGTGGTGGCCGGCCGGGAGGCCCTGCTGAACGCCTGGTCGCAGCACCTGCCCGGGACGCTGGCCGAGGCCAAGGCCGCCGCCGAGGCGGCCGGCCGCACCGCGATCGCGGTCGGCTGGGACGGCGAGGCGCGGGCCGTGCTGGAGGTCGCCGACGCGGTCAAGCCGACCAGCGCCGAGGCGATCGGCAAGCTGCGCGCACTGGGTCTGACCCCGGTGCTGCTCACCGGCGACAACCGGCTGGTCGCCGAGGCCGTGGCGGCCGAGGTCGGCATCGCGCCGGAGCACGTGATCGCCGAGGTCATGCCGCAGGACAAGGTCGACACCGTCAAGCGGCTGCAGGCCGAGGGCAAGGTCGTCGCGATGGTCGGCGACGGCGTCAACGACGCCGCCGCGCTCGCCCAGGCCGACCTGGGCCTGGCGATGGGCACCGGCACCGACGCCGCCATCGAGGCCGGCGACCTCACCCTGGTCCGCGGCGACCTGCTGGCCGCGGCGGACGCCATCCGGCTCTCCCGCAAGACCCTGGGCACCATCAAGAGCAACCTGTTCTGGGCCTTCGGCTACAACGTCGCCGCCCTGCCGCTGGCCGCGGCCGGGATGCTCAACCCGATGATCGCGGGGGCCGCGATGGCCTTCTCCTCGGTCTTCGTGGTCGGCAACAGCCTCCGGCTGCGCCGCTTCCGCTGAGCGGCCGCCTCCGTCGAGGCCCCGCTTCCGCCGAGGCCCCGCGACCGTCCGGGCGCCGAGGATCCGAGCCACTTCCCACCGCCGGGCCGAGGCCCCGGAACCCCGCCATGGGTTCCGGGGCCTCGGCGTCGGTCCGGCCGATCAGTCCTCCGGCAGCCCCACCGCCTGCCAGCGGTACGCCGCGTCCTCCTGCCACACCTGCAACTCGCCCTCCACCACCGCCGCCAGGCACAGCCGCCAGTCGTCGCCCATGGCCAGCGCCACCCGGGTGGCCGGGCGCAGCGTGGGCCGCCACCAGCGCGGCCGACGGGAGGCGCCGCCGGCCGGCAGCCGCAGCCGTACGCCGCCCGCGCCGGCCAGTGCGACGGTCGGGCCGCCGCGGTGGCCCACCATGGCGATGCCGAGCGAGGGCTCGCCGTCGCCGATCTCGGTGCCCGCCCCGGCCGCGCCGAGGGTGTGCAACTGGACCGAGCCGTCCGCCCGCAGGGTGGCGGCCTGCGGTCCGGCGGAGGTGCGGGCCAGCGCCCCGGCGCGCAGCGGACCGGCCGGGCCCACCGGGACGGGCGGCCGCGCGGCGCCGGGCCGCCAGCTCAGCACCCGCTCGCGGTGCTCGACCAGCAGCAGCCAGGCGCCGGGCCGCTCCTCCTCGGCGGCGAGCACCCGGTCGGCCGGGCAGCCAGGGTGTTCCTGCCCGGTCAGGGTGCGGCCGGGGGCCCAGCGGTAGGAGCGCAGCGCGCCGCCGACCGCCGTCCAGACCGTCATCTCCCCGGTCGAACCGACCGCGCCCGCCAGGCCGTTGACCCCGCGCGCCGCCTCCCACCAGCCGGTCGCCGTACCGACCCACAGGGTGCCGCCGCGGTCCTCGGCGCAGACCACCAGCTCGCCCTGGGGCCCGGCCCAGCCGGCGCTCAACTCCCGTACGGCGGAGAGGCCCTGGCCGGCCGGAAGGCGTCGGTCGCGGCTGCCCGGCCCGGCCAGCGCGGTGCCGTCGGCGCCGCCGGTGACCACCAGCGGCCCCCCGGCCGGGTCGGGCAGCACGGCCAGGCCCGCGGTGCGCGCCACCGGCCGGTGGCCGCGCAGCAGTTCGCGGCCCCGGGCGGCCCACGGGCCGAGCGGGGAGGGGCGGCGGTCCGGTTCGCGGGCCAGCGGCTCGCAGGCCCAGCGCGCCAACTCCTCGCCGTAGCCCGCGGCCAGCAGTTCGGCGCGGGCCTGCTCGGCGGCCAGCCGGTGGTCCAGCCGGCCGTGGTCGGGCAGCAGCAGGATGCGGGCGAGGGTGCCGACCGCGAACAGGTCCTTGGCGGTGGTCGGGAAGCCGCCCACCTGCTCGGCCTCCGGCGGGACGTGCCCGGGGGTGAACACCGCGACGGTCAGGGTGTGGTCCAGCGGGGCGAGGAAGGTCAGGTCGATCAGCTTGACCTGCCCCTGGCCGTCCACCAGGACGTTGGCGGGGGAGATGTCGCGGTGCACCCAGCGCTTGCGGTGCAGCTCGTCGACGATCCGGCAGAGCCGGGTCAGCACCTCCGCCACCGCCGACGGGCCGCCGCGCCGGCCGCGTGCCCAGGTGTGCAGCGGCACGCCCTCGACCCAGGGCGAGATCTGGTAGCCGAGCAGCGCGCCGCCGGGCGGGGTTCCGGGCCGGTGCGGGGAGGGGCCGAGCAGGAAGCTGGGCACCACCAGGTCGGTGACGCCCAGCCGGTGTGCGTTGTGCGAGACGTCGTCCCAGCGGCCGAGCCAGCGCCGCACCTCGGTCGGGTCGCGCTCCAGCATGATCTTGGCGGCGACCAGTTCCTTGCGCCCGTTGTGTCCGGTGCGCACCGCCCGCCACACCTCGGCCTCACCGCCCCGGTGGTGGAACTCCAGGAGTTCGTACTGCTCCGGGTCGAACTCCGGCCCGAAGCGGAGCCCGGGCACCCAACGCGACTCCGACACACGACCCCCGACGCTACTGACCGCTGTGGACGCGCTGTTGGCGCGCTGCTGTTGAGCCGCTGCCGTGCTGCCGTTCCGCCGGCGACGCGATGCCCAGGATAGTGCTCTTTCCTGTTCGTCCGTCCGATCGAGGGCCTATTCTGATGGCGCCCGGCAACATCACGACACGACGTCAACTCATGATCGCCCAAAGGCAGTTGATCATGCGATGGTCGGTGTCCGAACACAGGGGGACGGTGCATGGCACTGATAGCGGTGCTGCTGGTCGTGCTGGCGCTGGCCGGTGCGGCCGCCGTCGTCCTGGCCCGCCGCCGACGGACCCTGGACGCCGCGACGGTGACGAAGGCCCTGGCCGCGGCCGCCGAACGGCTCGCCGCCGGCCGGGCCGCCCAGGCCCGCCGCCGCTACGCCCGGCTGGCCCGCCGACTCGCCGACGCCCCCGAGGAACTGCGCCCGCAGCGGGGCCTCGCCCTGCTCGGCCAGGCCGAGGCCACCGTCCCCACCGGCGACCAGCAGGCCACCCTCGCCCTGCACCGCGAGGCCTACCCGCTGCTCGCCGACCCGGCCCGGCAGCTGCCCCGGTGGAGCCTGCGCAGCCTCGCCGAGGAACGGATGCGGGCCCCCGACGGGGACCTCGGTCCGCTGCTCGCCTTCCTCCGGGCCACCGCCGAGGGCGCCGAGCCCGGCGAGGAGGCCGAAGCCGCCGCCCGTGCCGTCGACTGGCTGCAGCACCGCTGCCGCGAAGGCGCCCCCGACCAGCGCGAACACGTCACCGCCGCCGCCCTGGCCGCCCTGCCCGGCCGGGACTGGCCCGTGCTCGCCCGGGCCGCCCTGCTGAGCGCCACCGACCGGGCCGACGAGGCCGAGGCCCTGCTCGCCGCCGCCGCCCCCACCGGCAGCGGCGAACTCTGGTTCCGCTGGGGCGCCCAGCTCTACACCCTGCACCGCGACCGACCCGCCGTCACCGCCTTCGACGAGGCCCTGCGCCGCAGCCCCGGCGACCCCTCCCCATGGGGGCGCGGCCCGGCCCTGCGCACCGACACCCTGCTCTTCCGCGGCCTGGCCCGCCAGCGCCTCGGCGCCACCGAGGAGGCCTGGGCCGACCTCGCGGCCGCCGCCGGCGAGAGCCCGACCGACCCCCGCCCCCGCTACGCCCTCGGCCGGCTCGCCCTGCTGCTCGGCGCCGACGAACCGGCCCGGGAGCAGTTCACCGCCGCCCTGACCGTCCGGCCCGACTACGCCCCGGCCCGGTTCGGCCTCGCCCTGGTGCACGAGCGGGCCGAACGCCCCGCCGAGGCCGCCGCCGACTACCGGGCCGGCCTCGGCGGGGCCCCCGACTGGCGCCCCGCCAGGGTCCGGCTCGGCGCCGCCCTGCTCGCCGCCGGCCAGGGCGAACAGGCCGAGCCGATCCTGCGCGCCGAGGCCGACACCGAACCCGGAAGCCGCTGGACCGCCGTCGCCGCCTTCCACCACGGCCTCGCCCGCGCCCGCGCCGACGACCCGGCCGGCGCCCTCGCCCGCTGGGAGTCGCTCGACGACGAGGACCTGGGCCCCCGCCGGGCCCTGGCCCGCGACCGGCTCGCCCGCACCCGCCTGGCCACCGACCCGACGGCCGCCCGCGAACTCTGGCAGCAGGCCACCGCCGAGCACCCGGCCGCCCCCGGCTACCGGGCCGCCCTGCGCGAAGCCGCCCTGCGCGAAGCCGCCCACCTGCTGGTCACCGGCCGGGACCACGCCGAACCGCGCGCCCGCGCCGCCGCCGCGCTCGCCCTCGCCGACACCCTGCCCGGCGCCCTCACCCACCGCCAGGCCCGGCTGCGGGCCGCCCTCGCCCTGGCCGAGGGCACCCCGGAGCCGGTCACCACCCTGCTCGACGCCGGCAGCGGCCTGCGCGACCGCTACCACCTGGCCGCCGTCGCCCTGCTGGCGGGCCGCCCGGCCCGGACGATCGCCCTGCTCGGCCCGCCCGACCCGGCCGGCGACCCGGCGACCGCCCGGCTGCGCGCCCTGCTCGCCGAACGGGCCGGCAACTGGGCCGCCGCACTGGACTGGTACCGGTACTTCCTGGCCTCGGGCACAGCGGCGGGCACGGCGCCCACCGGCGACTGCGCCTTCTGCGACCGCCCCGCCGCCGGCGCCTGCGGCGGCTGCGGCCGCGAGGCCTGCCCCGACCACCAGCACACCCCCGAGGCCGCCGGCTCGGCCCGCTGCGTGCGCTGCGCCGCCCCCGCCCTGCGCGCCGTCCTCGACTGCGCCCGCCGGGCCGGCACCCCCGAAGAAGCCGAACCCGTGCTCGCCCGCTGGGCCGAGGCGCTCGGCGAGGGCGCCGCCGCCGCGCCCGTCCGGCTCGACCTGGCCCTGCTGCGCGCCGAACTCGGCCGGCTGGACGAGGCCCTGGCCGGCCTGCCTGCGGACGCCGGGCCGGCCCGCGCCGCCGTCCTGGTCCGCCGGGCGGGCGCCGCCCTCGCGGCCGGGCGGCTCGGCCCGGCCGCCGTCGACCTGCGCCAGGCGCTCCGACTCGCCCCGGGGGACGAGCTGCCGGGCCGCGAGCGGGCGGCCGGCGCGCTCGTCCTGCTGGCCGAGCACGAGGCGCACCAGGCCGCCCTCGACGGCCGCCACCGCGAGGCCTGGGAGGTCTACCGCGAGCTGCTGGTCAAGGACCCGGCCCACCCCCGGCTGCTGCACGCCCTCGGCCTGGCCGGCTACCGGCTCGCCGTCGCCGTCGCTGCCTCCGGCACCCCTGATTCCCCTGATGCCCCCGGCGTCCCCGAGGCCGCCGACGCCCCCGGCGACGAGGTCTGGGCCTGGACGCTCGGCTGCCTGGTCGCCGCCCTGCACCAGCCCGAGCTGTGGACCGAGTCCGCCCGGATCACCGGCCGCACCGCCGAACCCCAGCGGCTGGCCGCCGCCCGCGCCGCCCTGATCGACCGCCTCCGCGACGACCTGCGCGCCCTGGACCGGGACGCCGGGCGCAGTGGCGACGAGGTCACCGCCTGGACGCTGCGCCTCGGCATGGAGGCGCACTGCGCGGACGCCTTCGCCCAGGAGGACATCCGGATCACCCTGCCCGGCCGCCCGGCCCGCCGTCTCGCGCTCGGCCCCGCCCTCGAAGGGCTGCTCCGCGACGATCCCGAACTCCCGGGCTGGGCCGAGGCCTTCGAGCAGGCCGTACAGGCCTGGCGGCGGCCCGCCGGCCCCGACGCGCCCGCGCCCACCCGGGCCCTCGGCCTGTTCGGCGACCTCGGCGCGCAGCGCTACCTGCAGCTCCAGGGCCGGCAGGCCGCCGCCGTCGCCGCCCTGGACGCGGTGCCCGAACAGCGGCGCGGCGAGGACTGGCAGTCGCTGCTCGGCGAGTCCCTGGTCAGCCAGGCCCGCGAGCACCACCGCAACCAGGACTGGCGCGAGGCCCTGGAGAGCCTCACCCGCGCCCGGTCCGTCCCCGGTGCCAGGCTGCCCGCCGACGCCGCCGCCATCGCCGCCGAGTCCGGCCTGCGAGCGGCCCGCGCGCTGCTCAAGAACAACCTGGACGACCAGGCCGGGGCCGCCGAACTCCTGGAGAAGGCCCTGGCGTTGGCCCCCGACGACCCCGAGGTGCAGGGCGACCTCGGTGCCACCTACGCCCAGTGGGCGCGCAAGATCAACAACGAGGACAAGGACTACCCCCGCGCCGTCGCCCTGCTGGAGAAGAGCCTGGAGCTGGCCCCCGGCGACCCGACCGCCCGCCACTTCCTGGAGGCCGCCCTCGGCAACCGGGCCGGCCAGCTCAGCCACGCCGACGCCACCGACGCGGAACTCGTGGAGGCCGCCGAAGCCTGGCGGGCGCTGATCGAGCTCAACCCCGATCCGGACCACCGGCTCGGCCTCGCCTTCGTGCTGCGCCAGCTCGCCCGCTCGGCCGCCTTCGCCGACGACCGCCGGCGCGCCGTCGAGTGGATGGCCGAGGCGCTGCGCGCCGACCCGGAATGGGAGGGCGGGGTCGAGCAGGAGGCCCCGCGCCGGGTCTCGGTGATGCTCGCCAACCACGTGGTGGACGGCATGCAGGACCAGCCGTTCACCGACCAGGCCGCGATGCTCCAGAAGGCCAGGTCCTACGACGACTCCACCGACATCCGCCGGCTGATGGTCAGCCTCTGGCGCGGCAAGGCCATCAGCCACTACGAGGGCCGCCGCTACCGCGCGGCGATCCGGCTGCTGGAAGAGGCTCTCGAACTGTCCGGCACCGCGGAGGACACCGACAAGCTGCGCGGCGAACTCGGCATCGTCTACGGCTCCTTCGCCGTCCAGCAGGCCAATGCCCGGAAGCTGCGCGAGGCCCGGGACCTGGCCCGCCAAGCCGTCGAGTACAGCCCGGACGACGTCGAGCTGCACGTCATGCAGCTGCGGATCAACTCGCTCCGCTGACGGCAACCGCAAGGAAGTCGGCTTCGTCCCAGACCGTGCGCCGCAGACCGCGGCCGGCACCCGGGCCGTCACCCGGGCCGCCGTCCCGAGCCGTCCCCGACACCGTGAGGAGAGAGACCGCCCGCCATGCCACTGAACGAACCGTCGCCGTACGAGGTCCTGGGCATCCCGCTCACGGCCGGCGTGCGCGAGATCAACCTCGCCGTCGGACCGGCGATGCGGGCCGGCCGGTACACCCGCCAGCAGATCCAGGAGGCCGCCGCGCTGCTGCGCAACCCGGACCGGCGCCTGGAGGCGGACCTCCAGCAGCCCCTCCCGCCCGAGCCGGTCGACCAGGCCCCCGAGCTGCTCGCCCCCGCGCTCGCCGAGCCGCTGCTGGTGATCGAGCGCCCACCGCTGCCGCCGGCCGCCCTGCCCGCCCTCCACCGCGCCGAGCTGGCCGCCGACTTCGCCGAGCCCGCCCCCGGCGGCGCCGACCCCGAACCGCCCGTCCCCGCCCGCTACGCGGCGGACCTGTCCGTGCTGCCGCAGATCGAGGTTCCCGAATGACCGACGCACCCACCGGCGCGCCCGCCGACCCGCCCGCCGACGTACGCTCCGGCGCGCCCGCCGACGGACCTGCCGACGCACCCACCGGCACGCCCGCCGCGGACGCGTTCGACGGCCACCGGCGGCTGGAGATCCCGCCCGGGGTCGAGGACGTCGACCTGGAGCAGGCGTTCGGCCGGCTGCTCTTCCGGGCCTCGCTGCTGGGGAGCAAGCTGACGGAGCAGAAGCAGACCGCCCGGGCCGAGCAGCGTGAACTGCTGGGCATCCTGGTCGAGGTGGACGACGCGCTCGCCGCCCTCGGCCTGGACCGCGAGCTGGTGGCGCTCGGGCGCGGCGCCGGGCTGGAGGCCACCCGGCGGCGGTTGCTCGGGCAACTCGCCAAGGCCGGGGTGCGGCCGATGCGGCTGGAGGGCATGACGGCGGACCCGGACCTGACCGAGATCGTGGGCACCGAGCCCCACGCCGGGGTGGCGCCGGAAACGGTGGTGCGGACGGTGGTGACCGGGTTCTTCTGGGGGGACGAGGTGCTGCGCCGGGCCCAGGTGGTGGTCGCCGTGCCGGAGCCGGATCCGCGGCCGGAGCCCGGGGGCGGGCCGGTGGAGGCCGCGGTGGAGGACTTTCCGCCGCCGATCCCGGAGCCGGAGCTGCCCGAAGCCACCGAAGCCACCGAAGTCACCGAAGTCGCCGGGACCGCCGCACCCGTCGAGCCCGAGGCGCCGGACACGCTCGGGGCCGCCGGGGCCGTCCCGCCCGCCATCGCCGCCGCGTTCGCGACCGCGCCCGCGCCCGCCGCCGCCGTCGACCCGATCACCCGGGCCCAGCCCAAGGCGGCCCCGCCCCGGGCCCGCCGCCGGGGCAAGGCCGTGGCCAAGCAGGCCAAGCGCAAGAAGTAGCCAGGACCACGAGGGGCAAGAGGGGAACGACATGTACCGCACACTCGGCATCGACCTGGGCACCACCAACTCCGTGGTCGCCCACCTCCGCCGGGGCGAGCCGGAGATCATCTTCAACCGGCAGAACCAGGAGGCCACGCCCTCCGTGGTCGGCAGCGGCCGCAAGGGCGAGCTGCTGGTGGGCTCCACCGCGCGCAGCCGGATCGCCGTCGACGGCGTCAACGTGATCCGCTCGGTCAAGCGCTTCATGGGCCGCAAGTTCAAGGACCCACAGGTGCAGGCGGCCCTGAAGGAGGTGGACTACAAGGTCACCGCAGGCACCGACGGCGACGTCAACGTCTGGTTCAACGGCCGCTCGTACACTCCGATCGAGATCTCCGCGATCATCCTGCACCGCCTCAAGGAGGACGCCGAGCAACGCTTCGGCGAGCCCTTCCACCGCGCCGTCATCACCGTCCCCGCCTACTTCGGCGAGCGGCAGGTCGCCGCCACCCAGGAGGCGGGCCGGATGGCCGGCCTGCACGTGCTGCGGATCATCAACGAGCCGACCGCCGCCGCCCTCGCCTACGGCATCACCTCCGAGGCGGGCGACGAGGGGCGGACCGTCCTGGTCTACGACCTCGGCGGCGGCACCTTCGACATCTCCATCCTGCTGCTGGTGCCCGGATCGGTCTCGGTACTCGGCATCGAGGGCGACAACCTGCTCGGCGGCGACGACTTCGACCGCGGGATCACCACCGCGCTGCTGGAGGACATCCGCGAGGAGTACGGCGCGGAGTACCAGCCCGACCTGCGCGACCGTCCGAAGATCGCCGCCACCGCCGAGACCATCAAGATCGAGCTCTCCAACCAGGAGTCCTCCGAGGTCATCCTGCCGGGCCTGGGCGCCGGGCAGCTGGTGCTGGAGACGGAGTTCGAGCGGGCCCGCTTCGAGGAGCTGATCGAGGCCCGGATCGAGCGCACCATCGAACTGACCCACAAGGCCATCATGCAGGCCAACCTGACGGTCGGGGACATCGACGAGGTGGTGCTGGTCGGCGGCTCGACCGCGATCCCGCTGGTCGCCCGCCGGCTCGGCGAGGTCTTCGGCCCGCGCCGGATCCGGCGCGGCGTCAACCCGATGCAGTGCGTGGCGCTCGGCGCGGCCGTCCAGTCCGCGCTGGTCGGCGAGGTGGAGTGCCCCGAGTGCCGGGCCCCCGGGGACCTGTCCGCCTCCAACTGCGCCAACTGCGCGACCACCCTGCTCGGCGGCGCCCGGGTCTCCTGCCCGACCTGCCACATCCCGGTCGACGCCGACGCCGCCGCCTGCCCCAAGTGCGAGCAAGAGCTTGACGGTTCGGGGGCCACCGGCGCCGGCGGGACGGTCCCGCGGCAGACCCGGGCCACCGCCGTGGTGCACGGCGGCAACTGCCCGCGCTGCGGCACCCCGGCCGCCCCCGGCGTCACCGCCTGCGAACTGTGCGGCGAGCCGCTCAACTCGGCCGCCCCCGGCCACACCAGGGTGGCCGGCACCGCCGCCGAGGACGTGGGCCTGCGCTGCGCCTCCTGCGGCCTGGTGAACCCGCCCGGCTGCGAGGTCTGCCCGGGCTGCGGCGAGCTGGCGCAGGTCACCAACCCGTTCGACATCACCCCGAAGAACCTCGGCATCGAGCTGAACGACGGCCGCCTCGCCGTCATCATCCCCAAGAACACCAGCTACCCGACGAGTTCACCGGTCAGCCGGGAGTTCGTGGTCTCCGGCAGCGGCCGGCAGCGGCTGGAGATCGCGGTCTACGAGGGCGAGCACGAGATCGCCCAGCAGAACGAGTTGATCGGCCACCTCACCCTGCGGCTGCCCGAGGGCCTGGGCGGCCGCACCCCGGTGGAGGTCTCCTTCGGCCTCGACCGGGACCGCACCATCACGCTGTCGGTGCGGATCCAGGGCGGCGCCGAGAAGACCGTCAAGCTGGAACGGGTCACCCTCGACCCCGAGTTGAAGGTGCAGGTCGAGGAGCAGCAGCGGCAGATCGAGTCCTTCACTGACCGCTGGGGCGGCGAGCTGACCGAGGCCGAGATGCGCGAGGCGCAGCGGCTGATGGACAGCCTGGACGACCTGGCGGCCGGGCAGACCCGGGGCCGGTCGGTGGACGCGGCGCTGGAGCGGGCCCAGCAGCAGCTCAAGGCCCAGCGCTGGGTGCGCGGTTCGGAGGCGTACCTGAGCCTGTTCATCCACTACTGCGAGAAGCACCTCGATCCGAGTGACCTGGACCGGCTGCGGTCGGTGGCCGCGGAGCTGCGGCTGCGCCGCGAGGCCGCCGACTGGGAGGGCGCGGTGCGCGCGGCCCAGCGGGCGGACGAGCTGTGCGACGCGCTCGGGCACACCATGCGGATGCTGACCATGTGCAACGTCTACGTGACCCAGAACATGGTCTCGCCCGCCCTGGGCCAGCTGATCATGGCCGAGCTGCGCGGGCTGGACGAGGCGGTGGAGGCACCCAACATGGCGGAGGTCAACACCCACATGTCGAACCTGCTGGCCCTGTACGCGCAGGCGCAGCGGGAGCTGGGCAGCGAGCCGGCCCAGGAGTCGCTCGGCCCGGTCCGCCCCGAGGAGGCGGGGCCGCGATGAGCGCCGTGGACGCCTTCCCGCAGGTGCCGGAGGTCCCGGCGGCCCCGGGGGTCCAGGGGGTCCAGGGGGTCCAGGGGGTCCCGGACGCGCCCGAGGCGCCGTGCCCGCTGTGCAGGGTCCCGGCGGATCCGCAGACCCTGCGCTGCCCCTCCTGCCGGGAGGACCTGTCCGTGCTGTTCCGGCTGCGTTACGCCGGACGGATCGACTACAACCGGGCGCTGGACGCCCTGGCGGCCGGGAACGAGCCGCTCGCGCTAGGGCTGCTGCACCGTGCGGTGGCGGCCGAGCCGGGGCTGCATCCGGCCCGGGAGCTGCTGGAATCACTGAACGTCGCCGCTCCCGCGGTGGCGGCGCGGGTGGGGCGGGAGGCCGACACGCCCTAGGACGGGGCAATCCGGCGTGCGGAGGAGCTGATCGCTTGTGATCGTGGGCGAGGTGTGATCGTCACACTTCGACCCGCTCTGCTCACAAGGAGTGACGCAATGCGTATGCGTACCACCTTCGCCGCCACCGCCCTCGCCGCGGCCGCGGTCCTCGCCGGGGCCGGCACCGCCTCCGCCGGTGAGGCAACCGCCAACGGTGCCGCCATCGGCTCGCCCGGCATCCTGTCCGGCAACGTGATCCAGGTTCCGATCAACCTGGAGGCCAACGTCTGCGGGAACTCGATCGGCATCATCTCGCTCCTCAACCCGGTCACCGGCAACACCTGCATCAACAAGTGACCCCGTGCGCTGGGGCCGTCCGTCGACCGCGACGGCCGGCCCCAGCGCCGCGTGCGCACCCCCGTTCGGGGGTGGCGGCGCGGGGCCGGGGCCCGCGACCATGGTCCCCGTCCCGCACCGCCGTCCCCAGGAGCCAGCCCGTGCCGACCACGCCGACCCCGCGCAGCTACGCCTGCGGCACCTCGGACGTCCCGCTGCTCGGCGACACCATCGGGGAGAACCTCGACCGCGCGGTGCGCGCCTTCCCCGAGCGCGACGCCCTGGTCGACCGGGCCACCGCCCGCCGCTGGACGTACGCCGAACTCGCCGCCGACGTCGACGCCCTGGCACTCGGACTGCTGGAGCTCGGGATCGCCAAGGGGGACCGGGTCGGCATCTGGGCCCCCAACTGCGCCGAGTGGACGCTCACCCAGTACGCCACCGCCAAGCTCGGGGCGATCCTCGTCACGGTCAACCCGGCCTACCGCTCGCACGAGCTGGAGTACGTGCTCAACCAGGCCGGCATCCGGCTGCTGGTCGCCGCCGAGCGCTTCAAGACCTCCGACTACGCCGGGATGATCGAGGAAGTCCGCCACCGCTGCCCGGAGCTGGAGCGCGTCCTGCTGATCGGCAGCCCCGCCTGGGAAGCCGTGACCGCCGCCGGCAGGCGGGCCGACCCCTCCCGACTCGCCGAGCGTCAGCGCGAGTTGGCCCCCGACGACCCGATCAACATCCAGTACACCTCCGGGACGACGGGCTTCCCCAAGGGCGCGACGCTCTCGCACCACAACATCCTCAACAACGGCTACTTCGTCGGCGAGCTGCTCAACTACACCGAGCAGGACCGGATCTGCGTCCCGGTGCCCTTCTACCACTGCTTCGGCATGGTGATGGGAAACCTGGCCGCCACCTCGCACGGCGCCTGCACGGTCATCCCCGCCCCCTCCTTCGAGCCCGGCGCCACCCTGGCCGCCGTCGCCGCCGAACGCTGCACCTCGCTGTACGGGGTACCGACCATGTTCATCGCCGAGCTGGCCGACCCGGACTTCGACCGCTACGACCTCGGCAGCCTGCGCACCGGCATCATGGCCGGCTCGCCCTGCCCGAGCGAGGTGATGAAGGAGGTCATCGGGCGGATGGGCATGACGCAGGTGTCCATCTGCTACGGCATGACCGAGACCTCGCCGGTCTCCACCCAGACCCGGGTCGACGACCCGGTCGAGCGCAGGGTCGCCACGGTGGGCCGGGTCGGCCCGCACCTGGAGGCCAAGGTGGTCGACCCGGCCACCGGCCGCACCGTCCCGCGCGGCGAACCCGGCGAGCTGTGCACCCGCGGCTACTCCGTCATGCTCGGCTACTGGGGCGAGCCCGAGCGCACCGCCGAGGCCGTCGACGCCGCCCGCTGGATGCACACCGGGGACCTCGCGGTGATGGACGAGGACGGCTACCTCGCCATCACCGGCCGGATCAAGGACATGGTGATCCGCGGCGGCGAGAACCTCTACCCGCGCGAGATCGAGGAGTTCCTCCACGCCCACCCGGACATCCTCGACGTCCAGGTCATCGGCGTCCCCGACACCAGGTACGGCGAGGAGCTGATGGCCTGGATCCGGATGCGGGAGGGCGCCGAGCCGCTCACCGCCGAGACCGTCCGCGCCTACTGCGCCGGCCGGCTCGCCCACTTCAAGATCCCGCGCTACGTGCACGTGGTCGAGGAGTTCCCGATGACGGTCACCGGGAAGATCCGCAAGGTCGAGATGCGGGCGGAGGCCCAGCGGATCCTGGGGCTGTAGACCCCCGGCCCGGGCCCGGGCGCCCCTCCGCCCGGGCGCGTCCGGGGAGCGCGGTGGCCCGCCCGGCGGGAGAGTGTGATCATGCCCCTCGACGTCACAGTGGAACGCCTGATCCCCCTCCCGCCCGCCACGGTCGCCGCCTACGCGATGGACTGGCGCCACGACCCCGAGTGGACCCAGGGCATCCGCGACGCCACCCTCACCCGGGAGGCCGACACCGGCGGCTTCGGCGCGGGCGCCGAGATCACCCGGACCGCCCGCTTCCTGGGCCGGACCTTCCCGTACGTGCTGCGCGTGGCACGCCACGACCCGCCGACGCTCCTCGACATGGTCTCCGTCGTCGGACCGATGCCCATGCGCGTCACCTACACCTTCGAGCCCACCCAGGCCGGCACCTTCGCCCGCATCCGCGTCCGCGGCGGCTTCCGCCTGACCGGCCCGCTGCTGTCCCACCAGGTACGCACCGCGCTCACCGCGGACCTGCGCGCCCTGGAGGCACGGCTCACGGGGTGACCGCCGTCCCGTACGGGCCCGCCCTCCCCTCCCGCCGCGGGCCCTCAGGGGGTGTTCCTCGGGAACCGGTCCGGGCTGCAGGCCTCCAGGATCTCCCGCAGGTCGGCGACGGCCGCCGGGACGCCGTAGGACTCCGCGACGGCGACCGGGTTGATCACCACTTCGTCGATGCCGGCCTCGAAGTGGCGCTCGATGCCCGCCCGGATCTCTCGGAGCCCGCCGAACAGGAAGACGCCCTCCTCGACCAACTCCCGGGCGGACGACACCGGGTCGGACACGTCGAGGTCCAGACCCGCCCGGCGCAGCATGTCCACGTAGTGGGGCGCACACAGGTGAAATCTGGTCCCGCGCTGGGCGAGCACCATCGCATGGCGCCCCGGCCGGTCCAGCACGGCATGGACGACGGTGACGATCCGCGGCCGCTCCCGCCCGGCGTCGCGGGCGCCCTTCTCCAGCGCCGGAGCCAGGACGTCCCGCACATAGTCGGGCGGCGTCAGCCAGGTGATCGCCGTGTCGGCCACCGAACCCGCCGCCCGGGCCATGCCGGGGCGCAGCACACCCGCGCCGACCTCCGGCGGCGTGGTTCCGGCCGGCGCCGACATCCTGGGCAGCACTGCCCCGCGCATCGGGAACAGCGGCCCCGCGTGGTGGTCCAACCGCCCCTCGTGCAGCAGCCGGCGCAGGACGTCCAGGTACTCCGCCACCGCCGCCGCCGGACGGGCGTAGGGCGCGCCGTGCAGCGCGGCCACGAAGCCGGGCTCGCCCGCCCCGTAACCCACCACCGGCGGATGGCCCGTCAGCGCGCCGAGTGTGCGGGCCTGCACGGCCGCGTCGTACGGATGCCGGAGCGCCGTCAGCGCCACGGACAGGCCGACCGGGATCCGGCAGCCCGCACCCGCCAGGTACGCCAGTACATGGTGCGACTCCAACGCCAGGGACTGGCCCAGCCAGAGCCGCGCGGCGACCCCCTCCCGGACCAGCTCGGCCAGCGGCAGGACGTCCCGCGGGTCCTGGACCTGGAGGGGGTACAGCACCGAGAGCTTGCGCGAACTCGTCATCCCCGCCACTTCAGACCAGCACTTCCGCGTCCGGCACTTCCGTGTCCGGCACGGCCGCGTCCGGCACTTCCGCATCCGGCACGGCCGGGGCCGGCAGGGCGGGCGAGCCGAGGTTGCGGGCCGGCTCGGCGGGGGACGCCGACGCCTCGCGCAGCGCCCGGGCGACCTGCTCCTCCAGCGAGGGGCCCGCCGGATCGGTCGCCCGGCGCACGACACCGTCGGCGACCGCCGCCGCCCGGTGCTGGCCGAAGCTGCGCCCGCCCCAGCCGTCCCGCTCGTCGCGCGGCTCCCAGGCGAGCGCGACACCGGGGCACAGCGGGGAGGCGAAGACCGACGCGTCCCCGGCGACTCCCGGAAGACCCGCCACGGTGTCCGCGAGCATCGGCGCGACGGCCGCGTCCGCGGCGTCGAGGTACACCACCGCGGCGTCCCGTCGCGGATACGACCACGGACGGGACAGCACCTTCGCCCGGTACCGCACACCCAGGCCCGCCAGCCGCTCCAGCAGGGCCCGCCACACCGGCGGGGCGGCACCGGGTTCCGCCAGGTGCACGTACAGCCGCAGCAACTCGCCGGCCCGGACCAGCGAACCGTCGGGCCCGTCGACCAGCAGGAAGCCGGGCGACAGCGCCGGACGCACCGCCGGAAGCTCGACCAGGCAGGGCCGCCCGACGGCCGGCGGCCCGTCCGAGCGCACCGCGCCGGGCCGCACGCCGACCAGCACCCGGCCCAACTCGACCCGCACCGGAGCGTCCGGCCCGCCGTCGGCGGCCTCGACCGGCGAGCGGAGCACACCCGCCGCGACGGTCCGGGTGTGGCCGGTGGCCGCGATCAGCTCGCGCTCGAAGGTCTCGCTGCGCCGCGGCATCCGGGCCGGGCCCTCCTGGCGCACGATGCCGGCGTGCCAGCGTTCGTACAGCAGGCCGGCCAGCGCCGAGCGCAGTTCGCCCCAGGTGTCCGCGGCGACCACCAGGTCGTCGTCGACCTCGACCCGCGGCGTGCCGTCGGTGATCCGCAGGCCGCCGAGCGCCGCGCGCAGGGCCGGGGAGAGCGGGGCCGGGGAATGCTGATGGGACACGATCGTCTCCTGATCCCGTTGTCGATCCGTACGAGTGGGCGGGGGCCCGCGGTCAGTCCTGGACGAGGCCGAGCACCTCGGCGGACCGGAGCGGGTCGAGCAGCGCGTTGCGGCCCACCCCGGCGGCCCCGCGGAGGACGGCGGTGAGGCGGTGGGTGAGGGTCGCCGTGGCGATCGTGCGCTCGAACAGGTGCCAGCCCGCGTACCGGGTCACCCGAGCGGTGAACTGCCTTTCGTCGGCGGCGGGTTCGGAGCGAACCCGGCGGTATCCGGACCAGAACGCGGCGATCTGCGGACGCACCGCGTCGAGCTGCTCGGCGCCGCTGCGCATCAGCGCCTCGTGGACCTCGGCGGGCGGGACCGGGGTGTCCGGTCCGAGGCCCGCGAACATTCCGACGGCCGCCCGGTGGAGCCATTGCCCGACGTACGCGCCGACATCCCGGGCCGGGTCGGCGATCCGGAACTCCTCCCAGTCCGTCAGGTACAGGTCGTCGCCGGACAGCAGGAACTGGTCGAGCCGCAGGTCGCCGTGGATCGGCACCGCGGGCGCGGCCGCGCTCGACCCGGCCAGTTCCCGCAGGGCGGCCCGGACCCGCTTGTCGTGCTGCAGCATCGACCACACCTCCAACTCGCCCCCGCTGGCGGCGGCGTAGTCCTCGGCGGTCAGCTCGACCAGCCGGGCGGTGGACCCTTGCCGCCCTTCGGTGGCGGGTTCGGGCAGGTCGGCGGGGTGGACCGGCATGCGGTGCAGTTCCGCGAGTGCCAGGCCGGCCCGGTGCGACAGCGCGGCGTCGAAGCGGCCCTGATCGGCGAGCAGGTTGCCCGGCACCGCGTCGACCAGGCGCTCGTGCACCAGCAGCAGGGCCCCGGGGTCGGCGCCGAGGAAGGCCGGCGAGTGCCAGTGCTCCGGAGGGCGACCGGCGGCCAGCACCTGTTCGAACGCGCGGGCCCGGTCGAAGCGTTCGGCGGCGAGCGGCTGCGCGAGCCGCTTCACGAACACCTCCCGGCCGTCGGTGGTCGGGCCCGCCCAGTTGTCGTTCCGTCCGGGCCGGCTGATGGGCGTCCGGTCCGCGAACGGTGCCACGCCCAGGCGTTCGAGAGCCTGGACGACATCGGGGACGTGGTCGAGTGGAACCGGTGCGAAGACGCCGGTGGGGTCCGTGTCGGGGACCGGCCCCGTCGGCGTTCCGGCCGTGTCCCGGATCGCGGTGATCGTCGCTGCCATGGGAGCCACCGTAGGCGGCGCCGCCCCCTGGCGGGCAGCCGCACGGTCCTGCCAGGCACGGCCCGCGGCGGGGGTGGCAGAGCCCTGCCGGACGGGGTCGTGCGCCGCACGTCCCTGCCGGACGGCGCGCGCAACGGTGAGTTTCCGACCGGACCGTCGGACGTGTCGGCAGGGAACTGGCGGGAGGGCCGGATCCGCCTCCCCGGGGGCGCAGTTGTCTGCCTCTGGGCGGGTGGGGGCAGCGGCTGGTGTGCTGATGGTGCTGCAACCGGCAGCGGACGTGTGATCGAACGGAGTCAGCATGGACAGCAGCGACCTGATGAGTGGTTACTCCGCCTACACCTCGCCGGGCGCGGCCCGGAACGACCTGGTGTCGATCCCCGACGGGACGGAGGGGTTCACGCCCGTCGTCACCTTCATCTCGGTGATCTCGATCATCGTGAGCCCGGCCACCATGTCCCTCCTGTAGGAGGGGCGCTCCGAGTGTCCGGCTCGGGCCCGCACGGCACGGACCCCGTGCTGCCGCGATCCCGTGGCGGCCGGGCTCCGCGCCCCGTACCGCCCGCCGACCTGACCGAGCCCGAAGGGGCGGGGTCCCAGTGGTGCTGCAACCGGCAGCGAATGTGCGAACGAATGGAGTCATCATGGACAGCAGTGACCTGATGGGCGGCTACTCCGCCTACACCACGCCGAACGCGGCGCGGAACGACCTGGTGTCGATCCCGGACGGGACGGAGGGGTTCACGCCCACGATCACGATCTCGATCTCGGTGCTGGTCACCGTCATCGTGAGGGGTTGCAACTGAGCCTTCGGCTCTGTGCCGTGGCGCCGGCACGGGCTTCGGCCCGTGCACCGGCGGCGGCGGACGCCGATCGGTCCGGAAGGAGGGAATTCGCGTGAACGCGAGCAGCCTGATGGGTGGTTACTCCGCCTGCACCACGCCGGGCGCGGCCCGGGACGAGCTGGTGTCGGTCCCCGACGGGGCCGAGGCCAGTGTCAGCGTGACCAGTCCGGTCATCTCGTGGATCGCCTCCATCATCGCCAAGACCCTGACCTGAGCCATCGGTCGGTGTGTCACGCCGCCGGCACGGTCCCCGGGCCGTGCCGGCGGCGGCGTTCGGCGCTCAGCGCTCCCGGGGGGTCGACGCGGTGCGGTGGACCCAGCCGGCGATCGCTACTCGGGAGGAGCAGCCGAGCTTGCGCATGGTCTCGCGGATGTGGTTCACCACGGTCCATTCGGAGATGGTCAGTTGCCGGGCGATCTGCTTGTTGCTCAGGCCCTCGGCGATCAGCCGGGCGACCTCGCTCTGACGGGGCGTCAGCACCGCGTCGGCGGACGGCTCGGCCGCCGTGGCCCGGGGAGGCGCGGCGGGCCGGTCCGGAAGGGGTTCCGACGGGTCGCCGGGCGTCCGCGCGGCGACGCATCCGAGCGCGAAGTCACGGATCAGGTCCGGGAGTTCGACCGCAGAACCGGCCGCCATGGCGGCGAGCGACTCGCGGTCGCCGAGCAGCAGCCGCCGCTCGACCCGGCCGACGGTGAAGTCGGGTTCCGTCGGGTCGTCGAGCAGGTGGCGCCGGACGGTGTGGAAGCAGCCCAGCGCCCGGGCGACCGCGGCGGCGCGCGCGGCGGGGCCCGGCAGCAGGGGGCTGCCCATCAGGGCGAGGAGCGCGCCGAGCGCGGCCGGGGCTCCGAGGGGGCGCAGCGTGGCCAGTGCGCGGTCGAGGTAGTTGGTCGAGTCGGCCGCTCGTCCCGCCGCCGCCGCGAACGCGCTCAGGTGCAGCAGCGCGAGGCCGGCGACCAGGTTGTCCCGGGCCTGGATGGCCTCGGCGAGCGCGCGGGTGGCGAGCGCGGCCGCGGTGCCCGCGGAGCGGTGGAGGAACTCGGCCAGCGCGGTGTCGAGCAGCCGGCGACGGGCCAGGTGGCCGCCGTCGGCGCCCGGTTCGATGGCCTGGTGCAGCAGCGCGAGCCCCTCGTCCGGGCGGCTCGGGGTGATGGCGATCCCGCGCAGGTGCCTGATCCTGACGGTGAACCCCCCGTCCGCCGGGGCTTCGTGGCCCGCGTCGCCGGGCCGAACCCCGTCGAGGACGGCCAGCGCCGTTTCCGGCTCGTCGTTGCGGACGGCGGCCTCGGCCAGCAGCAGGGCCACCCGCCGCCGGGTGTCCCGGTCGGCGTCGGGGCCGCCCAGCGAGGCCAGTCCGGCGGGCCAGTCGAACGGGGTGCCGATCGCGTAGTGGTACACCCGGGACAGCTCGGCGAGGTCGAGCGCCTCTTCCGCGAGCCCGGCGGCGACCAGTGTGTCGAGCGCCCGGCGGATGTTCCCCTCCTCGCTGCGGAACGCGATGATCCCGCCGGCCTGCGGGCCGCCCGTCATGAGGCGGACGGTGGATCCGGCCAGCCGGGCGTGGTGCCGGGCGTGGGCGAGCCGGACGTCCTCCAGCCCGTTCGCCGACTCGCCCGTCTGCTTGTCCGGCCGGTACGACCAGCGGCCGAAGGTGAGGTGCAGCCGGGTACGGGTGTAGCCGTCGAGACGGCCCGAGGGAAGCGCGGAGAGGCGGAGCAGGTGCCGGCCGAGCAGTGACTCCAGGGCGGCCGGGTACTCGTCGAGGCCGACCCCGGAGATCTGCCGGAGCGACTCGGGTCCCGCGCCGCCGCTGAACACACGGGCGCAGGCGAGCAGTCGGCGTCCGGCGTGGCTCAGGCCGCGCAGCGCCTCGGGTTCGGTGTCGTCCGGGCCGTACGCGTCCAGTAACCGGGCGAGGCCGTCGATGGCGGGCCGGGGCCGGTCCGGAGGCGCTCCGGTCCGGGACTGGCCGTCGAGCGCGGCCCAGAGGACCTCCGGCCCCTCCAGGGCCGCGATCCGTGCGGCCAGGCCGATCGCCCCGGGGTTGCCGTGGAGTTCCACGCAGGCGCGGGCGACGGCCAGTTGGTTGTGCCGCCCGACCTGGAAAGCGGGGTTGAAGGCGCGCAGGCAGGACACGAAGAGCTCCACGGAGGGCACCGCGGCCAATGCCTCGACGTCGATGGCGCAGCAGTCCAGCGGCACCGGGAGCGGGGGAACGCTCCGGTGTGCGAAGCCGTCCTGCGCCACCGGCCGGCGCGCGGTGACCAGGGCCTTGACGCCCGTCCCGGCCAGCGCCCGGGCCAGCCGGGCCAGGACCTGCCGGTCGGGGTCGCGTCGCGCGCCGTCCAGCACCAGTACGGACGGGGCGTCGTCGGATTCGCGGGTGCGGGTGATCCAGCGGCGCAGGCCGTCCGCCCAGCCGTCCCCGGGCGCCGGCGCGATCCGGCCGATCGTTCCGCCGGTGCGGGTCCGGTGGGCGAGCGCGACCTCCTCGGCGAGCCGGCTCTTGCCGATCCCCGGCGCCCCGGACAGCAGCACGCCGTCGACGTCCGGCCGTTCGAGCACGGCCAGTACCTCGGCGAGCTCGCCCGCCCGCCCGACCGTCTCCATCGGGAACGGGCCGGTGACGGCGGGTGGCCGGGCGACGGCCGGCGGTCCGGTCCCGGGCAGCCGGTCGGCCGCCGTCGCTGTCGCGACGGCGAAATCAGCGGACGTCATACGCGTCTCCAGAACGTGCCGGCGCGGTGGGTGACCCGGCCGTGTGGGTTCACTGTGACGGGCCGGTCGGCTCGGGCATCGCGCCGATGGCGCGCATCGGCCCGGCCGGCCGGGGGTGACTTTCGATCAGATCGCTTGTCGGACAAGGGAGTTGGTACATCGCAAGGATCCGGCGGCGGATCGGCTCCAGTGGGTACTGGTCGGCGTAGATGACGAGTTTGACCGTCACGCCTTCCAGCAGGCTGCGGAGCATGATCCCCTCCAGGTGGGGGTCCTCGGCACCGCGGGCGTGGAACAACTCGCGGAGCCTTTCCTCCAGTTCGGCGAGCAGCCGGTCCTTCCTGGCCTCCGCCGCCGCGTACAGCGGATGCGTCCCCGGATCGATCATGAGGCCCAGGGCCATCTGCTGGACGTGACGCGTGCGGTGGGCCGCCAGCAGTGCGCGGTCGATGATGGCGGACAACCGCTCGTCCGGAGTGCCCTCGACGTCCAGGACCTGGTGGACGCCATCCAGGTAGCGGTCCAGCAGCTCGTCCGCGAGTGCGTGCTTGGTCGGGAAGTAGTAGCTGATCAGCCCGCGCGAGACACCTGCCTGCTCGGTGATGTCGGAGACGGTGGCCTGGTGGAAGCCCTTCCTGGCCAGGACGTCGATGGCGGCGGTGACGATCCGCTCGCGGGACGCTTCCCGCAACCGGGCGTTGACATGAGGTGAGCGAGGTGACACGCGGGCTCCAGGGCTTCGGCCGCCATGGCGGTTGACTGTACAGACATCCAGTCAACGGGACCAGACCGCGGGCTCGTTCGCCCTGGAAGTACTTCGCCGAGCAGGTTCACCCCTCCGCGTCCGCCCGGCTCTGCCGCGGGCCCGACCGGCGCAAACAGTGATGGCCGACGAGGATCTCCGTCCTCGTCGGCCATCGGTGCTCGTGGCGGTTACCGCGCGCCCCACTCCTGGTCGGTCGGCACGATCTCGCGGCCGAGCGGCATCAGCGAGACCGGGATCATCTTCAGGTTGGCCCAGCCGAAGGGGATGCCGATGATCGACAGGAACAGCGGGATGCTGGTGATCAGGTGCCCGATCGCCAGCCACCACCCGGCGAAGACCAGCCAGATGACGTTCCCCACGCACGACGCCGGCCCGGCGTCCGGCCGTTCCACCGCCGTGCGCCCGAACGGCCACAGGATGAACCCGGCGATCCGGAAGGACGCGATGCCGAACGGGATCGTGTTCGGACGCTCAGCATGGCGCACTTTCGCCGCTCCGCTTCCGGCTGGCACTGCCACGGGCCTGACCGGCGCAAACAGTGATGGCCGACGAGGATCTCCGTCCTCGTCGGCCATCGGTGCTCGTGGCGGTTACCGCGCGCCCCACTCCTGGTCGGTCGGCACGATCTCGCGGCCGAGCGGCATCAGCGAGATCGGGATCATCTTCAGGTTGGCCCAGCCGAAGGGGATGCCGATGATCGACAGGAACAGCGGGATGCTGGTGATCAGGTGCCCGATCGCCAGCCACCACCCGGCGAAGACCAGCCAGATGACGTTCCCCACGCACGACGCCGGCCCGGCGTCCGGCCGTTCCACCGCCGTGCGCCCGAACGGCCACAGGATGAAGCCGGCAATCCGAAACGAGGCAATGCCAAATGGGATGGTAATTACGAGCAGGCAGCAGATAATTCCGGCAAGCACGTAGGCAAGAGCCATCCAAATGCCGCAGAAAACCAACCAGATGACATTGAGGATGAACTTTAGGGCACTCATGCTTGGTACCTTCTCACGGCTGATGACGTTGCACTACGACCGTGCCATGCCCGCTGGCGAGCGTGTCTACGCCCTTAGGGGTAGTACCTCAGGGATCGGTCCGGGTTGCAGCCTCAGATAGGGACTCCTTCGGGTGCGGTCGGCGCCAGAGTGAGGTGCGCCGCGGCCCGGCCAAGACCGTTTGCCGTTTCAGCTATCGTGTCAGCCATGAGGCTGATCGAGCTGGAGCGCATCACCGCCCGCTCGTACGCAGGCGCGCCCGGCAGAGTGACCGTAGTGCCGATCGACGAACGGGCTGTGATGGCCCCTCGGGCCATCGGAGAGACGGTCTGGTACGAGCTCTCCGAGGACATCCTGGCCGGGCTCCGCGGGGCTCCCACCGCATATCCCCCCTCGGTTGTGAAGGACAGCGGCGCGCCCGCGAGCCTGATGATGCTCAGCAACGCAGTGCATCGAGCAGTCGACCTCGTGGTGGTCGATGGGCAGCACCGGAGCTCCAGCGTCAGCACGCTGCTGGAGCCCGGTAGGTGGCGCCGTGTCCCGCTGACCTTCCTCGGCGCGCTGCACGATTACGCGCTTCATGGCATCCATCCCGCCACTACCTATTCGGACGCCGCAGTGCCGTGGGTGGTGGAGGCCAAGGCATACTCCAGCGCTTTGGCCGTTCTGCAATCCGGCTACGAACTCGCAGCCGCGCTGGAAGCCCGTCGGATTCCTCTCCGGGAGGTCGCGCCGACGACGCTGCGGCTGGATACCGAGGGCTTGCCGGAGCCGCTGGCCATTGCCTGCGGAATCACCCGCCTCCGGAGACCGCTGGCCCCCAGGGCACCCGGGCGCACCGGCGCGGCCAGCCGCTTCGGGGTGGGCGTCTGCGAGTTGGACGTCAGCCTGGCCGCGTGATTCCACCCCTCCAGCTTGTCGTCTACTGGAGGAAACCATGCAGTTCATGGAGCTGCCGTGGTCGGAGGAGGTCACCGTCAAGGTGATCGTGTTCCTCGTGACCGTGGTATCGGAGTGGTTGTTGCAGATCGTCAAGGGCCGGTTCCGAGGGGCCGCGCAGCTCCCGCCCAGCGAGCCATCGGGGACGGCGGTGCGGCGTCAGCGCCGGTCCCGGCGGTCGTCCCGGCGGCTGGGCGAACTGAAGCGGGCGAAGGCCCGGCTCGACCGCGCGCCGAAGCCGCGGCCGCCGGTGAGCGGCCGGCACGGTATCGAGCGGCGCCGGACCAGGCAGCGCCGCCGGCCGGGCAACCGCGCGTCGTGACCTGCGGTTGATGTTCATCGGCGCCCGGTCGCTTAGCGGTGACCGGGCGCCCGCCCAAGGTCCGTGGCCTCCTCCGCGAGGACAGGGCTGCACCGCTGTCTGCCCGAACTCCAATAGGCGGATGGCCTGATCGTGGACGAGACTGTCAGCGCGATGGCGATCGTCGGACCTCCGCGTATGCGGAGCGGACGGCGCGGGGTCCAGGCCCAGCTCCGCCATCGACGGCGGACTCCTCTTCGTGGGCCGCTGCCTCCGTGGGCTGGTCCGTTTCGGCCGCGGGGTCGGCTTCGTCTCGGCGCTGGCCGGGCGGGGACTGGGAGATGGTGCTCCTTCGGGCTTCAGGTGGTCGGCGCAGGGTGGCGCAGCTGGCGACGAGCAGCTCGCCGTCGGGTCCGTGGCCGACCACGCCGGTGGCGGTCGGGATGTCCGGTTCGGCGGCCCGAGCGGGTGCCGAGGAGCCGATCGTTGCGAAGTAGGCGAGGAGCGCGGCTGCTGCCATGGGGCGGAGGATCATTCGTCATCCTGGGAAGTGTGCGGAGGCCGGTACTTGCTCGGCGCGGTGGGTGGGCACAGGTCACCGGTTCAGAAGTGCGAGGAGCCGGTCGTGCAGGCGTTTCACGTCGCGGGTGGCGCCCAGGTTCCGGTACTGGTCCTGGCTGGAGCTGTACCAGTCGGCGGCGGATTCGGTCTGTCCGGTGCGTTCGGCGGCCTGCCCGAGGTACTCGGTGGCGTGGGCCGTCCAGTGGCGGTGGCCGAGGTCCGCGAACGCCCGCAGTGCTTCAGTGATGGTGGTGGTCGCGAGGTCGTGCTGGCCGGCGAGGGACTGTGCCTCGCCCAGGAAGACCTTCGCCCGGGCGACGTTCAGAGGGTCGGGCGGGGTGAGCGATTCGAGGTCGGTGAGGGCCTGCTGGAGCAGCGGGAGGGCGAGCTCGGTGTTGCTCTGGCGGGCGGCGGCGGAGCCGAGGAGGATCTCGGCGAGGCCGGCGCCGCGCCGGTCGTCGAGGTCGGCGTAGAGCTCGATCGCGCGGGCGAGTTCGGGTTCGGCGGCGGCGTACTGCTCGGTCTCGTAGAGGGTGGCGCCGATGCCGGCCGTGCACTGGGCGATGCGGCTGGGGTCCTTGTCCTCGGTGGCGAGGGCGCGGCCCTCCTCGTAGAGCCGGAGTGCGTCCTGGTGTGTTCCGGCGCGCTTGTGCGAAATGGCGAGTGTGGTGGTCATCTCGTAGACGGCCAGGCGGTGGCCCCAGAGCCGGGCGAAGTTCAGCCCCAGCTTGTGGCAGGTGACGCTCAGGTCGGTGCGCCGCAGGCGGTGGAAGAGCGGCCACAGGTCGTGGACCAGGACCGTGGCCGCCTGGTGCTCGCCGAGTTCGTGGGCGGCGGCGAGGGCGGGCAGGACCGCGGGGGCGATCGTCTCCAGCCAGTCCTGCGCGGTGCGGTCGTCGGTGATGGGGACCGGCTCGGCGGGGTGGTGGCGGTGCTGGCGCGGCAGGATGCGGTGGTGCGGGGTGAGGCGCTGGACGGTGTCCTGGGCGGTGGCGATCAGGTGGTCGAGGTAGCACTGCACGACGCGCCGGCGGGCGTCGGCCGGGTTGCGGAGCAGTTCCCGGACCTCGGGGCGGATGCGGTAGACGTCGCCGCGCGCGCTCTGGCGGCCGGTGTGCTCCAGCAGGTGGCGGGCCGAGAGTTCGTGCAGCAGGTTCAGGGTTTGGGCGGCGGGGGTGGCCGTGGCGGCGGCCACGGCGAAGTGGTCGAGGTCGGGCGCGGGGATCAGGGTGGCGAGTCGCAGCAGGCGTGCCTCGGGCTCGGGCAGTGAGGTGAGGGCGAGGGCGGTGGTCATCGGGATGCTCTCCAAGTCGGGTGCGATGAGGGCGGGGTGGTGGACGAGCGGGCGCGCGGGGACGAGGACGGCCTCGCCGGCGGCCAGGCTCAGGGCCAACGGGTTGCCGTCGCAGGCACGGGCGAGGGCTTCGGTGGCGGCGGGCTCCGCGCGCACCCGGTCCTCGCCGAGGATCCGAGCGAGCAGCCGGACGGCGTGGACGGGCGTGAGCGGGGCCAGATGGTGGTGGTGCGCGCCGTGGGCGGCGAGCGCGGGCATCGGCGAGCGGCTGGTGACGACGACCAGGCAGTCGGCGTTGGCGGGGACCAGCGGCAGGACCTGGTCGGCGCCGGCGGCGTCCTCCAGCATCACGAGCAGCCGCCGGGTCGCCGCGGTGGAGCGCCACAACGCCTGCAAGTCGGCTGCCTGCCAGGGAAGGTGCCCTCCTTGACCTTCGCCGAGGCCGAGCAGCAGGGAGCGGGCGATCTCGGCGGCCGGGGCCGGGCCGCCGACGCTATCGGCGCGCAGCCGGACGAGGAGCTGTCCGTCCGGGTACCGCTCGGCGTGCCGGTGGCTCCAGCGGGCGGCGAGGGCGCGCTTGCCGATCCCGCAGGCCCCGGTGATCACGATCACCGGGGCGGTGCCCTCCGGCAGGCCGGTGAGCAGCCCGTCCAGGGCGGCCTCGTCGTGCTCGCGGCCGGTGAACACCCGGGTGACCGCGGCGAGTTGCCGGGGAACCTGCCGCGGCGGCGCGGAGGGGTGGAAGTGGACGTCGCCGACCCGGCCGGCCTGGACGACGGGACCGGTCCGGGCGTCGGTGATGCGGTTGGAAACGGACGGCACGGGGACGGTCATCAGCCGCACCCCTGCCGGACACCCGCGACCGTGAGTGTGCCCTGCTCCCGCTCGGGGAGCGCCCCGGCGGGCTGGGCACGCTGGGCCGGCAGGTGCGCGGCGTCGCTGGCGGTCAGCCGCAGGGCCGCGCTGACCAGGGCGAGGTGGCTGAAGCCTTGCGGGTAGTTGCCGACCTGGCGCTTGAGCCGGGGGTCCCATTCCTCGGCGAGCAGGCCCAGGTCGTTGCGCAGCGCCAGCAGCCGGTCGAACAGTTCGTGGGCCTCCTGCACCCGGCCGATCATGGCGAGGTCGTCGGCGAGCCAGAACGAGCAGGCGAGGAAGGCGCCCTCGTGGCCGGAGAGGCCGTCGACGTTGTTGCCGCTCTCGTCGTGGGTGGGGTAGCGCAGGACGAAGCCGTCCTCGGTGGACAGTTCGCGCTGGATCGCCTCGATGGTGCCGATGACGCGCTTGTCGTCCGGGGGCAGGAAGCCGACCTGGGGGATCAGCAGCAGCGAGGCGTCCAGCTCCTTGCCGCCGTAGTACTGGGTGAAGGTGTTGCGCTCCGGGTCGTAGCCCTTCTCGCAGACGTCCGCGTGGATCAGCGCGCGCAGCCGCCGCCAGTGGGCGAGTTCGTCGGCGGTGGTGGAGGCGCGGCGGCGCAGGAGGGTGATGGTGCGGTCGATCGCGACCCAGGCCATGACCTTGGAGTGGACGAAGTGCCGGCGCGGGCCGCGGACCTCCCAGATGCCCTCGTCCGGCTTGGCCCATCGGTCCTCTGTCCAGCGGGCGAGGGCGCGCAGCATCGCGTCGGCGTCGCGGGCGGGAAGAAGGCCGGCGTCCTCGGCGGCGAGGAGGGCGTCGGCGATTTCGCCGGGGACATCGAGCTGGAGCTGTCCGGCGGCGCCGTTGCCAACCCGCACGGGCCGGGAGTTCTCGTAGCCGGGCAGGTGGTCCAACTCGTTTTCGGGCAGGTTGTTCTCACCGTGGATGCCGTACAGGATCTGGAAGTTCGAGACGTCGGGGTCCAGGACGGCGAGCAGCCAGTCGCGCCAGGCTTCGGCTTCCCCGGTGTGGCCGAGGCGGGCGAGGGTGATGACGGTCAGGGCGGAGTCGCGCAGCCACACGTACCGGTAGTCCCAGTTGCGTTCGCCGCCGATCTGCTCGGGCAGGGAGGTGGTGGGGGCGGCGACGATCCCGCCGCCCGGGTGGCATAGGGACTTGAGGACGAGGGCGGAGCGGACGACCGCTTCCCGGTGGGGGCCTTGGTAGGCGCAGCGGGACGCCCATTCGCGCCAGGACACCTCGGTGAGGGTGCGCGCCGAGCGGGGGCTGCGCAGGTCGGGGGCCGGGTGGGAGGAGGGGGACCAGGTGAGGGTGAAGGCGATGCGCTCGCCGGCGGTGATGGTGAAGTCGGAGCGTGCACCGGCGTTGGTGATGGCGTGGTGGGGGCCGTCGAGCCAGTAGGAGTCGGGGTGGACGGTGGCGCACAGGCGCGCGGTAGCGCCTCGCGAGGTGCGGGTGTACAGGGGGGCGTGGGCGCCGTAGCCGGGGCGGGCCCGGACCGTCGAGGTCATCGTCACGGTGCCGCTCAGGCCCTCGACGCTGCGGATGATCTGGGGCGTCTTGGTGCCCAGCGGCATGAGGTCGGTGACCCTGACGCTGCCGGTTTGGGTGTCCCATTCGTGTTCCAGCGACATGGTGTCGTCGCGGTAGCGGCGCCGGTCGGCCGCCGCGGGCTCGCCGGCGGTGGTGGGGCCGAGGTGCCAGAAGCCGTGCTCCTCGGTGCCGAGCAGGGTGGCGAAGACGGCGGAGGAGTCGAACCGGGGCAGGCACGCCCAGGTGATGGTGCCGTCGTTGCGGATGAGGGCGCCGGTGGCGGTGCTGCCGATCAGGCCGTGGTCCTCGATGAGGGGCCGGGAACGGCGGGGCAGTGCGGCGGTGGGCATGGTGTTCCTGACGGGGGTGGGTCGAAGGGGATTTCAGGTCTGGGGCGCGTCCGGGGCGCTGAGATGGTCGAGAGCCGCCCGTACGGCGGCGGCGAGGTCGGCGGCGACAGCCAACCGCGGCATCGTGCGGAGCAGTTCGGCGTGGACGAAACGCTGCCCGCGCTCCGTGTGGTCGCAGCCGACGACCAGCGCGGTGCGCGAGAGGCGAAGGAGCCGCTGCCGGACGTCGCGCACCTGCTGCCCGCCGGTGGGGCACCACAGGAGGACGGCGCCGAAGCGCCGCAGGTTGTGCTCCTGCCAGCCGGACGGCGCTTCCGCGTGGGCGGCGGGCCGGGGGTTGAGGACGGTGCCGGTGAAGCCGGCCGCTTCCAGGAGGGCGATGGCCTCTCTCTGCCAGCCCGGACGGCCCGCGCCCGAACGGTCCAGGTACAGCGTCGGGTTGCCGTCAAGGGTGTAGTGCTGCGGGTACTCGACCAGCCTCATCGGGCACTGCCGGAGACGGCTGCCGGGCTGCTGTTGCCGAGCAGGAGGGCCATGATGACGGCCTGGGTGCGAGTCTTGGCCCCGATGGCGTTGGCGGCTCGGGTGATGACGCTGCCGATCGTGGCTTGGCCGATGCCGGTCAACCTCGCGACGGTGGACAGCTCGTGGGCGGCAAGCAGGGTGAGTACCTCGTGCTCCCGCGCAGTGATTCTCGGGAGCGTGTCGGGCAGTGCCGCGCGCAGTTCGGCGGTGTCGAGGAGGCCGGAGTTGATGAGGTCGACGATGGTACGGGTGCGGTCGGTGAGACCACGGCGGCGCATCATCCGCGACATGAGGTTGGCAGCGCCGCTGGAGGAGCAGCCGAGCTGCTCGGCTACACCGTCGTAGGTGTGCCCGAGGGCGAGCTGCACGGCGACGTCGCGCTCGAACTGGCTGAGCTTGTCGGTGCTCTTGGCGGCCAAGCGGAGGGTTCCGGAGCCGCTGGTGAGGAGGCGGCCTGCGCTGCTGGTCCGGGCCTCGTGCAGCGTCGGATCGGTGGCGATGATCAGACAGGTCTCGACCGGGAGCCCGAGGGCGCCGGCCGCCGCCCGGTAGGGGTTGGTTCCCTGATCGCGGTGTTCTGCCGCGGACACGGAGGCGGACCACACGTTGGTGACGCGTTTGGCGGCGAGCATGGTGCTCACGTGGCGGCCGAGCCGCTCGGTGACCAGGGCGCAGGGGACGGCGATGGAGCCCGCGCGCATCAGCAGCCGCAGCAGCGGGGCGGGAACGGTGGCCGACACGGGGGCGCCTGTGGCCAGGAGGAACGGCTCGGCGCCGGACAGGCGGTCGGAGGGCAGCTGGACGAGGGCGTTGGCATCGACGATGACGCCCGCGCGGTTGATCAGGTGGCGGTCCAGATCGCGGGCCGCCAGTCCGTCGGCAGGTCGTAAGGTGCTCATCTACTGTCTAAGGTTGTCGGGGTGCGGCCCTGGCCCGAAACGGCCGCCATGGGGTGGTGCGGTGGAACGGGTGCTCAACCGGTCGGCCGAGGCGGGTCCTTCTGGGAGGAACTGGTCCGGTGCTTCGGCGTGGAACGAGCGGCGATCAGCCGGTCGGTGACGGCCAGGGTGCCGAAGGCGGCGAGGGCGAAGACCGCCAGGTAGAGCGGCTGGGTGAGCCGGGTGCGGTGCTGAACGAGGTAGAGGACGGCGGCGCCGACCTGGACCCCGAGGAGGAAGCAGACGGCTCCGATCGCGGCCCGGCCGCCGGTGGGGCGGGAGTTCACGCGGCCTGGCCGCGTGGCGCGGCGTGGTACAGAGGCTCGGCGGGCCACATGGGGTCGATGTCGCTGAGGCGGACCAGGCCGGCGAGGACGGCGGCGATGCTCGCCTGGATCTGGGTGCGCACGCCCAGCCAGGCACGCAGGTCCTTGCCGTAACCGCGCACGGTGGCGGCGGTGATGTCGAAGTCGGCCGCGAGCTCCGGGGCGGTGCGCCCCCCGACCCAGCCCACCAGGACCAGATCGAGGCGCCGGGGCAGTTGGATGTCGGCGCAGAGGGCGACGCAGGGCTGCGCGATGTCGGTGATCAGGCGGTGCGCGGTGCCCCAGGCGACGAGCTGGGGCGCGGTGCGGGTGCCGGTGGCCGTCAGCAGCTCTGTGACGGCGGCGTGAACCTCGGCGCGCTCCAGGGTGAGTTCGGGGTCGGCCGCGATCGTGCGGAGGTTGGACTCGGCGGCGATGTGCCCGAGCAGGTGCATCTGCTGCCCGGTCAGGGTGTGGGCGGGAAGGGCTGTGGCGGTCATGGTGGTGTCTCCGGTGAGGTTGGGCGGCTCACGGGCGGCTGGCGCCCAGGGCATCGGTCTGGGCGAGGCGGTCCAGCAGGCGGGGGCCGAGCCGCTCGGCATGGGGGCCGGTCCCGACGACCAGGACGACATCGCCCTCCGCGGTCATCTCGAAGACCCGCTGCTCGGGGCCCGGTTCGCAGGGGCCGGAGCGGACGCGGTGGACGGTACCCGGGCCGAGGGCCCTGACAGCGGCCCGCTCGACGGCGTCCAGCGGGTCGGGCCCGTCGTGTCCGGCCAGCGGCGTGCTGACCGGCAGGAGCAGGACATGATCGGCGTCGCCGAGGGCGGCTCCGAGTTCGACGGCATGGGCGGTGGTGCGGGCGACGCCGTCCGGCTCCAGGACGACGAGCACGTCCCCCTCGGAGAGCATCCGGGCGGCCGTGACATCCTGGGCGACCTCGCGCGGGTGCCGGGCGCGGGAGTCCACGACGGTGATCCCGTCCCGCGTGCCGAGCACGGCCAGCGAGCGCTCGACGCCGCGGAAGGCGGCGAGGCGGTCCGCCACCGTCTGCGGGTCCTCGCCGGCCACGAGGGCGGTGGCGATGGCGGCGCATGCCGCCAGGGCGTGGTGGCGGCCGACGACCGGAACCGTGAACTGGTGCCGGGTGCCCCGATAGTGGAGGGTGAGGAGGTTGTCACCGCCGAGCCACCGGGGCGTGAGGACCCACACGTCGCAGTCCTCGGCGAGCCCGACGGTCACCACCGCCACGTTGGGCTCGGGCCGGTCCGTGAGTCTCTCGTGCACGATCTTGGCGCCCTTGTCCCACAGCGGCAGCACCACCGTGCCCGACGAACGGGCGAGGCTGGTGGCGTCGTTCAGCGCCTCGATGGTGTCCTCGAAATGCGGCGCGTTCCGGGTGGCGCTGGTGATCAGCGTGACCGCTGGTCGCGGCCGCCGGTACAAGGTCGCGGCGCCGGGGCCGTAGCTCCAGGACCCGAGGGGAGAGGCCTCGTGAGTGGTGGTGTCCGGGCACAGATCCACCACCAGCCGCCGGTCGCCGCTGTGCCCCGGCAGGCCTTTGCGGGCGGGGGCGTTGAGGATCCAGCCCGTGTGGCCGTCGTCCAGCGCGACGGCGAGCACCGCCGCCGCCGTCGCGGTGTCGTGGCTGCCGCCGACGGCCACGAGCTGACCGCCGAACCCGGCGGTCAGCACCGCGAGCGCGTGCGCGCGGGCGAGCACCGGCAGCTTCAGCTCCTGAGCCCGGTCGAGTTCGGGGTGCGCAGCGGCCACCACCCCCGACCACACCACACAGGTCCGGCCCGCCTGGACGTTGCACGCGTCGAAGCCGACCACCACGCCCACGCCGGCCTCGCGCAGCCGGCCGGCGGCGGCGCTGTCCTGGTCGGCGGGGCCGATGCTGCCGGTGACGTCCAGGCCGCGGTCGGCCAGCCACAACGCCAGACCCTCCTGGCCGGGCGCGGTGACGTCGACCAGGTGCGCCTTGGCCAGCAGGTCGGGGGCGGGCTTCGCCATACCCTTCGCGCGGGGTCGGACGGAAACGGCGTCCATGCTTTCCATGGAGTCCTCCAGCAGGGTGAGGGGTGGGGTGGACCGGGCCGGTCGCGGGTCCGGGGGTGTGGCGCCGTGAGCGGCCCGGGGCTCATGCCTGGGCGAGACCGCGCTCCAGCTCCGCGTCGGTGACGCGGGCGGCGTGATGGTCCAGGTCCATCTGAGCGACGCGCGCCAGGTGCGCGACGACCGGCTCGCCGAAGAGGTCCCCGGCCAGTTCGCTGGTCTCGAAGGCGTCGAGCGCCTCGGCCAGGGACTGCGGCACCAGCGGCGCGTCAGGATGCTGGTAAGCGTCGCCGCTGGTGGCGGGCGGGGGCTTGAGGCTGGCCTCGATGCCGTGCCGGATACCGGCGATCACCGCCGCCAGGGCGAGCATCGGGGTGGCGTCCGCGCCCGGCAGGCGGACCTCCAGTCGCAGGCTGCGGCCGTGCCCGACCACCCGCACCGCGCACGAGCGGTTGTCCCGGCCCCAGGCGAGCCGGGCCGGAGCGAAAGAGTGGTCGGCGAAGCGCTTGTAGCTGTTCACGTACGGCGCCCACAACGGAGCGACCTCGGGCAGCACCGTCAGCAGCCCGGCCACCGCCTGCTCGCCCAGTTCCGATAGTTCGGTCCCGTCGGCCGGGTCGGCGGCCAACACCGTCCGGCCGTCGAAGTCGGCCAGCGACACATGCAGGTGTAGGCCGCTGCCGACCCCGGTGGACGGGGCTGCCATGAACGACGCCATCAAACCGGCTTCGTCCGCGATCGTCTTCGCGGCGTGCTTGAACAGCACGTGCTGCTCGCATGCTGCCAGGGCCTCCCCGTACGGGAAGGTGACCTCGATCTGGCCGGCACCGCCCTCGCCTTTGACGGCCTCGACCGGCATGTCCGAGCCCGCGAGGACCTCCCGGAGCCGCCGGCCGAACTCCCGCACCGTCGACGGCTGGTCCAGGGCGTAGTCGCGGTTGTCCCAGACAACGGGGCGAAGCTCTCGCCAGCCTGCGGCCGCAGCATCCCGGGTGGTTCCCTCGTACAGCACGAACTCCGTCTCGATCCCCACCGCCGGTACCACACCAAGCCCCGCGAGCCGGTGCAGCTGCTCGCTCAGCACCGTGCCCGGGCCCAGTGGGTGGGGCCACCCGCCGCTGATCGGCTCGGCGAGCACCAGCGCGGTGCCCGGCAGCCACGGCAGCAATCGGGCCCGCTTCGTGTCGGGCAGCAGACCGATGTCGCCGAAGCCGCTCGCCCAGGTGAACGGCCCGCTGCTCGGCGGAGTCATAGCCAGGTCGGTTCCCAGCACATACCCACACATCTCCGGGGACAGCGCACCCGACCGCAGCCGCTCCACCACCGTCCTCGCGGAGTACTCCTTGCCCTTGAGCCGGCCCTGCACGTCGACCATCGCCAGCAGCACGGTGTCGACACCGAAGTCGGCAACCAGCTGCTCCAGCGGCCCGGCCGGCGAAATTGCCGACGGGGCCGGGGGCTTGGCCGCGCGGATGCGGGCGGCCCGTATCGTCGCCCTCATACGATCTGCTCCTCGATCTCGGCCAGGTGCGGGTCCTCGACGACCGGCGCGGAGAACCGCTGGCCGGCCATCCGCCACCAGAGGGCCGCCAGCCCGAGGACGATCAGCAGAGTCAACGGAGCGTAGTTGAACGTCTCCACCGTCACGGGGTAGCGCTGCGGTAGGCACACCAGCACCATCAGCACCACCACCCACGCCACCGCGGCGGTACCCACCGGCCTGCTCCACCGGCCCAGGTGCCACGGTCCCGGGATGAACCCGTCTCGCTGCCGCAGTCGCAGGTAGACGGGGATGATGTAGCTGGGCGTCATGCCGATCACATTGACGGCGGTGACCGCTCCGTAGGCCGTCGTCGACCACAACGACGGCAGTGCCAGTAGGAACGCCACCACGACCGACAGCCACACCGCCGGCACCGGCACCTTGCGGGACGAGATCCGGCGCCAAGTGCCGGCACCCGGAAGCGCGTTGTCGCGCGAGAACGCGTAGATCATCCGCGAACAGGCGGTGACCGCAGCCGAACCGCAGAAGAGCTGGGCCCCGATCACGACGAGCAGCAAGCTCTTGGCGCCGTTCGGCCCGAGCGCGTCCAGGAAGACCTGTGCCGGTGGAACGCCGGCCGCGGCGGCCCCCGAGTAGTCCCGGACGGCGAACAGCAGGCCTGCCAGCAGCACGAATCCGACGACCAGGGAGATCCCGATCGAGCGGACCATGCCCTGAGGCGCGGCCACCCGCGCGTTCGTCGTCTCCTCCGACATGTGAAGGCTGGCGTCGTACCCGCAGAACGTGTAGCCGGCCAGGAGCAACCCGATCGCGCTCACATAGACCGGGTTCGACCAGCCAGTGCCGTTCTCGAAGTGCGTGAACACCCAGGAGGGGGACTGATGGTGGGAGGGGACGACTGCGAGCACGCCGACGATCACCAGCACGCCCAGCACGTGCCACCACACCGAGATGCTGTTGAGCAGGCTCACCACACGGACGGCGACGACGTTCAGCAGGGCGTGGAGCAGCAGAATGACGGCGAAGATCGAAAGGACCAGCTCCGGATTCGGTTCGGTGCCCCACTGGAGTCCGGCGAATGCTGCGATGAACGAGGCGGCGCCGTAGTCGATGCCGGCGATGGCTCCCAACAGGCCGAGCAGGTTCAACCAGCCGGTCCCCCAGGCCCATCGAGGGCCGCCCAGTCTCAGGGCCATGAAGTAGAGGCCGCCGCTGGTGGGGTAGGCGGAGGTGACCTCGGCCAGTGACATGCCGACCAGCAGCACGGCGAGCCCGACCCCGAGCCAGCCCCACATCATCACCGCCGGCCCGCCTGTGACCAGACCGTATCCGTAGAGGGTCATGCAGCCGCTGAGGACGGAGATGATCGAGAAGGAGACCGCGAAGTTCCCGAAGGGGCCCATCCGACGGGTCAGTTCGGGCGTGATCCCGAGAAGTTGCAGGTGGTTGTCGTCCTCGGGGGAGAGGGGGTTGTGTTCAGAACGTGGCACGTGGAGGCCTCCGGAGCAAGGTCGGCGGGGTCGGCCCGGCCGTCGGACGGGCTGGGGCGGAGAGTTCAGCGGGTGGCGGCGAACGACTGGGCCAGGGCCTGGCGGAAGAGGTCGTCCGGGCGGTCGCCGACGCTCACCCAGGGGTGGGAGGAGACGAACGGCGCCATCGCCGTGAACACCTCCGCAGCCTGGACAGGGAGTCGGCTTGCCCAGAGTGCGTGCGCGAGGTGGCTCTCGTCCGCCACGGGCCACCGGCCCTGGCCGCCGGATGCCGCAGACCAGTGCTCGTACGCCCGCAGCACCGCAGCACGGACTCCTTCGTCCTTCGTCCACTGCAGTTGGGCTGTGCCCTTGCGCTCCGCCCGCTGATAGCGGTCGACGTACACGTACAGCGGCAGAGCGTGAAGGGGCGAGCCCGTCGGTGCGCTCGGGAGGAAGGCTGCCAAGAAATCGTTCGCGGTGCCGGGGGTGCCGCGGGCGAGCCAGAAGCGGAGCATCTGGTGCCAAGCCTCCCTGCTCCACGGGTCCGCGCGTCGGACCTGTGCGAGAAGGCCCCATGGACCGCGCGGGAGCATCTGGTCGGGCGCTGCGGCCCGGTGCTCCGGACGGGACAGGGAGGGATCCAACCGTGCCAGTTCCAGTAGGCAGATCCACGGCACCGGATCGTCGGCGAGGGTGGAGGCGGCCTCCCAGCACAGTTCCCGTGCCGACCGCTCCAGGCCCACGACTGTTCGTGGGTCCGCCCGGTTGCTGACGGCCTGGAGGGCTCGTGCGACAGCCGTCCGCGCGAGGAGCGTCGACAACCCGCTGCTGTCCGGGGCCTCGCGCCGCATGTGGTCGAGCACGTCACTCCGTGCGGCGACGGCGGCCAGGACCTGGGTCCGGGCCGTCCACGCGGGCCAGTCGCCCCATGAACTGGCAAGCAGCGCGCGGGCAGTTATCCATCGACCCTGCCGAAACTCCTCCACGGCGACCCGGAGGTCGCTGTCGTGGCCCGCGGGGTGCCGGACGAATCGGCCCGGGTCAAGGGCGACCGGAGCATCCATTGCCGGGTCCTTTCGAGGAATGCCGGTCCGTTGGCGCCGCACTCCCCGTCGCCCGGTAGACCGAGGGCGCCAAGAAGCACGGCCGGCTCAACCGGATCGGCCGAGGGGCTGAAGAAGATGAGACGACCGGGTCGCGTGACGAAATGTGACTCGGCGATCGGCCACCAACTGTCCCGCTCCGGTTGGAGCAGCGCCACGACATCGAAGTGTCATCTGATCGGGCGGTGAGGCAGTGACATGTCATCGGAGTGTCATCTCGTCAGAACCGGCAACGCGATGGCTCATCAGCGGGTATTGCTAGATTCAGGCTCTCCCCGAATCGGCGGCGGCTGGGCTGTGACCGACACCACGGGGCGGAGGCGCGACATGTCGAGCAAGACGCTACTGGGGGTCCTGATAGAGAGTTCGGGGTGGGAGTTTTCCGACTTCCATCGGGAACTCCGAGGTTCTGGCAACGAGTTGGCGCGAACCCTCAAGGACCACCGGTTCCGCGACCTGGATATGTCGCAGGCGACGTACAGGCGTTGGGTCGCCGGAACGGTCAGCCGGCCGACCGGCGTGTTCTCCCAGACGATTCAGCACATGTTCAACAAGCCGATCGCCGAACTCCTGGCGCCGCCGCCTGAGGGAGGCCCCACCGCACTATCCCGGCAAGACCTCGAAAGGGAGCTCGCGATGACCGCACGCGAAGCATCCGACCACGCTGCTTCCGTGGCGTCCGCCTTCCTCTCCGACCTCTCCATAGAGCAGGTCCAGGAAGATGTCCGCCGACTCGCCCGTACCTACAACAATCGGCCGCCGTTCGACGTGCTTCGTGAGGCCCGGCAGCTTCGGACGGACACCGAAGCCCTGCTGGACCGCACCCACATCCCCGAGCAGAAGCAGCACCTGCTGATCGCCCTCGGCCAGACGACGGCGCTGCTGGCCATGACCGCCTTCGACCTCGGGGCATTCGGCGAAGCCGGTCGACTGGCCCGCTCCGCAGGCATGTACGCCGAGATCACCCGCTTCACTCCGCTCGCCGCCTTCGCGGCCGGCACACTCGGCATGCTCTCCTACTGGGAAGGCCGGCCGAGCGAAGCGATCCGCTTCATCCGTCAGGCGCATTCCTTTCCCGGTGTCGGTACGGCCGGCCGCGTTCGAATCGCCGCCATCGAAGCCAGGGCCTATGGCCACCTTGGAGATCAGCGACGAGCCGCGGAAGCCGTCGAGCGCTTCCGCGACGTCGACACCGTCGAGCGCGACGATCTCCACGACGAGGTTGCGGGGGAGTTCCTCCACCGTCCCGAGCGGATCGCCCGTTCGCACGGTACGACGCTCCTTCTCCTGCGCGATGGCGCCGGTGCGCAGCGGCACGCACGGCTGGTGCTGGAACTGCAGGCGGGGCTGCCTGCCGGGCAGAGGACTCCCCGGATCGAGGCCGAGGCGCGGGCGGACCTCGCGTCGGCGCTGATCCTCGACGGAGAAGTGGAGGAAGCCGCCGACGTCCTGGAGCCCATCGCGGCGCTTGCTCCGGACCGGCGCGCTGCAGGCCTCGTCGAACGGGTGGTCCACGTCGGCAAGCTGCTGACCACGGAGTCCATCCGGACGTCGCAGGTGGCCAGGGAGCTTCGGGAGGTGCTGGAGGAGTACACCCGAGTCGCTGCGCCGAGGCAGTTCGGCGGCAGCGTCGGGCGACTGGCCATCGAGTAGGTCACGGCTACCCCAGCGGGGTGGGGCGGGCCGGCAGGTGCCGGTCCGCCCCACCCCGCTTTCCTTCACCGCAAGGAACTGGCAGCGGCAAGGATCGTTCGTTCCCGGTCCGCGTCAATTCCGTGGGCGGATGCCCGGGGATGCGGAACCGGCACATTGCCGGCCTGGAGCCACTCCCAGGTGTCCCGCACCGTCTCCTCAAGGGGACGGCAAACGAATCCTGCGGCGTACGCCGAGCTGGAGTCGACAAGCCAGACGCCATCGTTCGTCCGCCACAGCGGCAGCTCCGTCCACTGCCGGACGCTGTGCTCCAGCAGGACCCTGTCCGGAACCCAGCGCAGCTCGCCCCGGCCGCCCGTGGCCTCTACGCACGCCTGAAGGAAGCTGGCCATCGTGTCCCGTCCGATCGGTGCGGTCACGTTGTGGACCCCGCCGCCAGGGCGCTCGGCAAGCTCGACGGCGAAGTGCGCGACATCGCGGACGTCGACCGGCTGGATTCCCTTGCCTGCCGACCCGGGAGCCAGGATCTGCCCGCCGCGCTCGGCACGCCGAAGCCACCACGGGAGCCGGCCGACATACTCGCCGGGGCCGAGGATCACCCCGGGACGAAGCAGCCACGACCGCTGTTCACCGAAAGCTGCGAGCACCGCCCGCTCGCCGCCCGCCTTCTGGCGCCCGTAGTGAAGATTCGGGCCCAGCCAACCCTCCGGGTCCTTGCCGTACTCGCTGTCGGCGTCGGCAGGGCCGTCCATCAGCCGATCGCCCACCGCCAGCGGGTGGTCCGGCCAACCGGCGTACACCGACACCGTCGAGACGTAGACGTAGCGCTCGGTCGCGCTCTCCAGCGCCCTCGCCCCCGCCAACACCACCCGCGGCGGCTGCTCAGCGGCAGAGGTGTCGATCACTGCGTCCCACGGGCCCTGTGCCGCGAGTCGGGCCAGATCCTCGGACGACGTACGGTCGCCGAGCACCTGCCGCACACCGGGTAGCACCACACCGGACCGGCCCCGGTTGAACGTCGTCACGGCCCAGCCGCGTGCTAGCGCCTCCTCGACAACGGCCTTGCCCAGAAACCAGCCACCGCCGACCACCAAGATATTCATGCCCGGAATCCTGCCGAGAACAGGCGTCCGTTGGCCAGTCCACCACTGCGACGTAGTCGAGACACCGCAGGTCGCGAGCATGATCGTGGCGAAGATGACACCCCGGTGACACTCCCGTGCGAACAGACCGCCGAGATGACAGGCAGAGGGCATGGCCCTGTCACGAGCAGCTCGGAAGACTGGGGCGCTCGGCGGCCCGATCGGAGCAAGGCGCTCTCCGGCGCCCTGAGACGGTGCCGGACACGTCGTCCGTGAGGACCGCCGCGCTCCCTTCCGATTCCCCGGAAGGCCGAGCACGATTCAGCGAGAGGAGACCCGATGGAGAGCACCGCACCCACGGTTCAGCCGAAGGAGGAAGGCGGCCTGCTGGTCGCCGTCCGCGGCATCAGGGCCGCGCGTTCCCGGGCCGACGTACCGTCCGACAACACCGGCGGCCGGTCCGACCAGAACGACACCTGAGAGACCGCCCACGATGCCTGAGACCGCCTCGTGGGTGGCGCGCCTGGGTGGGGACCGGTTCCTCACCCAGGCGCTGCACCGCTCCTACGCCGTCTTCCCCGCAGAAGACGCCGACACCGCTCCACTCCTGTCGTGGGACGATCTGAACTCGATCCTCGCCACCCATCGTCTCGACCCGCCGAGGCTACGGCTGTCGATGGACGGGCAGGCCGTCGCGGTCGGCCGGTACTCGACCCCGAGCACCAACCGGCGCGGGGTGACCTGGAACCGGCTGCACCCCGCCCAGCTCCACGCCCAGCTCGCCGAAGGCGCCTCCCTCGTCGTGGACGCGATCGACGAGATCCACCCGCCGATCCGCGCCGCTGCCGAAGCGCTGGAGCGCTTCATCGGCACGTCGGTGCAGACCAACGTGTACGCCTCGTGGACCGAGCAGGAGGGCTTCGGCCGGCACTGGGACGACCACGCGGTGGTCGTAGTCCAGCAGTATGGGGCGAAGCACTGGCGGCTGTGGGAACCCACCCGGCAGGCCCCAACCTTCCGCGACGTGGAAGCCCCGCAGGAACCCGAGGGCGAGCCGGTCGCGGACTTCGTCCTCCACCCGGGCGACGTCCTGTACCTGCCGCGCGGATGGTGGCACAGCGTCACCGCCGACCAAGGGACCGAATCGCTCCACCTCACCTTCGGACTCGTCGCCCAGACCGGCGCCATCCTCCTCGGTTGGCTGGTGGACGAGCTGCACGAGAGCTCGGCCGTACGGACGGACGTCCCGCTCCACGCCTCGCCGACCGAGAAGGCCGCCTACCTGACCGATCTACGGACCGCGGTGCTCACCGCACTGTCGGATCCCGATCTGATCGACCACTGGGCCAGGTCCACCGGCACCACCCACTTCGGCCGCCCGGCCCCGTCCCTGCCCTACGTGAACTCGCTTCCCCCGGACAGGTCGATCACGGTCCGGATCACCGCCGCGCGCGCCGAACTCACCCGCAACCCGGGAACCGGAACCGTCACCCTGTCCGCCGCCGGTACCGCGTGGGACTTCGCCGAGCGCGCCGCCCCCGCTCTGCAGATCCTGCTGACCGGGGAAGCCTCCACCATCGGCGAACTCGCCGACGCCGCCGGCCTGAAGGCCGCGGACATGGCCGACCTGCTGAATGCCCTCGTCCGGGGCCAGGCCCTCGCCGTCGTCGAGGCCAGCCGATGAGCCCCGTCCTCGGCCTGGGGACCTACCGGGTGCGCGCCGCCGGCGAGGCGGCGCGCACCGCCCTCAGGGCCGGAGCCCGATGGATCGACACCGCCCCCAACTACGCCCACGGCCAGACCCATCACGACCTCGCTTCCGCCCTCGCCGACCACCCGGACGCCAGGGTGACGACGAAGACCGGATTCCACCCGGACGGCCGCCACAGCCTCGCCCCAGAGGACGTCCGCACCCAGACCGAGGAATCGCTCGCCGTCCTCGGCCGCGCCGACCTCGTCTTCGTCCACAACCCCGAGCGGTTGAGCCACAACCGGAAGCAGTTGCACCACACCCTCCGGGCCGCCTTCGCGGTGCTGGAAGAGTTCGCGGCCGCTGGCCGCATCGGGGGCTACGGCGTGGCCACCTGGTCCGGCTTCACCGAGCAGGCGTTCACCGTCGCCGAGCTGACCGGGTTGGCCCGGGACGCCGCGGGATCGACGGACCACCACCTCGCCGGTGTGCAGATGCCGGTCAGCCTCGTCATGGCCGAGCCTCTCGCTTTGGCCCTCGACGGTGACGGGCCGCTGATCCACGCGCGCGACGCCGGGGTCACCACCTTCGGGTCCGCCCCACTGCACGGCGGCGAACTGCCGAGCCTGATGACACCCGAACTGGTGAACCTGATCGCTCAGCGATCGACTCCACACGCCGCCGCGTTCCAGGTCGTCGGAGCGTGCCCGGCGCTGGACGTGGTCCTCGCCTCGACCAGCACCCGGCGCCACTGGGACGATGCCAGGGCGGCTCTAGCCGAACCGATCCCCGACGAGCGACTCAGGACGGTGCTCGATGTCCTTTCAACCGGATGACGAAACCCGGCACAGCCTTACAGCAGCACACCAGAAGGCCGCCGCGTTCCTCGGCCTCGTGTGCACCGGACCGCCGACCTTCGGCACCTCCGGCACCACCGTCGGCCGCCGGGCCGAGAACACCTGGCTCCGCGTCTCCAGAAGCAGCCGCCACCGGGCGCCCCGGCCGACCGGCCAGGGCGCCCTCGGCGCGGAACAGCTCGTCCCCGCCTCCGTTCCCCGACCCCGGCTCCACGACACCACGGACTGGACCGAAGCCGGCTGGTTCTACCAGGCTGACGTCTTCGACCTGGTAGACCCTGCGGTCTCCACCACCCAGGACCTTCGCCACGACCCCGGCCTGGACAACGGCTGGTGGACCGCGCTGAAAGACGCGCTGGCTGGCCTCGCACAGGCACCCGGCACGAAGACCACCCCGCGCCAGGCATGGGTCGAAGAGGCCTTCCCGAAGTACCTCGGCATCCCGGCCCCCGCGAGCATCGAGCGGGTCACCGGCCACGGCGACCTGCAGTGGGCCAACCTGACCGCCAGGCCGCTCATGATCCTCGACTGGGAACGCTGGGGCCTGGTCCCGGTCGGCTACGACCCCGCCGTCCTGTGGGTCAGCAGCCTTCTCGTCCCCGAGGCCGCCGAGCGGACCCGCGAGGAGTTCGCCGACATTCTCGACACCCCCGCCGGACGTGTCGGCCAGCTGATCGCCCTCGCGGAGATGCTCCAGGCCGCCGACCGCGGCTACTACCCCGACCTGACACCTCTGCTCGCCGACCAGGCACGCGAGCTGACCGGGATCACCCCGCCGCAGGCCGCCACCCCCGGACCCGTCCGGTAGGCCGTGGACCTACGGCACGACCCTGTCGAGCACGTACTGGTCCAGGCCGAGCAGCACCTCGACACGCGGCTGGACCGAACCGGTATGGTGCGCAAGCGCCGGACGGTCGGAGTGCCCACCGACCGAGGCAGCTGGGTCCGGGTGGAACGGCGGCCGTGGGCGCGAGCCCTCGAACAGGGCTGGGGCGGAGCAGAAGCCGCCGCAGCACTGGTCGGCGTTGCGATGCCCCGCTGGTCCGGGTCGGCAACGTGGCATGACCCACGAGACCAGGCGATCTGGCGGGTGGACGAGACCTCGCTGCTGCCGGACGGCCCGGTCGGGGCCGCGGTGGTGACCGTCGACCCGGAGCTGCCGGAGGGGTGGTGGTGCTCGCTGAACGCCTCGCTGAACGCACTTGCCGAGCGGCGCACGGCCCGGACGGCGACTCCGGACACCGAGCAGATCACCCGGAAGCTGATCGCCGACACGATCGGGGCTGCCTTCCCCGGAGAGCACGACACCAGGGCGGAACTGTGGTGCCTTGCCCACGCGGACTTGAACTGGGCGAACATCACCGGCCCCGACGAGTTCTGCCTGTTCGACTGAGAGGACTGGGGAATGGCGCCACGCGGACTCGACGCGGCGTCGCTGTACGCCGCCTCTCTCGCCGTACCGGCACTCGCGGAGCGAGTCAGGCGGTAGCGCCGGGCAGACCTTGAGAGCCGGGACGGAATGCTGATGCAGCTCTGTGCGATGGCGAAGATCGTTGGGCCGCACGCGGGCCCGCACGACCCGCGAGCGGGGCCCGCGCGCCGGGAGGCCGCGCGGGTGGTCCACGCTCTTCAAGCAGGTTGAACGCCACCCGCACCGTCGGAAGGAGTAGGCATGGAGCCCACTGTGCGCCCTCCGCGTAGGCACGACGCCGAGGACATCGCCAGCGCGAAGGAGCGAGGCTGGCGCGAGCTGACGCCCATCGACGCCGCCTACGAAGCGGGAGAGAGTCACCGAGTGGCACGCCGCTGTCCTGGACATCATCGGACCGGCCTACCGCAACAGCGACGACCCGCGGGCCCAGTCCAACCACAGGGCGACGAGGCCCGTTGGAGAAAAGCCCGCGGCAGGGGGCTATCTGTGGAATCTTCCGTTAGCGAGGCCGTCGGCGAAGTCGTTGATTTCGGAGGCTGCGAAGATCAAGGAATTTTTGCGCCGGTCACGGAAAGCGGTGATTGCGCGGGGCAGGAAGGCGGTCTCGATGCAGTCGGAGTCGTTGGTGCTCGCCGATTGCCACTGTGCTCCCGCAAGTTGCTGAGCCAGCCAGCCTCGCGGAAGCTCGTTTTTGGTGTCTGCCGTGATGGGGTCAGCGCACAGATGAGTAGCCATGCGGAGCTTGCCGTTGATGATGGTGTGGGCGAAATCCTCGAACTTCTGGTCAGAGAGAACGAGGGGCTCTTGCTGTGGGTTGAGCGAGTCGCGGATCGCTGTGATCGCCTGGGGCAGCCGGGCAACCTCAACGCAGTTGGAGCCGCCGGTGCTTGCGGATTGCCAGTGGGCTGCTGCGAGTTGTTGGGCCAGCCAACCAGCGGTGAGATTTGCCGTGACGGAGTCGGGGTGGTGGGGGGTCATGCGTATTCCTCGGCGAGTTGATCTAGGAAGGCGAGTGACTTCTCGGGCGACAGCGCGTCGTCTGTGAGGTGTTCGCTAACGCGCTGGTACTCGCTGACGACATCGGTCTCGTGGATGTGCAGGGCGGCGCGCCTGCCCTCGATGGTGACGCTCGTGCGGCCGGTCGGAAACGTCATCAACATGAACGGCCCGTCTATCCCGGCGTGCGCCCCGACAGAGAACGGGATCACCAGGATGGTGATCACAGGGCTGCTTCTGGCCAGCGTGGCGAGGTGTTTGATCTGTTGGTGCAGCCCGGCGCGTCCTCCGATCTCTTGCCGGAGTTGGCCTTCGGTGAGCACTGACGTGATCACCAGTGGTGGCTGTCGGGAGAGAACCCGCTTGCGGAGTTCGGAGCGCACGGCGACGAAGCGATCGACGTCGGACTCGTTGTCCCAGGCGCGGCCGGCCTCGATGATCGTGCGCTCGGTAAGCGTTTCCTGGAGTAGTCCGTGTGGTGCTGTCGGTGACCAGAGGAAGGCCGACGAGGCGAGTTCAATGTCGGTGTAGTAGTTCCCGAAAGGGTCATCGGCGTCGCCTGGGAACCGTTCCTTCCAGTCGCTGCTGTTTGCGCTGAGGACCAGCTCGTTCCAGAACGCCTGGGCAGCCGGGTCGGTGATCCCGAGGACGGCCAAGAGGTGCGGGAGCTTCTGGAGGGTGATCTGCTGGTCGCCGGACTCGATCTTGTGGACGGTGCTCGCTGATCTGTAGCCGAGCTGCGTGGCGGCCGCGTCCAGCGACCATCCGAGTTCCTGCCGCCGGTGGCGCACCTCCGCGCCGAGCCGCCGACGTCGGGGGTTGGGTTGGTCGGCCATCAGCACCTCCAGGGTCAGGTTGATCGTAGTGGGTAAGCCCCTCAGCTCTCATGCAGCCTGTCGAGTAGGAAAAATTTTCCAATCACGAAGACTTGCCATCAATCTGACGCAGCGCCATCATCGTGATGCGGTCAGTGTCTGCTCGGCGCAGGCCGCCTTGGCCAGTGGCGCACCTCCACTTCGGCATGCCTTGGTCCTGGCCCCTTCGAGTCAGCGACCCACCTGAAAGCGCTCTGGTCAGCCGCGCGGCAAATCCGGGCAGCGGCCGGTCCACCGCTCACCGCACATTCCCGACGAGGTGCACGGCTGGTCGCCCGAAACCCCCGTCATCTCCTGCGCTGTGCTGAAGCGGCTGACCGGTTCCGGCCTCCGTACGGAACGGCTGACGCGGAGCAGACTCGCCTGCGCCGGACCACTGGAACTGAGGAGGTACTCATGGCCCAGATTGCTGATCCCACGCGTGACGACAGGATCGGCTCGGCAGGCACCATAAGTCGGATCGCGTGGTGCGCCTTCAACGACGTCACTACCCATTCGCTGGAGGAACTGGAAGCATCAATTCCGCGGTTGGACGGCGTGGTCGGCACGGACTCGCCAACCGGGCTCTTGTTGCAAACCTGCCACCGCGTCGAGTGGTACGAGGCCGAGCCCGCGAAAGCGGTCACCGCGCCGTTCTCGATCCGGCTCAGCCGACGGATCGCCGGCCACGAGGCCGCAGCTTCCCGGTTGGCCCGGATCGCCGCTGGCGCGATGTCCCTGATCCTCGGGGAGCAGTTCGTCTTCCAGCAGGTTCACTCGGCCTTCGACCGGCTGCCCGCTGGCCACCCTCTTCGACCGGTGGGGGCAGAGGTACTCCTGCTGGCCAGTCAGGCACGGCGCCGGTTCGGACTCCGGGCCCGGCTCGACTACCGCGACCTTGTCCGAACGCTGCTGGACGCGTCGGCCACCCACTCGCGCAACCTGGTCATCGTCGGCGGCGGCATGCTCGCCCAAGCCGTCGCACATGAACTCGGCGACGACCGCCGAGTCTTCGTCTTGACCCGAAGCCCCAAGAAGCTTCGCCGACTCCTGCGGTCCGGCGCCGCCAAGGCGACCGTTCTGCGGATCACAGAACTACCCGACACCGTACGGGACAGCGGCTTCGACCTGGTGCTCGCGACCTCCGGGCTCACGCCCCAGTATCGCGACCACATCGCGCGCCTCGCGGATTCCGCAGCCCGATCGCTGGTCATCGACCTGTGCGCGACGCCCGTCCTGCACGACCGCTCGAACTACCAGCACCTGCACCACCCGGCCGTGACCGACCTCATCGAGGACGCCAACCGGCCGGCTGTCGAGGCAGCTCGCGCTGCTTCCTTCTGGATCGAGAACCAGTACGGAGGGCACAGTTGACCACGATCGTCGACACGCTGGTGATCGGCGCCGGCCCCGCTGGGCTGATCGCCGCCGATCGCCTCACTGAGAACGGGTCCCGGGTGTTGCTGGTCGATGCCGGCCGCACCCACCTGCGTCGCACCTGCCCGGTGGATCTCCTGCGCTCCTGCAACGGCTGCCAGGGCATCTGCAACGTGATCTCCGGCTTCGGCGGCTCGATCCACTACGGAGACGGGGTCAAGCTCTCGCGGTTCCCCAGCGGCCGGCGGCTGGCCGAACTCCTCGGCGCTGACCGAGCCGAAGAACTCGCCGATCGGGCGCTGCGGAGGCTGTGCGGCGAGGAGGACCTGCCCGCCTTCCACGGAGCCCTCCCCGCCCTCGGACCGTTCACGGTCAAGGACTACCCGGTGGCCTCGCTCAGCGCGGCGCACGTCCGGACGCTGATCGAACGGCTCCACCGTCGGATCACCACCGCTCCTGGCACCGAGTTACGGATGCAGACACAGGTCAGCTGCCTCCAGCCGCTCGGACAAGCGTGGCGGGCCGAAGTCGTCGGCCGGTCCGGCAGCAGCGAGTTTGTGCACGCGAGTTCGGTCGTGGTCGCGGTCGGACGGCGGGGCCAGCGCTGGTGGCAGCAGACCCTCCGCGGCCTCGGAGTTTCGTTCTCCGCACCCGCTCCCTCCGTGGGAGTCCGCTTCGAGGCCCCGACCGCACTGCTGCAGCGCGGGTCCGACATCCACGAGGACTTCAAGACCACCATCGTCACCAACGGCGTGAAAATCAAGACGTTCTGCTTCTGCGCCGGTCCGGGGGGCGGCCGGATCAAGTTCACGGACTACGGCGAGCACACTCTCCTCGACGGCCACGTCATCCCCGAGGCGAAGAGGGGCAGTACGGCGAACTTCGCCCTCCTCGCGCAGCTTCGAGCCTCTGACGGCAGCCCGCGCACCACCGCCTGGGTCGACGAGAACCTCCTCGTCCCGTACCGGGCACTGAGGACCGACCGGCCGGGCAAGCCCGTCCTCCAGTGGTATCCCGACTTCCGCAGCCGTTCCCTCGCCTGCAAGGAACTTGAGCAGTTCGCCAGACTCAGCGGCTTCCACCCCTCGCTGCGCGACTACCAGGTCGCCGACCTCGCGGGCATCCTGCCCCAGGACATCCACACCGCTCTGTGCGATGCCTTCGAAGACCTGATGGCCTACTTCACCGGCGGCGCACTGCCCGGCCGTATCGCCTCCCAGGTCGCGGTGATCGGCCTCGAGCTGGAGAACCTCTGGGACGAGCTGAAGCTCACCGACGGCCTGGAGACCACGGCCCCCGGTCTGTACGCGGCCGGCGACTGCACCGGCCTTGCCCAGGGCATCCTCCAGGCCGCGGTCGGCGGGCTTGCTGCAGCCGAAGCGATCACGGGCCGTCCTGGCCGTTCCACCGGGCTGGCCGCGTGACCGCCCCCCTCGCCGTCACGGAGGCCAGCCGAGCCGCCGTCGAGACCTTCGGCGGCAACCTCCTGTGCTCCTTCGTCGGCGGCTCGTACGCACGCGGCAGCAACAAGCCGACCAGCGACATCGACCAATTCGTCATCACCGTCCGCAGCGACCACGAGCGGGAACGGCTCTTCGCCGAACGCCTGCGCCAGGTCCACCAGGCCGCCGGCCTCGACTTCGACCACTGCGGAGAAATCCTCACCCTCGGAACCCTGAACACCCTGCTGGCCTTCACGGAAGACTGCATCGCAGCCGTGCCGGCGGTTCAGCGGTCCGCCTGTTACCTCGCCGACTGCCCCCTGTCGGTGTTCCGCAAGGGCGACGTGGTTCTCAAGTTCCTCGCCGACCCGAAGATCGCCGTCCACGACCCGGCGGGCCTCCTGCCGGCGCTCGAAGCCCGGGCTGCGGCCTACTTTTCCGCTTGGCCGATGCCCCGGATCCAGGAACACAAAGGCCGGCTGCGACTGCCTCCCGGCAGCCCCCAACAGCGGCTCGCCGACCTGTGGCAGTCCCGTGCCGCCACCGTGGCCTGGACCGACACACCTGTCGGCATCGGCCTGGAACGCTGGTTCGGCACCGAGCTGCCCGCCCGGTTCGAAGCCCTGCACCATGCCGGCCCCGTCACCTCCCCGGCTCTTGACGGCATCGGCTGCCCGCTGCCCGCCGCCGACACCCTCACGGCACCCCTGACCGCTCAGTGCCTCGCCTTCCTCCACTTTGAACCGGAAGGACACCGATGACCGCCGTCTCCCTCGGCATGCCCACCACCCGCCTGCCGATCTACCGGCAGACCCGCGAACGGTTCGTCTTCCTCTACCCCACCACCGCCTGCAGCCTGCGGTGCAAGACCTGCTACGTGGGCAACGACCGCCTCAACGCCGCCAACACCATGAGCGTCGAGCAGGCCGTCAAGATCATGGATTACTTCCGGATCACCGGAGGCCACGACAAGCTCTACCTCCTCGGCGGCGAGCCCACCATGCACCCCGAGCTGCCCACGATCGTCACCGAGGGCCGCAATCGCGGCTACCAGGTCACCATCAGCAGCAACGGCGACTTCGACGACGACCTGTTCGACAAGATCCCCCCGGGCACCCTGAACAGCTTCAACTTCTCCCTGGAGTCCGCCGACCCGCTCATCCACCGCAAGATCCGCGGCAACCCCACCAACTACGACAAGGTCGTTCGCCACATCGCCCAGGCCCGCGAACTCGGCTACCAGGTCCGCGTGATGTGCACCGTCTCGCAGACCAACCGCGAGCGTGCCCTCGACCTCGTCCCCTTCCTCGCCGAACTCGGCGCCCACACCCTCAGCTTCCACAACCTCGGCAAGACCGGCAACGGAGGCCGCTTCCTCCAACCGCTCAGCCCCACCGAGTGGATGGAATTCTGCGCCGAGATCGAAGCCTTCCCGCCCGAGCCGCGCCTGGCGGTCTACTATCCGCCGACCTTCGTGAAGGCGGACGACCAGGAGGCGTGGTTCGACCGCGGATACCCGGGCTGCCCCGCCCGCACCCTCGACCGCCCGCACGTCTACCCGGACGGCACCGTCTTCGCCTGCCCCGTCTTCATGGACGACGGCCGGCACTACGCCACCTTCGACGGCGACCGGCTCGTCCTCAACCCCGACCCGAACAACGAACTCAACGCCTACCTCATCGCCGACCCGGTGTGCACCGGCTGCCCCAACACGGAGACCTGCGGCGGCGGCTGCCCCGCCTACTCCCAGATCCCCGCCTACAAGGATGAGGACTTCTACTCCTGCGACCGCGACACCACCCCGCTGTGCATCCTGTGGACGGTCTCCGCCTGGGGCGCCCGCGAAGCCGACTCGCTGCACGTCCTGCGCTGACCAGGGAGACGAGACCGTGACCGACACCCTCGTACACGCCGCCGGGCATGCCACCGCGGCCAAGGAACCGTTCCTGTTCCTCTACATCACCGAGAAATGCCAACTACGCTGCAAGCACTGCTACATGGGGACCCGACTCGACGCCGAGCGGCGCATGACCCCCGCCATGGTCGAGGACATCCTCTCCAGCCTGCGCGTCGCCTACGGCCAGTACAAGGTCTACCTCCTGGGCGGTGAGCCCACCACCCACCCCCGGTTCGGCGACATCCTCGACATCTGCAAGAAGCAGGGCTACAAGGTGGTCCTGACCTCCAACGGCCTCATCCCCCCGAAGACCTGGCCCCTGCTGCAGGGCTGCCTCGACTCCTTCTCCTTCTCCATGGACGGCGCCCGCCAGGAGACCCACGAGCAGATGCGCGGCGAGAAGACCTGGCGGCCCCTGCTCACCAGCATGAAACGCGCCGTCGCCGACGGCTTCCAGACCCGCGCCATCTTCACCGTCACCACTGCGAACCGGGCTGACGTGTTCGACGCCATCGACCTCGCCGACTCCATCGGCCTGGAGATGCTCTCCTTCCACTACTTCACTCCCACCGGTCTGGGCCTGGACAAGCCCCACCTCCAGATCCCCCCGGACGAGTGGGTGCAGCTGTGCCGCCAGATCCGCGAAGCCTCGGCCGGCCGCCGCGTGCGCGTCTTCTACCCGCCCGCGTTCGCCACCGCCGACCAGCTCCCCGCCCTGCGGGCCGCCGGCTACGGCGGCTGCACCGCCCGAAACCTCGAACGCCTCGCGATCTTCCCCGACGGCAGGGTGTACATCTGCTCGGCGTTCTTCGACACCGAACTCCATTACGGCGAATTCCGCGACGGAGCGATCCACCCCCGCCTCCAGGACGGGATCAGCGAACTCACCCTCGTGAACACCATCTCCGCCAACTGTCGCACCTGTTCGCACAGCTCCACCTGCGGAGGCGGCTGCGCGGCGTACGACCACCTGCAGAAGACCCTGACCAGCAGCGACTGCGACCGCACCACCATCCCGGTCTGCCCGCTGTGGTCCATGCCCGCCGACCCGAAGGGAACCGAGCACCGCCTCGTCGACCTGCGCTGAGCAACCAGACGCCGAACAAGGTCCGCACGCCCACCGGGGCGTGCGGACCTTCGGGCCTGAGAAAGCGTTGGGTAATTGATCAACTCCGTGGCGTGATGCACTGGCGGTGATCGTCGCGGGCGAGGCGTCCGCGACGATCACCGCCATGCGTGTCTGCGCGTGCAAGCCTTCCTGCGACTCGTCGTTGGCGGATGCCCAGTGGCTGGTGATCGAGCCTCTGCTGCCGGAGCGGGATCCGCGTCGGGGAGGGCGGTCGTTGAAGTTCCCGCGCAGGCTGGTCGTGGACACCGTGTTGTACGTGTTGGTCAGCGGGTGTGCGTGGCGGCTGGTGCCGCACGACCTCGCCCCGTGGGACGTGGCCTACCGGTGGTTCCGCGCCTGGACGGCCGACGGCATGTGGAACCGGGTCCACGAGTCACTGCGCGAGCGGGTCCGGGTGGCGGACGGGCGGGATCCGCGCCCTGGGCGCGGGACGGTAGCCCGCCTTCGGCGCGGCCGGCCACCCCCGCCGCTGACACCGTCCCCGATACCCGCCACGTGTGAGGCGAGCGGGTCGGCTGGCGGTCAGGCCGCGAGCGCCAGCACACTGCCCCCTTGGCCGCTGCCCCGGCTCTGCGTGATGGCGGGCTCGATCTTGTGTACGGATCGTCCCCGGCTGTTCCTGGTATGAGGTCAATCGTCGGCCAGCACGGTTCTGACCGTGCGATCCCCGGATCCTCGCATCCGGCAGGGCGGCGGGGGTCGTCATCCTCCGTGGGGTCGACCCGCGGTTCCGTCGTCGTTGGCGCCCGGTCGTGGGTCGTCGTCGTTGAAGGCGACGTCGACTTGCTGTTCGGGGCGGCGTTCCTCTTGGTGGGCGATCGCGCTCAGCACCTGTTCGTCGGCGTCGGTGAGCGGCGGCTGGAGCAGGCTGCGCGGCCACAGGCGGCGGGCGAGGACGACGTTGGTCTCGGCGGCGTACACGGTGATCTCCGCAGCCAGGAAGAGCCAGGAGAGCAGGCCGATCACGGTGGCGAAGAAGCCGTAGACCTGCCCGGCGTGGCGCAGCTCGTGCACGACGAGCAGGGAGCCGAAGGCCTGGAGGACGGTGAACAGCGGGCCCGCGACCGCGCAGCCCGGCCATAGCGCGCGCGTGGGGATCACCCGGGGGGTGAGCACGCGGAAGCAGGCCAGGCACAGGGCGGCGTTCAGGAGCGCGGAGACGATCAGACCGCCGATGCGGGCGGCGGGCCCGCCGAGGGAGGCAGCGACGACCGATGCGGCCCCGGTGCCGACTACCAGGCCGGAGCCGAGCACGAGCAGGAGCAGGAGGCTGCGGACCAGGCGCGGCCAGTAGCCCGGCCGGCGCACGCCGGGGACGTTCCAGATCTCGGCCATGGCGTGCTGGAGCACCTGCGCGATGCCGAGTGCTCCGTAGAGCATGAACAGCATGCCGACGGCCAGGGCGAACCCACTTCCCTGGAGGGAGTGGACGTTCTGGCGGAGTTGGTCGCCGATGATCGGGAAGTCGGCCAGGGCGGAGTTGAGGACGGACTGCTGTGCGCCGGGGCTGCCGTGCAGGACGAATCCGAGGACGGTGCTGAGCAGGAGGAGCAGCGGGATCAGGGAGAGGAAGCCGTAGTAGGTGATGAGCGCGGCGAGTAGTCCGCCGCGGTCGTCGCCGTACTTCTTGATCACGCCGAGGATCATGGCGGTGGGCCGGTGGCGCTGCTGGTAGCCGTCCACCGAGCGCAGTGCGCGTTCGACCGGGTTCATGTCGTCCTCCTCCGCGTGGCGGGCGCGCGGATCGGCCACGGATCGGGCCCGCGTGGATGCGTCTGCCCATTGGGCCGGTCCGTACACCGTGTGGACGTGGACGGCTGGTCAGCCGGCGCCGGGCAGTCGTGCCTCCAGGTGCCCGGAGAGCAATCGGGTCTCGAACACTGGCTGCGGCGAGGTGGCAGGGCCGCTCGCGACCTCGCCGTCACGCAGGCGGAACTCGCTGCCGTGCCACGGGCAGCGCAGGCAGCCGTCGGCCACTGTGCCGTCCGCGAGCGGGCCGGACAGGTGGGCGCAGCGCTCCGCGAGCACGTGGCAGCGCTCGCCCTCGCGGACGACGACCACGGGCAGGTCGCCGGCTATCCTGCGGACGGGTTCGCCCGGTGGGAAGTCGTCGACCGGGCCGAGTCGGCCCCAGTCGGTGGGCGCGAGTCGGGGCGCGGTGGCAGCCCGGTTGGGGCCGGCGGCCTGTCCGTAGGCCAGGTGGCCGCCGAGGACGCCGCCGCCCGAGATGGCGGCAAGCCCCGTTAGGCCGAGCAGTCGGCCGCGGGCGCGTCGACCCAGGCTTGGGCCCGTTGCTCGACGGCGTCGGCCTCCGGATGGATGGCGGCCGGGACGGGGCAGTAGAACGGCAGGGTGTCGAGGGCGGGGGTGCTCACGGTTCCTCGGTGCGCCGTGGCTGGCGGGCGCGCCGCCTCACGCGCTGCAGTGGACGGTGTGGTGGCGATGCGGCGCAGGACGGAGACGACCTCGGTGGGGTGCGATCAGTCGGCGGCGCGCAGCCGGGCGATGGCGGAGTCGATATCAAGGTGGTCGGCTTCCGATCCGGCGGGCACCAGGGTGAACGAGTCTGTGAGGAAGGCGGCCACGGCGTCCTCCGGGGCGCTGAGCACTGCCCGACCGTCTGGGCCCTGCAGGGTGATGAGGACTTCGCCGGCCGATCCGGGGCTGATCTTGACGTCCCCGGTGCCGGTGGGGACGTGGCGCCCCTCGTCCAGCAGGTCCCGGCTGAAGTACCAGCACAACTCGGCGTCGGAGCCGGTACAGCTGCACGGGGTCAGCGGGAACACCAGGCATGCCGCATACGGAAGGGTCGTGTCGAAGCGGAGCTCCACGTCGACCGGGACGTCGGGCAGCGGGCTGTCGGGGAACGTGACGGGCATCGGGCGGACAGCGGACTTCTGCATCGGATCACCCTCCTGCGACGGCTGTGTGCGTCGGCCTCCGGTGGGCCAACGCATGCCAACGCGCCTACCCCAGCGCCCACGCGCCAGTCGGCAGGCCGGATATCTGCACAACTCCCTTGCTTTCGAGGTGTGTTGCATGTCGCTGTCACGTAGGCGGAGCTCGGAAGGCCGGACAGGGCCGCGCGCGCCGAAGCCATCTGCAACGGTGCTTCTCCGCCTGCCGGTAGCGCCAGGAGCACACGGCCGGCGCGGACCACCGGCCCTGTCCGGCAGGTATGCACACCGGGCGGGGCAGGTCCTCCGGCGAACGACTGCTCATCACGGACCTGTGAGAAACGGCGGGCCAGAGCCGCCGCGCGGATCGTCTCCGACGATGTGTGGTGGCATGCTCGGATGATCGCGTCTCGTGTACGGAGGGAGTTTGCTGATGCTCGTGCCGTCCGCTCTGGAGCGGCGCCCGGACGGGTCACGGTGAAGGGCTGGGTGACTGGGGCTGTCGGCGAACCGGGTGAGTGGAAGCGGTTGCTGGTGGTGCTCACCGACGGTCGGCGGCTGGTGACTGGGGAGATCTCCGAGTGGGAGCGGGTGGAGCTCGGGGCGCTGGTCGCCGGGCTGCTTCGGCAGCCGCATCCGGGCGCGCGGTCGATGGTGCGCTGGTTGCATCCGGTGCTGGCCGTCATCGTCGAGCTGGAGGCCGGGCAGGTACGCCGGATCGTGTTGCCTGCGGAAAGCGACTGAGCGATCCGGCGGGGGCAGCGCGCGGTTGTGGTCCGGCGCCGCCGCAGCGCGAAAGCGCCGTTCAGAGTGGGGCCGCGGAGCGTTCGAGGGCTTGGCGCGGGACCGCCGAGGCGATGCCGCGTTCGGCTTTTGGGCCGCTGGCTGGCAGGGCGGTTCACCCGGTTGCGCCGCTTCCGATAGCTCGGAACCTTGTCGGTCCACTATCCGGCTGTTGGGCCCGGCGGCGGGTGGCCGCGAGTCGTCGTAGGTTGCGGGCATGACCAGTGATGAGACAACGATCCCGGCCGTGGGGGTGCGCCTGCTGGACGAGGTGTTCGACGCGATCGAGACCGCCAGTCGGCGCCCCCAGCCCTGGGGCGGGTTCGACCACGGGGTCCTGGGGGCCTACCGGTGGGCCACCGGAGCCCAGATTGCGGCACCGGTCACCGCTGTTGCCGCGCTCGGGGCCACCGGGCCGTGCCGGGCGCAGCTGCTGGCCGAATGCCAGGCCGCCGCGGTCCGTCTTCGCGATGCCCTGGAGGAACGTACGGACGCCGCGTACGCCCTGGGTACCTACCAGGCGCTGGCGTGGCTGTGCGGCCACCACGAGGACCGCCCCTGACCTGCGTCTCTCAGTAACCAGCGCCGGTCCTGGCCGCCGCCGCCTTCACCCCGCTCCATCGCCCCGCCCCATGGCGAGTAACTGCTGCGCGTACGGGTCCGGGCCAGCCGCTACAAGCACCGCCCGTAGGCGGGGAGGATTCGTTGACGAAGAACGACGGCGCACCGGGCCGGGACGAGACGCCCCAGCAGCGGGCCGACCGGCTCTGGAGCGAAATGCTCCAGGAAGTCCGTGTGTGCCAGACCGGCGCACAGATCCTCTTCGGATTCCTCATCGGCGTGGCCTTCACCCCGCGCTTCGCCGCCCTGCCCGACTTCGACAAGAACCTCTACGTCGCCACCGTCGTCCTCGGCGCCGTCGCCACCGGAGCCCTGATCGCGCCCGTGGCCTTCCACCGCCTCCTCACCGGCCACGGCATGAAACCCGAACTGGTCCACGTCGCCAGTCGCCTCATCGCCATCGGACTCACCACCCTGGCCTTGACCATCGCCGCCGCGCTGCTGCTCCTGCTGCGCACCGCCACCGGCAACCCGGCCGCCGCCTGGGGCCTCAGCGCGGCCTGTCTGGTCTGGTTCGCCACCAGCTGGCTCGTCCTGCCCCAGGTCGTGCTGCGCCGCACGGCCGCCGCGCGCCGGGCTGCCGTGTCCGGGCAGGGTGACCTCGGCGGCGGTGGCCGCCCCCCGCGATGACAGCCCCTGCAATCCCGGCCTGCCCGGGCTGCGGGTCCCGTCTCGGCGTCCCGTCCGGCCGACGGCGTCGCGCGGCCTCACCTCCCGCCCGTATCGGCCAGGGCCCGCTGGGCGCCGGCCAGGACGGGTCGCAGCAGCCGGCCAGTCAGGGCTCCCTGGGCGCGCAGCGCGGCGCGGGCGGCGTTCGCGCCGCAGGCGCCGTGCACGCCACCGCCCGGGTGGGCCGAGGCGGAAGCGAGGTAGAGGCGCTGGATGGGGGTCTCGGGCCGCCCCGTGCCGGGTACCGGGCGCAGGAGTGCCTGCTGGTGGAGGGCCGTGGTGCCGCCGTTGATCGCCCCGCCGACCAGGTTCTGGTCCAGGTGTTCCAGTACCGGCGGGGTGAGTACGCGCCGGGCCTGGATCCGGTCGGTGAAGCCGGGGGCGAAGCGTTCGACCTGTGCTTCCAGGCGCCGGGCGATGGCTTCGCTTTCCCTGTCGTCCCAGGACCCGGTGATGCCGTCGGGCCCGAGGTCGTCGGCGATGTGCTGGGGGACGTGGGTGTAGATCCAGGCCGACTCGGTGCCCGCGGGTGAGCGGGACGGGTCGGCGGTGGTCATCTGGCCGAGCAGCCCGAAGGGGCGGGCCGGCAGACGGCCGGTGCTGACCTGGAGTGCGTAGTCGCTCAGTTCCGTCCAGTCGGCGCCGAGGTGGACGGTGCCGGCCCGGTGCGCCTGCTCGGCGGTCCAGGGGATCGGCGCGTCGAGGGCCCAGTCGACTTTGACGGTCGCGAAGTCCCACTGGAAGCGGCGTACGGCGTCGCGGAATCCGGGCGGCAGGTGCCCTTCCTGGACCAGGCGGCCGTACAGGTGCGGGGCGGGCACGTCGGCGAGCACGGCTTGGCGCGCGCGGACGTAGTCCCCCTGGGCGGTGCGGACGCCCAGCGCGCGGCCGGCGCGGACGACGACCTCGCTGACCGGGGTACCGCAGCGGATCGTGCCTCCGCGCGATTCCAGACGCCGCACCAGCGCGCCGCTGAGGGCGCGTGCTCCGCCGACCGGTACCGGCCAGCCGTACTGCTCGCCGAGCATGGCCATGAGCCAGCCGAAGGCGGCGCTGCCCGGCGATTCGGGCAGCAGATCGGCGTGCAGCGCGCAGCCGGCCAGCAGCAGCCCCGGGCCGTCCCGGTCGAACTCCTCCTCGGCCAGTCGCCGTACGGGCAGCGCCGCGAAGCGGGCCAGCCGCAGCAGGCCCGGCGCCCGGAGACGCGAGGCCAGCGCCAGGCCGGCGCGTACCGGCGGGAACGGCGCGAACATCGCCCTCACCAGGTACGGGTCCAGGTCCTGCCAGAGCTGTGACAGCCGTCGCCAGGCGAGTGCGTCCGGCCGGCCGAAGTTCCGCCCGATGTCGTCGCTGTTGGCCTCCGGCCCGCGCTGCAGCAGGGCGCAGCGGCCGTCGGGCAGGGGATGGGCGAGCACGATCGGCGCGTGGCTCCAGGCGAGGCCGTGCTCTTCGAGGCGCAGGGCCGCGATCACCGGCGAGGCGGCCGCCAGCGGGTAGAACGAGCTGAACAGGTCGCTGACGTAGTCGGAGTGGACGCCGCGGTCGCTGCGGACAGCGCCGCCGGCCTGATCCTGGGCCTCCAGCACCTCTACTTTCCAGCCGGCGTCGGCCAGCACGTTCGCGGCGACCAGACCGTTCGGCCCGGCCCCGATCACGACGGCGTCGGCCATGACGGACCTCCCCCCGGCGCGGACGTTTCCAGGTCGGCCGCCCGGGGCGCCTGCTCGACCGTGCGGGCGAGGCGGGCGAGCAGCCGACGGTGGCGCAGATCCAGCACCAGGTCCGCGGGGGCCGTGTGGAGGCTCCCGCCCAGGCCCCGCAGCGGGTGCTCGTCGACGATCACCAGGGTGGCGTCGCCCCACGCGATCAGCTCGATGGCGATCCGGACGGTGCCGAGCCGTCCGGCGAAAGCCTCCAGTTCCAGCCGGTGCCCACTGTCGCACACACGTACGGCGGTGTGGCCTTCGAAGCGGAACGGGCCGGCGCTGACGGTGTAGCGCAGGCTCGACCCGACTGCAGGCCATCGGCCTTCACCCGGGCGGGTTCGCTCCGTGCCGGGCACCCACCGGCCGTACGCGGTCGGATCGCCCAAGACGCTCCACACCGCCTGCGGAGCCCGCTCGATCAGGACGTGTCTCACAGCCATCGGCTTCGCCTCCTCGTGTCCGGTCCCTGACGGACCACCCGTATCTCAAAAAGGCGCATACCCGGCGAATGGCCCTGAACGCGACACTCGCAGCCGCCTGTTCTCGGCCGTGGGGCTGGGCCATCCGTTCCACCGGAACCTCGACCGGTCGCCGCCGGGCCCCCGTCCGGGGCAGCGACTGTGCTGTGCCCGGCATGCCTGCCCGCGGCCTGCGGGCCGGCAGGTGATACTGCGCGGGACACCGGGCGGTTCACCCACGGCGGTTTCATCGCGGCGCGAGCGGTTAGCCGCTCTCCGGGGCTCGTCCGCCCACCAGGAGCCAGCCCGCGCTGTGGAGGAGTTCGGTGATGAAGGTTTCCGACTACGTGCTGGAGCGACTGCGCGACTGGGAGGTGGAGTACGTCTTCGCCTATCCCGGGGACGGCATCAACGGGCTGCTCGCGGCCTGGGGCCGGGCGGAGGACCGGCCGCGGTTCATCCAGGCCAGGCACGAGGAGATGGCCGCTTTCCAGGCCGTCGGGTACGCGAAGTTCTCCGGCCGCACCGGGGTGTGCGTAGCCACCTCCGGGCCGGGTGCGATCCACCTGCTCAACGGCCTCTACGACGCCAAGCTCGACCACGTCCCGGTCGTCGCGATCGTCGGGCAGACGGACCGCAGCGCCATGGGCGGCTCGTACCAGCAGGAGGTCGACCTGCTCAGCCTGTACAAGGACGTGGCCTCGGAGTTCTGCGAGATGGTCACCGTGCCGGCTCAGCTGCCCAACGTGCTGGACCGCGCCATGCGCATCGCGGCGACCCGCCGCACGGTCACCGCGGTGATCATCCCTGCCGACGTCCAGGAACTCGACTACGAGGCGCCGGCGCACGCGTTCAAGCAGGTCCCCTCCAGCCTCGGCGTCCCGCACTACGCCCCGGTACCGGCCGAGGCGGACCTCGCCCGGGCGGCGGAGATCCTCAACGCCGGGGAGAAGGTCGCGATGCTGATCGGGCAGGGCGCCCGCTCGGCCCGGGCCGAGGTCGAGCAGGTCGCCGACCTGCTCGACGCCGGGGTGGCGAAGGCCCTGCTCGGCAAGGACGCGCTGCCCGACACCCTGCCGTACGTCACCGGCTCGATCGGCTTGCTCGGCACCCGCCCGTCCTACGAGATGATGCGCGACTGCGACACCCTCCTCGTGGTCGGCTCCAGCTTCCCCTACACCCAGTTCCTGCCCGAGTTCGACCAGGCACGCGCGGTGCAGATCGACCTGGACCCGTCCATGATCGGGCTGCGCTACCCGTTCGAGGTCAACCTCGTCGGCGACGCCGGCTCGACGCTGCGCCGGCTGCTTCCGCTGCTGGAGCGCAAGTCGGACGGCACATGGCGCAAGACGGTGGAGGACAACACGGCGCGCTGGTGGGAGGTCATGCAGCGCCGAGCCGATGTGTCCGCCGACCCGATCAACCCCGAATACGTCGTCCACACCCTCGACGCGCTGCTGCCCGACAACGCGCTCCTTGCCGCGGATTCGGGGTCCGCGGCGAACTGGTACGCCCGCCACCTGAGGATGCGCGGCGGCATGCGCGGCTCGCTGTCGGGCACGCTGGCGACCATGGGGCCGGGGGTGCCCTACGTGATCGGCGCGAAGTTCGCCCACCCGGACCGGCCCGCGATCGCGATCGTCGGCGACGGCGCCATGCAGATGAACGGCCTCGCGGAGCTGATCACCGCAGCGAAGTACTACCGGGAGTGGGCCGACCCGCGCATGGTCGTCGCGGTGCTGAACAACCACGACCTGAACCAGGTCACCTGGGAGATGCGGGCGATGCAGGGCGCGCCGCAGTTCGAACCCTCGCAGAGCCTTCCGGACGTGCGCTACGCCGACATCGCCCGGACGTTCGGTCTGGGCGGCGTACGGGTGGAGAAGCCGGAGGACGTGGAGCCGGCGTGGCGCCAGGCACTGGCTGCGGACCGGCCGTTCGTCATCGACTTCCGCACCGACCCGGCGGTGCCACCGATCCCGCCGCACGCCACCTGGGACCAGATCAAGGCTGCCGCCCTGTCGGTGCTCAGGGGCGACAGTGACCGGGGATCGGTGGTCCAGCAGGGCGTCAAGGCGAAGGTCCAGGAGTTTCTGCCCGGCAGCGGACGGAGCTGACCGGTGTCCGGGCGCCAGGAGGTGGATCTGGCCGCACTCGAGCGGGCCCTGCGGACCGAGGTGGACGGCGAGGTCCGCTTCGACGCGGGCAGCCGCGGCGCGTACGCCACCGACGGCTCCAACTACCGCCAGGTCCCGCTCGGCGTGGTCGTGCCCCGCACGGTCGAGGCCGGCGCTGCCGCAGTGGGTGTCTGCTCCCGGTTCGCCGCCCCGGTGCTGTCCCGCGGAGGCGGTACCAGTCTCGGGGGGCAGTGCACCAACGAGGCGGTGGTCATCGACTGGACCAAGTACTGCAACCGCCTGGTCTCGGTGGACCCCACAGCACGGACCTGTGTGGTCGAGCCGGGCATCGTCCTGGACGAACTCAACCGCCGACTCGCTCCGCACGGGCTCATGTTCGGGCCGAAGCCGTCCACGCACAGCCACTGCGCGCTGGGCGGCATGATCGGCAACAACAGCTGCGGGGCGTCCGCCCAGGCCTACGGCAAGACCGCCGATAACGTCCACCGCCTGGAAGTCCTCACCTACGAAGGCACCCGGTTCTGGGCCGGCCCCACCAGCGAGGACGAGTACGCGCGGATCGCGGCCGAAGCCGGACCGCGCGCCCGGCTCTACCAAGGGCTGCGGGACATCACCGGGCGCCACCTGGCCGAGATCCGGCGTGGGTACCCGAAGATCCCGCGCCGGGTCTCCGGCTACAACCTGGACGCCCTGCTACCGGAGCACGGTTTCGACGTGGCCCGCGCCTTGGTCGGCAGCGAGGGAACCCTGGTGACGCTCCTGCACGCCGAACTGCACCTGGTCGAGGTGCCGGCGGCGGAGGCCCTGCTGGTCCTGGGCTTCGACGACATCTACAAGGCCGCCGACGCCGTCCCCGACCTGCTCGAGCACAGCCGCCCCACCCAGCTGGAGGCCATCGACGGGCGCATGGCGCAGCTGATGCGCGAGGAGCACGCCTACCTGGACTCGCTGGAGAGCCTGCCCGAGGGCGACAGCTGGCTGCTGGTCCAGTTCACCGGCGACACGAAGCAGGAGGCGGACGCGCGGGCGTACGAGCTGCTGGGGGCGATCGGCCGCGACGAGGGCGACCCGTCGGTGGCGCTGTCCGACGATCCCCCGCGGGAGCAGGAGATGCTCAGGGCCCGCGAGGCGGGTCTGGGCGTGACCGCCCGCCCGCCGGACGGCTCCGAGACGTGGGAGGGCTGGGAGGACTCCGCCGTCGCCCCGGAGAAGCTCGGTGACTACCTGCGCGACCTGGAGCGGCTGTTCGACCGGTACGGCTACCAGCAGGCCTCCCTGTACGGGCACTTCGGGCAGGGCTGCGTCCACACCCGGATCCCGTTCGAGCTGCGCGAGGGCAAGGGCATCGAGGCGTTCCGGGCGTTCCTGTTCGACGCGGCCGACCTGGTCGCCTCCTACGGCGGTTCCTTGTCGGGTGAGCACGGTGACGGGCAGGCCCGCGGCGAACTCCTGCCCCGCATGTTCGGCCCCGCGCTCGTGGAGGCGATGGGCGAGGTCAAGGCCCTGTTCGACCCGGGCGACCGGATGAACCCCGGCAAGGTGGTCCACCCCCACCGCGTCGACGAGAACCTGCGCCTGGGCGCCGGCTGGCGGCCCCAACCGCAGCGGACGCACTTCGCGTATCCCGATGACGGCCACGACTTCACCCGCGCGGTACTGCGCTGCGTGGGCATCGGCAACTGCCGCACCCACCAGGGCGGGGTGATGTGCCCCTCCTACCGGGCGACGGGCGAGGAGGAGCACTCCACCCGCGGCCGGGCACGGCTGCTGTTCGAGATGCTCGGCGGCCACGACGACTCCCCGGTCACCGGCGCATGGCGCTCCACCGAGGTCCGCGACGCACTGGACCTGTGCCTGGCCTGCAAGGGCTGCAAGTCCGACTGCCCGGTCGGCGTCGACATGGCCACCTACAAGGCCGAGTTCCTCGCCCACCACTACCAGGGCCGCGTGCGCCCGGCCGCCCACTACGCGATGGGCTGGCTCCCGCTGTGGGCACGGCTGGCCCGCACGGCGCCGGGCCTGGCCAATGCCGCCCTGCACGCCCCCGGCCTCGCACGGTTGGGAAAGCGGATGGCCGGCATCGACCCGCGCCGCGCCGCACCTCTCTTCGCCGCCGAATCGTTCCAGGAAATCCGGCATCGGCAGGGCTGGGCGGAGCCCGATCCGCGCGATCCGCGCACCGTCCTGCTCTGGCCGGACACCTTCACCAACCACTTCCAGCCGCACGTGGCCGACGCCGCCGTCCGCGTCCTGGAGGACGCCGGCTTCCACGTCGCCGTACCCGAGGGGCCGGTGTGCTGCGGCCTGACCTGGATCTCCACCGGGCAGCTCGCCACCGCCCGTCGCGTCCTCGAACGCACCATCCGGACCCTGCGCCCATGGCTGGAGGCCGGCACCCCGATCATCGGGCTCGAACCCTCCTGCACCGCGGTCTTCCGCGCGGACGCCCCCGACCTGCTCGACGGCGACCAGGACATCGCCCGCCTGGCCGCGCAGACGCGCACCTTCGCCGAACACCTCGTCAACCACACCCCCCACGGCTGGCAACCGCCCCGGATCGGCCGGGCGGCGACCGTGCAGACCCACTGCCACCAGCACGCCGTCCTCGGCACCGACCCCGACCGGGAGCTGATGCGCCGCGCGAGCCTGGACGCGAATGTGCTCGACGCGGGCTGCTGCGGCCTGGCCGGCAACTTCGGCTTTGAGCAAGGTCACTACGACCTGTCCCAGGCCATTGCCGAGCAAGGCGTCCTCCCGGCCGTGCGCGACACCGCCCCCGGCGCCTTCGTCCTGGCCGACGGCTTCAGCTGCCGCACCCAGATCGAACAGTCCTCAACCGGACGGCTGGCCGTGCACGTGGCCGAGGCCCTCGCCCTGGCGCTGGACGGGCCGCTGCCCGCCGACCATCCCGAGAAGACGATCCCGCGCCCGCAACCCCGCGACGCGGTGGCCGGCCTGCTGACCGCAGGTGTCGCGGGCGCGATGACAGGCCTGGCGGCGGCCGGTGCTGCCGCCGTGCGGCGCCATCGCGCCAGGAGGAGGTAGACCATGCGGTCCCTGCACGAGCGGCTCCACCGCGAAGCCCGCGCCTACACCGGCGACAACGACCGCCCGCTCGCGGCCTACACCGGTCTCATGGCCCTTTACGCCACCGCGGTGCTCGGCACCGCCGCAGCCGCCCGGGTCTTTCGCCGAGAGCTGCCCTGCCCGACTCCGTGGGACGTCGCCCTGAACGCGCTGGCCACCCATCAGCTCTCCCGCCTGATCGCCAAGGACCCGGTCACCAGCCCGCTGCGCGCGCCGTTCACCCGCTTCGAAGGCACATCCGGCCCGGCCGAGTTGGAGGAGGACGTGCGCGGCACCGGAGCCCGTAAGGCCGTCGGCGAGCTGGTCACCTGCCCGTTCTGCACCGGCCTGTGGGTCGCCACCGCAGGCACTGCCGGGTCCGTCTTCGCCCCGCGCGCCACCAGGCTCGCCACCGCCACCCTGGCCGCCCTGGCCGGCGCCGACTTCCTGCAGTTCGCCCGCGCCGCCGCCCAGCACGCGGCCGACGAGACGCCATGACCGTCGCCGACACCGTGGAGGCCCTGCACGTGCAGGTCCTCGACGTCCCCACCGACACTCCGGAAGCCGACGGCACTCTCGCCTGGGACTCCACCACCATGATCCTCGTCGGTGCCCGCAGCGGGGACACCACTGGCCTGGGCTGGACCTACGGCGCCCCCGCCACCGCCCAGGTGATCACCGGGCACCTCCGGGACACGGTCATCGGCCGCCCGGCGTTCGACGTCCCGGCCGCCAACGAGGCGATGAGCCGCACGGTGCGCAACGTCGGCCGCCCGGGGCTGGTCGCCGGCGCGATCTCAGCCGTCGACATCGCCCTCTGGGACCTCAAGGCCCGCCTGCTCGGCCTGCCCCTGGTCGACCTGCTCGGCGCCGCCCGCCGCGAGGTTCCCCTCTACGGCAGCGGTGGCTTCACCACCTACACCGACCGGCAACTCGCCGAGCAGCTCGCGGGCTGGGTCGAACAGGGCTTCCACCGATTCAAGATCAAGATCGGCGAGAGCTGGGGTCGCCGGGAACGGCGCGACCTGGAACGCACCGAGCAGGCCCGGCAGGCGGTCGGCGACGACGCCGCCCTGTACGTGGACGCGAACGGCGCCTACACCCGCAAACAGGCCGTCCGCGTCGGACGGGCGCTGGCCGGCCTGGGGGCGAGCTGGTTCGAGGAGCCCGTCTCCTCCGATGACCTCACCGGCCTCGCCCACGTCCGCGACGCCGTCACCTGCGACGTCGCGGCCGGCGAGTACGGATACGACCTGCCCTACTTCGCCCGCATGGCCTCGGCCGTGGACTGCCTGCAGGCGGATGTCACCCGCTGCGGCGGCATCACCGTTTGGCTGCGCGCAGCGGCCCTGGCCCAGGCCCACGGACTCCAACTGTCCGGACACTGCGCCCCGCACGTCCACGCACACGCTGCGGCCGCCGTGCCGAACCTGCGGCACCTGGAATGGTTCCACGACCACGTCCGGATCGAGAACCTCCTCTTCGAGGGAACCCTCAGCCCGGACGGGGGACTGGTCCGCCCGGGCCACAGCGGGGAGCCAGGCCTCGGCCTGGCCCTCCGCACCGAGGTGGCGGAGCGCTACCGTGTCCGCGCCTGAGGAGACCCGGCTCGCTCTCGACGACGGCCGCCGGCCTCCGCAGACCGTGCACGTTCCCGGCGCTCCGCGTCCATCCGGCCGCGGACACGCGGCCCGCACCGCTGTACCCCAGGAGACGAGAACGTGACCGCCCCCATCGAGGGCTCTCCCGCCCCTCACGCCCTGCGTGACTACGCCCTGCTCGCGGACGGCGAGCGCGGCGCCCTGGTCGGACCGCGCGGTGACATCGTGTGGATGTGCGCACCCACCTGGGACAGCGACGCCGTCTTCGCCACCCTGATCGGTGGCCCGGGCTGGTACACCGTCACCCCCACGGACCCGTTCGTCTGGGGCGGCTACTACGAGAGCGGCAGCCTCATCTGGCGCAGCCGCTGGATCACCATCACCGGCGTCGTCGAATGCCGCGAAGCCCTCGCCTACCCCGGCGACCGGCACCGTGCGGTGGTGCTGCGCCGGATCCTGGCGGTCGACGGCGACGCCCGCCTCGACGTCCACCTGCACCCGGCCCCCGGATTCGGCACACACCGGCTGCGCAAGGTGCGCCGGGACGGGCAGGGGCGTTGGACGGCACGGGCCGGAAAACTGTATGTGCGCTGGAGCGGAGCGCCCGACGCCCGGCCGGGCGATACGGCGCTGTCCGCCATGATGCGTCTGGAGACCGGTGAGCACCACGACCTCGTCCTGGAGATCTCCGATCGGCCCCTGCCCGAACCGGAGGCGGCCGACGTGCTGTGGCGGTCCACCGAAGCGGCCTGGACCGCGCGCGTGCCCGACCTAGCGAACACGCTGGGCCGGCGCGACGCCCGGCACGCCTACAGCGTCCTGGCCGGCCTCACAGGTCCCGGAGGCGGCACGGTGGCAGCGGCCACCACCAGCCTGCCCGAACGCGCCGAGACGGGCCGCAACTACGACTACCGGTACGTGTGGATCCGCGACCAGGCCTACATCGGCCAGGCCGTCGCCGCCGCGGGGCCGCACGCGCTGCTGGACGAGTCCGTACGGTTCGTCACCGCCCGTCTGCTCGAACACGGTCCGGCTCTCGCGCCCGCCTACACCGTGACCGGTGCGGCGGTACCCGACCAGCGCACCCTCGACCTGCCCGGCTACCCAGGTGGCTTCGACGTCGTCGGCAACCACGTCAACCGCCAGTTCCAGCTCGACGTGTTCGGGGAGAGCCTGCTGCTGCTTGCCGCCGCCGCCCGCCACGACCGGCTCGACCCCGACGGCTGGCACGCCGCGCTCACCGCCGCCGACGTGATCGCCACCCGGCATCGCGAGCCGGACGCCGGGATCTGGGAACTGCACGACGACCGGTGGGCGCACAGCCGCCTGATCTGCGCGGCCGCCCTTCGAGCGATCGCCGCCGCAGCACCCCGGGCCGGCAGCGGGCGCGCCGCCGGCTGGCAGGCGCTGGCGGATGCGATCCTCGCGGAGACCTCCGCCGACTGCCTGCATCCCACCGGCCGGTGGCAGCGCTCCCCGACCCGGACGGGCGTGGACGCGGCCCTGCTGCTGCCCGCCATCCGCGGCGCCCTGCCTCCCGAAGACCCGCGCACCATCGCCACCCTGCGAGCGGTGCGCGCCGATCTCGTGCAGGACCACTACGTCTACCGGTTCCGCCACGACAGGAGGCCTCTTCAGGACGCCGAGGGTGCCTTCCTGCTGTGCGGATTCGTCATGGCCCTGGCGGAGCATCAGCAGCACAACGACGTGGAAGCGGTGCGCTGGTTCGAACGCAACCGTGCAGCCTGCGGTCCGCCCGGCCTCTATGCGGAGGAGTTCGACGTCGCCCAACGCCAGCTGCGCGGCAACCTGCCCCAAGCGTTCGTTCACGGGTTGGTGCTCGAAGCCGCCGCCACGCTCGCACCCGGTCACTGAGCCCGTCGTGATCCGCCTGACCCGCACGCTGGAGCGCGACGATGCCGCTGGCGAGTCCCGGCGGCATCGTCGCGCCTGCCTGACGGATGGGGAGAGGCTCGCGTCACCGGCAGCAAGGCGACCGGAGTCGGTACGGCCGGCGTCGACGCCAGGTCATACGGAGAACCGGTGCAGGCACACGGCCTGAACCGAACCGTCCACGTGTGCGGCGCATGGCTGGTGTCGTGGCCCAGCAGGGCTGCGCTGCCTCCACGGGGCCAGTGGCTGGTTCGCTGGTGCCTACCAGTAGTGGCGGCGGCCGCCGACCTCGTGGCCGACCGCGCCCATGATCCACAGGATGAGGCCGATGAGGGCCAGGACGATGCCGATGGTCCACAGGATGCCGATTCCGGTGACGAATCCGATGACAAGGAGGATGACTCCGAGGACGATCACCATGACCTCCGTTTCTTCCCCCTCCTCCGATGCGGTCCTTCGCCGATGCGGAGGAAATGCTGCACTTGCTTTCGCGGGTGCCCGGTTTGGGGGCGGGATATCAGCCGCGATGGCGCGACTCCCGGGTTCGGCGCACTACCGAGGTGCGCACCAACCAGCGCGACGGCTACGGCCAGCAGGTGATCCACCCCGGGACGAGCTACGCGCCGAACTCGGTCGGCGGTGGATGCCCGGCCACCCTGGGTGGCGGCCGACTGTCCGAGGGTGTGTTCGAGCACTACCAGGAGCGGGGCGACGGCCGTGCGATCCGTCGCCGCAGCCCCAGCTTCGCCGACCACTACAGTCAGGCCGCGCTGTTCTGGCGCAGTATGGCCGACTGGGAGCGGGAGCACATCATCGCCGCGTTCTCCTTCGAGCTCGGCAAGGTCGGGGACCAGGCCGTGCGGCGCCGGATGGTTGCGAATCTGACCCGCGTGGACGAGGAGCTGGCTGTGGAGGTCGCCTGCCGTATCGGCGAGCCCGCGCCCGATCGGTCCCGCGAGAAGGGCGAGGCCGAAACAGCAGCAGGGGAGCGGGTCTCGCCCGCGCTGAGCCTGGAGAACCTGCGCGGTACGGGCATCCGAACCCGCAAGGTCGCCGTCCTGGTGGCACAGCGTGGACGCCGCCCAGGTGCGTGCCGCGCGCACCGGCCTGCAGGCCGAGGGTGCCACGGTGGAGACTCTGGCCCGGCACGGCGGAGCGTGGGCGGCAGCGACGGCCAAGACGTGGAGGTCGACCGAGCGTTGGCGACCACTGCCTCGGTGCTGTACGACGCCGTGGTCGTCCCGGACGGCACAGAGGACGCGCTCGTCGTGAATCCGGACGCCGTCCGGTTCGTCAACGAGGCACTGCGGCACGGCAAACCGGTGGCCGTGCTCGGCACCGGCGCGGCGCTCGTGCGGGCCGCAGGGGCCCCCGGCGCGGAGCACATCGCCGGAGTTGCCCTCGGTGGCCCGGACCGGCAGCCCGGCCCCTTGTACTGGGACGACTTCGTCCGCCTGATCGAACAGCACCGGTTCCCACAGCGCTGAACCCGAGCCGAATCGCCCGGGAGACCCGCCCGTCCTGGAGGAGTCCCGGTCCCGCTGCGCGGGCAGGCCTGGACGTTGGCGCCAACTGGCCGTCCGTACTCGTCGGGGCGAGGCCAGTGGGCTCTGCCCGTTCGCCGGCTTAACCCGTTTGCGGTCGAGTCCGGTGGCCGTGCGGCGCTGTCAGGGACCACTCGAAGGACCTTCGGCCTAGCGTGGTGGTGGCAGTGCCCGGGTGGCCGCCGCCTCCCGAACGGGGGAGGACGTTCACGAAGGAGCAGATTCCGATTGACCGAGTACGGCTACTTCCTGTCGTGTGAGGAGTTCTCCCCAGCGGAGCTGATCGACCAGGCCCGCCGTGCGCAGCGGGCCGGGTTCACCCGATTGGCGGTCTCCGATCACTTCCATCCGTGGAACGACGCGCAGGGCAACAGCGCGTTCGTGTGGTCGGTGATCGGGGCGTTGTCGCAGGCCGTCTCGCTGCCGGTCACCACGCTGGTGACCTGTCCGACGGTTCGGCTGCATCCGGCGGTGACCGCGCAGGCCGCCGCCACCTCCAGCGTTCTGCTGGATGGGCGCTTCGCTCTCGGTGTCGGGACGGGGGAGGCGTTGAACGAGCACATCCACGGCGATGCGTGGCCGTCGTTCGAGGTGCGGGCCGAGATGCTGGAGGAGGCCGTCGAGGTGATGCGCAAGTTGTTCACCGGTGAACCGGTCAGCCACAGCGGCCGGCACTACACCGTCGACAACGCCCGCCTCTACACCGCCCCCGACCAGCAGCCGCCGGTGTACGTTTCCGCCTTCGGTCCGAAGGCCGCCGAACTGGCCGGCCGGATCGGGGACGGGTTCGTCACCATGACCCCGGACGCCGACCTCGTGAGTGCGTTCCGGGAGGCCGGGGGCCAGGGCAAGAAGGTGGTGGGCGGCGTGAAGGTGTGCTGGAGCAGCAACCGGGAAGCGGCCGTGGACGTGGTGCACCGGCTGTGGCCGACCGAGCTGCTGCCCGGCGAACTCGCCCAGCTCCTGCCCACCCCGGCGCATTTCGAACAGGCAAGTCAGCTCGTCACCCGCGACATGGTCGCCGACGAGGTCACTTGCGGTGACGATGTGGAGGAGCACGTGGAGACAACGCGTGCATATGCGCGCGCCGGGTTCGACGAGGTCTACGTCGGACAGATCGGCCCCGATCAGGAGGTCTTCTTCGACGCCTACCGTGAGCTGGTCCTGCCCGCCCTGAACCGCTGACCGGGGCCGTCCAATCTATGGCGTCCGGCCCCGGCAGGTGCCCCCTTCGGGCGCAGACGCCTTCGGGAGGCCGAGGTGGTTGCGGTGGCACAGCAAGGTACTTCGCGGCGCCGGGACGTTCGGCGCTGGCCGGATGCCTCAGGTTCTGGCGCTTGACCGGCGTGCGAAGGCGTGCCCTGTGAGAGCGGCCTGGCACCGGTTGCGCTCTGTGTGTGGGCGCGCGTGGGGGCGCGGGCGGGAGATCGAGCTGATGCAGCGTTCGCTGGCCTTCGCCGCGCTGTTCTTCGTGACCCTGGTGCCGCTGCTCATGGTCATCGCGGCGGCCTCCCCTGCCCGCGGCAACGGGATCGCCCAGTGGATCACCGACGGCCTGGGGCTGTCGCCACGCGGTGGCCAGGCCGTCGAGACGCTGTTCACTTCACGCGGGCAGGTCCTCAGCACGACCACCGGGTTCAGCCTCGCCGCGTTGGCCTTCTTCGGCGTCTCGCTGACGGGTGCGATGCAGGGCGCCTACGAGCGGATCTGGGGCCTGCCGCGAGGACCGTGGCACCGGGTGGGGCGCCAAGTTGTCGCGCTGGCCGGGCTGACCGGCTATCTCGTCCTCGCGGCGTGGAGCGGCGTGCCGTGGCGGCATGCTGCCGTCCAACCGACCCTGCGGATCCTCGCCACGGTGCTGGGAGGTCTGCTGCTGTTCTGGTGGCTTCCGCGCTTTCTGCTCGGGGCCCGTGCCCCGCGGCGGGGACTGGTGCCCGGGGCGGTGGCCACGATGGTCGCCCTGGCCGGCCTCCGGCTGTTCTCCCGGCTGGTCTTCGCCCCGTTGCTGGTCTCCAACGCCGTCTCCTACGGCACGGTCGGCGCGGTCCTGGTGGTCCAGTCCTGGCTGATCGGGGTGGGCTTCACCGTGTACGGCGGAAGTATTGTGGGGTGGGCGCTGGCCGGCGGCGACCAGTCAGCCGCCGATGACGGTGGTGAGTGACCGGAGCTGGGCTTGTGGTTCATCCGAGTTCCGGTCAAACGCTCGTTGCTGTGGGCCGTCCAGCAGCAGTGGCACCCGGAACGTGATGCCCGCAAGCGGGCGAGGTCGGATCTAGAGAGCGGGGCGGCGAGCCGCCACGAGGTCGGATCCGGGCGCCTGCACAACGTGCAGTCCTGCGGCTTCGAGTTCCTCGGTGAGCCGCTCGGGCGGGGCAGGCCACACGTCGAACGCCTCCCGGGCCTCGCGCAGGAGTGCCCGCTCTCGTTCGACGCGGTAGGTGAAGACCACGCGCAGGACCCCGCGATGGGGCCAGCGGGTGACGTCGGCGCTGTACAGGTCGGGGCCGACCCGCACCGGACCGAGCCGTCCCGCCGCCTCGGACCCTCGCGGCAGGCCGGCGGGCGGCGGATCGAACAGGAGCAGGCCACCGGGCAGGAGGGCTGCCGAGATCGCCTTCCACGTGGCCCGCCTGGTCGGGGGGTCCAGACAGGCGATCACGTTGGAGGCGACGGCCAGGTCCGCCACGGCCGTCAGGCCTGCCGCCGCGAGGGGCTCGGGGTGCACGGTGACACGAGCGCGCTGGTCCGCCCCGAGGTGGGCCAGGCGCGAGAGCAGGGCGGCGCGCATGGCCGGGGCCGGTTCGACGGCGTGGACGGGCACACTGGAGGCGCGCAGCAGGACTTCGGTGGCAGTGCCGGTCCCGGCGCCGACATCAAGGACCGCGTGGCGGGCCCGCGTGGCGGCCGCGGCGAAGCGCCGCTCGGCCAGACGGCGGTCGGTCTCGGCCTGCAGGAGATCGTAGAACTCTGCGGAGACCGCGTACCCGCCGTCGGGGGAGTCGTCCACGGCTGTGCGCTCAGCCGCGTACGGGCTGGAAGTGCGTCGGGTCCGCGAGGGCGCTGGAATCGAGGCGGGCGAGGAGTTCGCCGACATCGGTGTGCACCTCGAGGGCTCCGGCCGAGCGCAGGGCCCGCTCGCCGAAGCCGCCGGAGAGCACCGCCACGCAGGTGACCCGGGCCCCGGCGGCGGCCTGGACGTCCCACGGGGTGTCGCCGACGAACAGCGCCTCGCCCGGCCTGGCGCCGGACGTGGCCAGAGCAGCGTGGACGAGGTCGGGGGCGGGCTTGCTGGCCTCGACGTCGTCCGCACAGGTGGCGTGATCGATCGCGTCGTCGGCGGCCAGCACCCTGCGCATCGCTTCCAGGTCACGCCCCGAGGCAGAGGAGGCGAGGGTGATCGTCCAGCCGCGCCGTCTCAGTTCCCGCAGCAGGTCGCCGGCGCCGTCGAACGGCCGCAGGCGCGGCCAGAACCGGGCGAAGAGCGCTTGGTGCGCCGCGCTGATCGCCTCGTCCTGGCCGTGGTCGCGGCGGTCGCCCAGCACGTGGTCGAGGAGCTGGTCGCCGCCCATGCCGATCGCCCCGTGGACGCGGGCCATCGCCGGGGTGTGGCCGAATTGGGCGAGCGCCTCGGTCCAGGCGACGGTGTGCCAGTAACTGGTGTCGAGCAGTGTGCCGTCGACATCGAACAGTGCTGCGGCCGGCATCGAAGCCTCCCTGACTCACGCCCCCGGCATGTCCACCCTATCGACGCTACGGCTCGACGACCGGCCACGCACGTGGCGTCGGGCCGTTTGCCCCGCTGTTTCCGGGAAACCCGAAGCAGTATGGAAACTGCCTGCCGGACCATCGTCATCACCGGGGCCAGCGGCGGCATCGGCCGCGCGACCGCCGAGGCGTTCGCCGCCCGCGGGGACCGGCTCGCGCTGATCGCCCGCGGCCGGACCGGCCTCGAAGCGGCGGTGCGCGAGGCCGAGCGGGCCGGCGCTGCCAAGGTCATCGCCATCGAGGCCGACGTCGCCGACGCACACGCGGTGGAGGCCGCCGCCGAACGGGCCGAGGAAGAACTCGGGCCGATCGACGTGTGGGTCAACGACGCGTTCGCCTCCGTCTTCGCCCCGTTCACCGAGGTCTCCCCGGAGGAGTTCCGGCGCGTCACCGAGGTCACGTACCTCGGCTACGTCTACGCCACCCGGGCCGCCCTGGCCCGGATGCTGCCCCGGGATGCCGGGGCGATCGTGCAGGTCGGTTCGGCGATCGCCTACCGCGGCATCCCGCTGCAGAGCGCCTACAGCGGCGCCAAGCACGCCATCCAGGGCTTCAACGAGGCGCTGCGCTGCGAACTGCTCGCCTCCGGTACTCGGGTGCGGACCACGATGGTGCAGATGCCGGCCGTCAACACCCCGCAGTTCGACTGGGTCCGGTCCCGCCTGCCCCGTCGGGCGCAGCCGGTTCCGCCGATCTACCAGCCCGAGGTCGCTGCCCGCGCCGTGCTGTTCGCCGCCGACCACCCCGGGCGGCGGGAGTACTGGGTCGGCGGCAGCACGGTGGCGACCCTGGTGGCGAACGCCGTTGTGCCCGGGCTGCTGGACCGCTACCTGGCCCGCACGGGCTTCGACTCCCAGCAGGAGGACCGTCGGCGCCGCGCCACGGACCCGGACAACCTGTTCGAGCCGGTGGATGCCCGGCGGGACTTCGGGGCGCACGGCCGGTTCGATGGCCGGGCCCGGGACCGCAGCCGCCAGCAGCAGGCGGCGCACGCCCTCGGAGCCCTCGCCGACGCGCTGGGGCGCGCGGCTGGACGGGTGCAAGCCGGTTTGCCCGGTGCCGGTAGCGGGTTCCTCTCACGGATGCGGGGAACCCGCACCCCGCAGTCATCGGACAGGAGTGTGTGACCATGCCTCGCGGATCGAGTCCCAAGCGGGAGCGGCAGTACGAGCACATCAAGGACAGTGCGCTGGAGCGCGGTGAGAGCGAGAAGCGTGCCGAGGAGATCGCTGCCCGCACCGTGAACAAGGAGCGGGCCCGGCACGGGGAGTCGAAGACCGCCAGCCGCAGCTCGGTGAAGGACATGTCCTCCTCCCGTCGCGGTGGGCTGCGGTCGCACAGCGGCGCCCAGGGGCCGACGAAGGAGCAGCTCTACAACGAGGCCAGGCAGCGCAACATCCACGGGCGCTCGAAGATGAACAAGAAGGAACTCGAACACGCCCTGGGCCGATAGGAGCTGGTGAACGTGGGTACTGTTCCCGTGCCGCCCGACCCCGACGTCACCCCGGTTCCGCCGTCGCCGGCGCCGCAGCCGCCCAGTCCGCCGGCACCGGTGGAGCCACCGGTGCCGCCGGATCCGCCCGCGCCTCCCGGCTCGCCCGAACCACCCCCTGAACCGCCGGCCCCGCCCGGCCCGGGCGAGCCCACGGAGCCTGCTTCGCCGGAGCCCGGCCACCCCCGCCCGTCGGAGCCTCCCGACTGACCCGGAGGCCATGACACGGCCGGCGTTGGACAGCGCACGTGGAGGCGCCGTCTGCGACGCGGAGCCGCCGGGTGGCCGGCAACCGAAAAATGGCCCGGGGACTACAGGAGGTCCGGTGCTCGCCCGGTTGGTGGAGATCGTGATGTGGGGTGCTGTGCTGACGGGGCTGACGGTGGTGTTCATCGGCTCCGTCTCGCCCGTCGAGCTGCTGGTGGCCGTTCCTGCCGCGTTGGGCGGGGCGGTCGCGGCCCGCAGGATGCGTCTGGCTGCACGCGTCCGCGTCGGAGGAGGGCGTGGCGCGGTGCGTGCGCTCCTCGCGCTGCCGGGCTCGGTCGTGCGCGGTCTGGCCGTGCTGACGGCCGCGATGGCCCCTGATCACCGAGGCGGGAGAGTTCGGCGCATTCGGCTGCGCCCCGGAGCGGGAGCCGGGTGGGCCGGCACGCTGCTCGCCGCCTCCCCGGACACCTGCGTGATCGATGTGCCCCGCGACGACGAGGTCATCGTGCACGCCCTGCGCCCGACCCCGGGACCGGTCGAGGAGGCCGTGGCCCGCACGGACGACGCGCGGTGAACGCCTGGACAGCGGCGGCCCTGGTCCTGCTCGCGATCCCGGCGCCGGCATGCCTGTGGGTCGCGACGCGAGGCACCGCGGTGCGCCGCCTGATCGGGGCGTCGATGCTGTCGACCGTGGCCGGCGCGGTGTTCCTGCTGCTCCCGATGGCGTACGACCGGTCCTCCTACCAGGATCTCGCGCTGATGCTGGCCGTCCTGGCTCCCGCCGGCACCCTCGTCTTCGCCCGCTTCGTCGCCGGCCGCCCCCACGACGCCCACCCGCACGGTTCCACGCCCGAAAACTGATGAGACCGCGCCCCGCCCGGCCGGCCACACCGGGTGCGGGGGAGGGAGTTCGGATTGACGTCACGCCATGTGATCGTGCTCGTGCTGCTGTGGGCCGGAGTGGGGTGCGTGCTGCTGTCCGCGGCCGCGGTGCTACGGCTGCGCGGAGCGCTGACGCGCCTGCACGCCCTGGCCCCGGCCTCGGTGGCCGGTGTGCCGCTGATCGCCGCGGCCGTGGCAGTCGACCAGGGACCGGGCCGGGGGGCGGCCAAGACGCTGTTCATCGGCCTGGTCTTCGCCGTCGGCGGGACGGTCACCACGATTGCCATCGGCCGTGCTACCCGCCAAGCCGAGGCCGAAGAGGTGAGCAGGCCGTGAACGCATGGCTGATCGGAGTTGTCGTCGCCTTCGTCGTCCTCGCCGCCACCACGGCGGTCCTCACCCGTGACCCGGCCCGCCAGGCGGTCGTCCTCTCCGTGCTCGGTCTGGGCCTGGCGGTGCTGTTCGCGGTGCTGCAGGCGCCCGACGTGGCCCTTTCCCAGCTCGCCGTGGGCACCGCGCTGACCCCGCTGCTGATCCTGCTGACCGTACGCAAGGTCACCCGCCGCCCCACCCGCACCAACGACCGGGCCGGTGCCGGCGACAACGGACGGGAACAGGAGTGACGGCCCGCGCCCGGCTGACGATGTTCCTGGCAGCGGCCGCCGTCATCGCCGCGTTCTTCACGGCCGCGTGCACTCACCTCCCGCCGTTCGGAGCGGACAGCCACCCCTACGGGGACCGGGCGGTGGTGGCGGCGTTGGACCGGCGCACCGCCAACGTCGTCTCCGCCGTCAACTTCGACATCCGGGCCTTCGACACCCTCGGCGAGGAGTCCATCCTCTTCGGCACCGTGCTCGGGGCGACCCTGCTGCTGCGCCGGGCCCGCGACGAACGCCACCGACGCGCCGAAGCGGAGCGGGTCACGCCCACGACCCGCCTCTTCGGCGCGCTGCTGCTGCCGGTCACCCTGGTCGTGGGCGTCTACATCGTCGCGCACGGCCAGTTGAGCCCCGGCGGCGGCTTCCAGGGCGGCGTCGTCCTCGCCACCGCTCTGCACCTGGCCTACGTGGCCGCAGACTACCGGGCCCTGAAGCAACTGCGCCCGCTGGCCGTCCTCGACGTCGCGGACTCGCTCGCCGCCGCCTCCTACAGCCTCGTCGGCCTGGCCGGCCTGATCGCCGGCGGAGCGTTCCTCAAGAACGTGCTGCCGCTGGGCACCTTCAACACCATCACCTCTGGCGGCACCGTCCCGGTCCTCAACGCCGCAGTCGGCGTCGAAGTCGCCTGCGCCCTGATCGCCCTGCTCGCACACTTCCTCGACCAGGCCGTCGAACTCACCGACCCCGACCAGCAGAGAGACGGAGACACCTGATGGGAACGTGGGCCTTCCTGGCCGCCGGATGGGTCCTGCTCATCGCCCTGTACGGCCTGGTCACCAGCCGCAACCTCATCCACGCCATCGGCTGCCTCGCCGTCGCCCAGTCCTCCACCTACCTCCTGCTTCTCGCCGTCGGCTACCGGCGCGGCGCGACCGCCCCCGTCTACTCCGACCTCACCCCCGGTACCCGCCCCGTCGTCGACCCCGTCGTGCAGGCCCTCGCCCTGACCGACGTGGTCGTCGGCGCGACCGTCACCGCGTTGTTGCTCGCCCTCACCATCCAACTGCGTAAACGCCACCACACCGTCGACCCGCAGGCCCTCACCGGCCTCAAGGGTTGACCGTGACCGAAGCCGCCCTGCTGCCGCTCGCGGTGGCCATTCCGCTGCTCGGGGCGGCCCTGCTCGCCGTCGCCGGCCGCAGACTACCCCGGGTCGGCTGCGACATCCTGGCCACCACCTGCGCCGGTGCCGAGGCAGTGTGCCTCGCCCTGCTCTGGACACGCACCGACGGGCGCCTCGTTACCGCCGACCTGGGCGGCTGGCCCGCCCGCCTCGGAATCGTGCTCGCCGCCGACCCCATCGGCGCTGGACTCGCGCTGCTCGTCGCCGTCCTGGTCCTCGCGGTCGTCATCTACGCCTGGCGCTACTTCGACGAACCCACCGGCGAGCACGCCGGCACCTTCCCCGCCCTGATCCTGCTGTTCGAAGCCGGCATGGCCGGCTTCGCGCTCACCGGTGACCTGTTCAACGCCTTCGTCTTCTTCGAACTCATGGGAGCCGCCGCCTACGCCCTGACCGGCTACCGCATCGAAGACCCCCGCCCGCTCCACGGGGCGCTCACCTTCGGTATCGTCACCTCCTTCGCCGCCTACTGTTCCCTGCTCGGCATCGGCCTCCTCTACGCCCGCACCGGCGAACTCAACCTCGCCCGCCTCGGCCGGCAGCTCGCGGGCCACCACACCGACGTGCTGACCGTGGCCGCGTTCGCCCTGATCGCCACCGCCCTACTGGTCAAGGCCGCCGCCGTGCCGTTCCACTTCTGGCTGCCCGACGCGCACGCGGTGGCGCCCACCCCGGTGTGCATGCTGATGTCCGGCGCCATGGTCGAACTCGGCGTCTACGGCATCGCCCGCGTCTACTGGACCGTCTTCTCCGGCCCGGGCGGCATCCCCCACCAGGCCTTCCGCACCACCTTCACCGCGATCGGTGTGCTGACCGCACTCCTCGGCGCCCTGATGTGCTGGCAGCAGCGCCACCTCAAGCGTCTGCTCGCGTTCTCCACCATCAGCCACGTCGGCCTGTTCCTCATCGCCGTCGCCCTGCTCACCCCCGACGGCGCCACCGGCACCGCGGTGTACGTCGCCGCGCACGGCCTGGTGAAGGCCGCGCTGTTCGCCCTCACCGGTGTACTTCTGGACCGCTACGGCTCCGTCGATGAACACGGCCTGCACGGCAAGGCGCGCGACCTGCGCACCGTCGGCGTGCTGTTCGTGGCCGGCGCCCTGGCCCTGGCCGGCATGCCGCCGTTCGGTACCGGCCTTGGCAAGGCCCTGAGCGAGGACGCCGCCGCCCACTGGCAGCCGTGGCTGCCCGCCGTGTTCGTCGCGGCCTCCGCCACCACCGGCGCAGCCGCTCTCCGCGCGGCCCTGCGGATCTTCTTCGGGGCCGGCCCGGCCCCACACAGCCGACCGGACGAGGACGAGACCACCGGCGAGGGCGAGGAACCCGAGATCCGCTCCCCGCAGCGCGCCGTGCCGCACACCATGACGGTCGTCCCGGCCGGTCTGCTCGGCCTCGCCGTCCTTGTCGGTTCCCTGCCCGCCATCCCCGCCGCCCTGGCCCGTGGGGCGGCCGTCTTCACCGACCCCGACGGCTACACCGCCGTCGTCCTCACCCACGCCAACACGCCGCCCGGACCCGTGCCGGTCGCGGACTGGACCGTGACCGGGGTGCTGCTGGGCCTGCTGTCCGCGGCCGTCGCTCTCGCCCTGGCCACGGCCGCCCTCCGCCGGCCTGCCGCCGACCGGCACGTGGCTGCCCGAGCCCTGCGGGCGCTGCGCCGCCTGCACTCCGGACACGTCGGCGACTACCTCGCCTGGCTCGCCCTCGGCGTCGCGGCGCTGTGCGTCGCGATCGCCGCCCAGACCTGAATCCTCCCAGGCCCCTACAGCCGCTCCTCCATCCCGATGGCTGCCTTCAGATCCTCGTAAGCCTGACCGCGCTTGCCTTCGTGCTGCTCCAGCATCGCCCGGACGATCGCATCCAGCTTGCGCTGGATGGCATGCTCGGCCCGCCGCTCGGAGTTCTTCAGCATCGCCAGCAGCAACAGCGTCACCGCGCCCATCGCATCGCCCACCAGAAGCTGCCACCCGATCGGCAGCCCGGCCACGTGCACCACGACGACCGCCCCCACCAAGCACAGGCACAGCGCCGCGAACAGCGGCGAGCTGGTGAAGTTCGACGCCAGCTCCGCGAACTCCTCGAACCGCCCGCGCCGACCGTTCCCATGCTTACGAGCAGGATGCTGAAACGTCATGCCGACGCCCTCTCCGTCCGGTGCGCAAAGACAGCCGCCTCCACTGTCCACCGACACCGTCCTCGGTGGGCCGCGGGCATAGCAACACGCCACACGGGTGCCCTCCGCAGAAGACGATCGCCATCAGCCCGTCGCCCACGGCGTTGCCTGCGGACAGCCGGGGCGGCGAGGCCTCTGGGCAACGAGCATGCGGGTTGGTGGGTTACCCCGACTGGCGCGATGATCCTCAAGAGTGTCGCCGAGGACGGTCGAGCGGTCGACTCCGGCGGCCGCGGCCGGGTGGATTCCGAGCCCATCGGCGGGGCAGGATCATAAGCGGGCGGACAGCTTCCCTCGCGCGCCTCGCCGCCTACGCTGCCGCGACCGCCCTGGTCTTGGCCGCCCCGTTCGAGCAGACCAGGCGCCTGCTGGAGATCACCGACACCCACGAGGTCTTCACCGTCCGCGACCCCGTCCGCGCCGCCCTCAGCGACGCCGGTGCCGCACCTGCAGAATGAGGCCCGCCATGGACACCGCCGAGCGCTACGCGATCACCATGCCGGGCCCACCAGGCGCGCACCGACCGCCCGAGATCGTCGTTGTCCACGCCACCGGCGACAGGACGTCCGACGGCGTCCCGATCTACGCCGACGACACCGGAACCTTCCGGGTGGAGATCCAAGCCAGTGTGGCCAGGCCCCTGGACGCCGCGACGAAAGGGCTCGGCGAGCACACCTGCCTGCAAGCCACCCCGCTGCCCTGACCACAGCATTCCCACCCGTCCTCGGCCGGGACGTCGCGGCCGTGCCCGCGCGATCATCCTCCTTTCAAGCTCCTGTGGTGCGTTGAAGCTGCTCCCCGCAGGCACGCCACCAGGGGACCGCGTCCCGATGCTCCAGTACGAAGCGCCCAGCGGGTTCAGGGAGTGGATCCCCCGGTCAAAGCCCGGGTGCATAGGGGGCGATTCCGATGATGAGGATGTCGCGTCGCCCTTCGTCCCCGTCGTCACCGAGGCGGACCGGGCCGACGTAGTGGCTGACGCGCCGGTCGTGCACTCCGTAGCCGTCCAGCGGCTCGGTCAGCACGAAGCGGTCGTGGATCGCTTCCGGGGGCAGCGCGTCGGGTTGCCGGCCGGCGCTCTCCGGGGTGGCGATGACGTTCTCGCCGCCCTTCACGTTCCGGCGGCCGATCAGGTGGGCGAAGGTGAAGGTGGCCGGTGAACCGCCGTCCTGGTGCAGGCAATTCGGTGAGGACACCGCCTCCTGCTCCTGGTCGTGGACGCTGAGCGAGATCAGATGGATGCCGACGTAGACGGGGACGCGGTGCAGGTCCTCCAGCCACAGTGCGCGGTCCAGGTCGGCGCGGACGAGGGCGTCGAGCAGCCGGTTGCGGTGCAGGGCTTCCGGAATGTCGGGCAGCCGGCGCCGCACCCGGGGGTACTCGGGGTTGTGCTCGTCCTGCGAGTACTCCGTGACGGTGCCGAACTCCTCGTCGGGGGCGCCGGGGATGTAGGAGAGCTCGCCGGTCCAGGGCAGGTGGACGGCGTGCGAGTAGCGGCGGAAGCGGTGGGTCTCACGGGCGTACGGGTCCGGCGGCAGGTCCTGGTAGGAGTCGGCGAGCCGGGTGAAGTCCTCGGCCAGTGCCGCGGTGTCGATGCCGAGGTCGGCAGCGTTCAGGCGGACGTACCCGTCACGGCGCACCCGCCCGCCGCGCTCCGGCGGGCGTCCGTGCTGTTCCGTGCTGTCGTCCATCGGCTTCTCCGGGCGTTCGCGGGCGTCCGTGGACATGGGTCCGCGTGCCCTTCCGGCTTCCTCCACGCTGGCACATCCGTCGGGGTCGTGCCCCTGGGGGTTCTGCCGTGCGGATGACCGGGGCGGGACGGCCTGCGGGGTGGTCATGCAGTTCGCGAGGTCGTCCACGACCGCGGGCAGGCCACCGGCCCGGTGCGCGGCACGCTGGCGGTGGGCGCCGCTGCCCCGGGCGGCCAGCCGGTCGGCGAAAGCGGTGACCCGTTCCAGGTCCCCCAGGCCCTCCAGCGCGGCGCCGATGTGCTCGACCAGCCTCCGTGCGCGCTCCGGGGCCGGCAGGACGCGCCCGGTCAGCGCGTCCGCCCCCGGCCCAGGCCAGCCGTCGCGGGTCGCGTACCAGTACGCGCCGCGCAACAGCTCACCGCGAAGCTGCGGGCCCTTGTCGCCGCGCTCCGCCAGGCGGGCGGAGGTCACCACCAGACCGCGCACGACGGCCGCCAGGGCCACTGAGTCGGCGGACTCGGCCGGAACGTCCATGCATCGCACTTCCAGCGTCGGCAGGCGCGGGTGCGGGCGGGTGTCCCAGAACGGCAGCTCCGCGAAGGAACTCCCGCCGACCGCCGCCATCGAGGCGGCGACGCGCCGGTAGTCGTCGAAGGACTCGACCCAGGGTGGCGGCCCGAGGGAGGGGAAGCGCAGCCGCAGCACCGAGCGCCAGCTCGCGAACCGGGTGTCCCGTCCGGCGTGGAAGGGCGAGTTGGCGCTCATCTCCACCAGCAGCGGCAGCCACGGGCGCAGGTGGTTGCCGACCAGGGCCGCCACTTCGCGGTCGGGCAGGCAGACGTGGACGTGCAGGGCACAGACCGCGAAGTCGTCCATCAAGGTGCGGAACAGCCTCACCCCGTCGCGGTACCGAGGGTGGTCGCCCACCGGCACAGCGTCGCCGCCCCCGATCACGGGTGCCGCACTGGGGCACACCGTCAGGCCCTCGGCCTCGGCGCACGCGGCGAGCGTGCGGCGCAACCGAACCAGCTGGGCGGACAGCTCGCCCATCGTGGCGCACGGCGGAGTCCGCACCTCGATCTGGAGGTCCGCGAACTCACCGGACACCAGGTCCCCCAGCACGCCCGCGGAGCGGGCGGCCAGCCGCGGGCCGCCGGGAACCACGGCCCGGCTTGCGGGGTCCACGACGAAGTACTCCTCCTCCACGCCTACCGTCGGCGGCAGCTCGTGGCCGCGGCCCGTACCGCCCGGGGTGCCGCTGTCGTCCACGTCACCAGGCTCCCTCTCCTTGGTTGTGTCGGCATCACGTGGGTCCGGCGGGCGCGGCGTCAGATGTTCGGCCTCAGTGTGCGCCCCGGCCCCGTCGCGTACGGGTGCCGTGCTCACCGCTGCGGTGCCCGGTGCAGCAGGTGTGAACCGTGTCCCGTCGGGCAGCCGCTCGACATGCTGTTGATTCGCCCGCCCGGGGTCTACGCGCCCCAGGGCGACACCGAACTGCTGGCCGCCTGTGTGCGCCGGGAGCCGCTGGACGGCTCCAGCCGGGTGCTCGACCTGTGCACCGGGACCGGGGCCGTCGCTATCACGGCGGCGCGCAGCGGGGCCCTCGTCACGGCGGTGGACCTGTCCGCCAGGGCGGTGGCCGCCGCTTGGTGCAACGCCCGGCTGCACCGCGACCGGGTCCGGCTGCGCCGGGGCGACCTCCTGGCGCCGTTGCCCGGTGAGCGCTTCGACCTGGTGACCGCGAATCCCCCGTACGTCCCGACGGACCCGGCCGGGGCGGCTCCCGGCCGGGGCGCGGCGCTGGCTTGGGATGCCGGACCGGACGGACGGCTGGTCCTGGACCGGATCTGCCGGACCGTTCCCGGGGCGCTGGCCGAGGGCGGCGTGCTGCTGGTCGTGCAGTCCGCACTCGCGGACGTGCCGGCCACCCTGGCGCTCCTGCACGCAGCCGCACTGCGCACGGAGGTGGCGGCGCGACGGCGGCAGCTCTTCGGGCCCGTCATGACGGCTCGGGCTGCCCTGTTCGAGCGGCTCGGGCTGATCCGGCCGGGCGAGCGCGAGGAGGAACTGGTGGTGGTGCGCGGTGTCCGCGAGCGCTGAGCGCTACGCCACCCGGGTGGTCGTCGTGCCGGGCGGCCCGTTGCTGGTCGAGGGCCCGGTGGAGGTGATCCTGCCGGACGGCACCCGGCGCCTGTCCGACCGTCCGGTGGTGGCTTTGTGCGCCTGCCGGCGCAGCCGCACGTACCCGTTCTGCGACACCAGCCACCGGCGGCACGGGCGGCCGCCGGGGGTTCGGGCGCGGGGCCTGGGCACGTCGGACGGTGCGGCCGGTGAAAGGTAAGCGGACGGACGTCCGCAGTGCTCACCGCGGCCGGCCGCCCGTCCGCTTACCTTTCACCGCGGCGCCGAGCAGTGCCGCACCGCCGGCCGCGCCGTGGTCCGTCTCGGAGTCGCCCGGGGACAAGAGGTTGTTTTGTTCGTCGCCGCGGCGGGGCCGGTCATCCCCCTGCTGGGCGTCGATGCCGGTGCAGGCGAGGTAGCGGTCGAGAAGGCTGGGTGCGAGCGTGTTGGCGACCAGGGTGCCGACGGTGCTGCCCCCCACCCAGTGCTCCCGGCGCCGGGGGTGGTCGGCGGCGAACCGGACGGCGCGGGCGGCGAGTTCGGGCTGGTACACGGGCGCGGCGGGGCGAGCGTGGCCGTGCAGCCGGTTGAGCACCCAGTCGAACTGCGGGGTATTGACGGCCGGCAGCTGGACCATCGTCACGCGGACCGCCGTTCCGCTGGCGGGCAGTTCGCAGCGCACGGCCTCGTGCCAGCCCTGGAGGGCGTGCTTGGCGCCGCTGCAGGCGGTCCGCAGCCCGGGCACAGGGCCGGCCGATGCCGGCGGTGGCTCCGGTGAATGAGGGCCCCGGTGATCCAGCCGGCCAGTGCCGATCCGGTGGCAACCCGCAGCAGGAGCAGCAGGGCCCAGCTGATGGTCAGCGCCAGCAGGAGGAGCCGGGACGGCTACCCGAACGAATCCCGAACGAATATGGAGAAAACGGTAGAAAGACCGATGAAACACGAATTCGATGTCGTGTTTGGGGTAGAAGAGCTCATGTAGCGGCTGCCGACCGATCCAGGCCGCTCCGGCATCCGACGGGTGCCACCAGGGCCGTGCCTGAAGATGCCGGGCACGCCCCCGGGGAACAAACCCGCGACGTGTGAGGATTCGCGCGCACGGGTCCAGGGGGTCCACCCGATGCCAGGAGAAGTCCAGTGTCCATCCGCTTGGGAAAACCCCACCACGCCGCCGACACGACCCCGGACCCGTCACTCGATCTGCCGGCGAGACCGACTCCGGCCGAGTGCCGGGCGATGGGGAAGTACGAGGCGCGGGAGCTGAGCGACGCGTTGTTCGAGCGGTTGGCCGGGCTGGCCCGCGAGACCTACGCCTACAGTTACGTGCGCGGCACGATCATCGAGTTGAACATGCCACTGGTGCGGTTCATCGCGGCCCGCTTCCGGCACCGTGCCGAGGACATGGACGACATCCTCCAGGTCGGCACGATCGGCCTGATCAAGGCCGTCGACGGCTACGACCCGAAGCGAGGGGTCGTGTTCGTCACCTATGCCATCCCCACGATCACCGGGGAGATCAAACGGTTCTTCCGCGACACCTCCTGGCCGGTTCGGGTCCCGCGCAGCACTCAGGAGCTCTACCTCTGCGTCGCCCGCGGCTCCGACCGCCTGGAACAGGAACTCGGCCGCCTCCCGCAGCCCGAGGAGATCGCCGAGGACCTGCACCTCACCGTCGAACAGGCCACTGAGGGAATCGTGGCGGGCCGCGTCTACCGCCCCAACTCCCTGGACGCCCTGCGCGATCAGGACACCGACGAGAGCGGCAGCGCCCTGCTCGACCACCTCGGCGGCTGCGACCCCGGCATCGAACTCGCCGACTTCCGCATCGCGGTGCGCCCGCTGCTGGCCCGGCTGCCCGAACGCGAGCAGACCGTCCTCAAGCTCCGATTCTGGGACGGCTGGACGCAGGCCCGGATAGCGGAGCGCATCGGCGTCTCCCAGATGCACGTCTCCCGGCTGCTGAGTACCACGTTGGCCTGGCTGCGGGAGGAATTGGAGGACCGGGACGCGCCAGGCTGGACCGACACACCGGAGGAACCGGAGTGACTTTCCCGCCGTGGGGCGTTTCCGGCCCCCTGCAACGCCAAGCCGGACCATGTTCCGGTGGTCGCGATCGTCGGGCAGACCGACCGGAGCGTGATGGGGGCACCTACCAGCAGGAGGTGGAGCTGCTCAGCCTGTACAAGGATGTCGCCGTCGTGTACTGCCATATGGTGACCGTCCCCGAACAGCCGCCCAACGTCCTGGACCGGGCGATGCGCACCGCCGGCGCACGGTGACCGTGGTGATCGTGCCCCCGACGTCCAGGAGCTCGACTACAGCCCGCCGGAGCATGCCCGCCTTCAAGATGGTGCCCTCCAGCCTGGGCAGCCCGCAGTGGACGATCGTGCCGGAGCGGGGCAAGCTGCGCCGCCGAGGATGAGGGCGAGCATGCTCCTGATGGTTCAGTGGGTTCTCGGCAGCTGCGTGTGCCCCTTCGGGCCCGGTGCACACGGGATTCCGGGCCGGGAGCGGAGGGGCGCCGTCCCCTGGGGCGGGTTCCGGTGTGACGGTTGTGCGGACCTCGACCGGGTAGGCGCGTGGCATGGAGGACACCGGAAGATCGGCGGACGGCCCGCTCGGCGACGACGCGGAAGCGTTGGACCTGTGCGATCACTGCGGCGAGGCCGTGGCGAGGGCCGACCTGGTCAGCGTGCTGGTGCCGGACTCCTCCGCTCTGCACAGGAGCGATCCGGCGCTCGACGGCCGGCGGGTGCTCAGGGCGTGCTCGGCCGAGCACCTGACGGCCCTGATCGACCGGTACCGTCGCCGCCCCTTCATCCCCGAGGAGCAGTGGGCCGGCAAGGTGTGCCGGACACTCGCCGGCCGCGAAGGGCCGGTTCCGCTGGGCCTGGTCGCCCGGCTGAGCGGCCTGTCGGTCCAGGAGGCGGTCCAGGGCGTCGAATGGCACAACGCCCGCGCACGGGAGTGGCGGGCACAGTACGGCGATCCGGGTTGCGCGTGAGCTGCGGGGCGGGCCCCATGTGGGCGACGGCCACGACGGGTGTTCAGCGCCGCAGGAGGCGTTCAGCGGCCTGCACGGATACCCCCGGCTGTCCGGTGGGTAGTGAGGGTGGACAGGGCGGGCAACCGGCCTCGGCCGTCCGTTCGTTGACGCGGATCGGGTGACCGCCGGCGGCGAGAGCAGTGTCGGTGGAGCAGATCAGGGTGACCCGTGCGGACGGAGCGCTGAGCACCCGGTCGGCCGCCGTCACCAACGTGGGAGACGGCATCCGGCAGCCGCAGCCCTCGTGCGGACTGTGCGGACAGCCGACCCAGACGTCGAGCGGCCCAGCAATGCTTCGCGGCCTGGACGGCCTCCACCCCTGGGCGCGTACGGGGTCTCCGGGGTACGCCGTGCTCCTGCGGGTGCCGCCGCACGGGCGTCAAACGGGCGCCGGAGCACCGGGCGGGGATCGTCGAGCCGGCGCTCAAACGGTGTGAGGGGAACGTGGTGCCCGATACCCGTTGGCACGTCCCGAGTGGCCGGTGGACGCGGTGTCGTCCGGGTGGGGCAGCGGACCGGAGTGCCGCGGTGCGTACTGGTGGGGAACGGGGCAGGGTGGTGCGCACCCGATCTATCGTGGGCCGGCCGGTGCCAGGCGCCGGGGCCCCGTCCTCCCGAGGTGGCACAGTGTCCGGTGAACCGGTGGAGACGTTCATCGCGGTTCGTCCGCGTGCGCAGGTTGCCGCGAGCGCGGACGAACTGGCCAGGCGCTGTGCGGGGGCGGTGGCTGTGGCGGACGCCGGGGGCCTCGCGGTCTACCGGTGGGCGCTGGATCCCGTGGGGCCGGCGCCGGTGACAGGCCGCGTCCTGGATGGCCCTCCGGCCGATGTCGACCTCGCGGTGGAGGAGCGTGCGGCGATCGAGCTCTGGCGCGACCGTGACCGCCCGGGTCCCGAGCGAGCCCGCGCGGAGGGAGCGGCCCATGCCCTGGGCTGGATTCTCGGCTTCGCGCCGATCAGTCGCTGACCGCGGCCTGACGTCCTGCCCCGCCGGGATCAGGTCCGGCTACTCTTCGTGGTTGCGTGGATTCGAGGCGCCGGGCGGCCTCAGCGCAGGAGGGTGGCGAGGAGCTCGGCGATGGTGGGGCCGGCGTCGGCAGGGTGACGCAGCTGCTTGCTGGTGATGACGCTGTAGTGGTTGGAGCGGCCGCGACGCTCGTGGGTGAGGTACCCAGCCTGTTCGAGGTCGACGATGATGCGTTGGACGGCGCGTTCGGTGAGCAGGCAGCTGGCGGCGATGTCACGCACGCGGATGCCCGGGTCACGGGCAATCTGGACCAGCACGCGGGCGTGGTTGGTCAGGAAGGTCCATTGGTGCGCGGTCGTCGTGCTGTTGTCCATTCCTCCACGATAGGACCGCTGTTTCACGGCCACCGAAGCATGACAGTGGATTCGTGCAATGGTTGACATGTCTGGCGGACGGGCGAAGAGTGGAGGAGCCGCGAAGCCGGCGAACGCACCGCGGCGGGCCTTCGCGAACAGGCCCTGGATCTGTGGCGGGACTTGGAACACATCGCCTCCGTACGACCGGAGCGGGACATCGCCGAGGGCGGCGTCGGCGTGTCCGTGCCGTTGAACCCCGGCCCGAAAAGTGGACGGTGCTGCCCTGTCTGACGTCGGAGACCGTCCAGGTCGGTGATGTCCTCGTGTGCGCGTTCATCGGCGACATGATCCTGGACAGCGAGCTCGTCGCGGCCCGGGCACTCACCGCCGCACTCGGGCGGCGTCCCGTCCTGCTCGCGGTCGACCTGGCGGGTGTGGAACTGTTCACCTCCACTGGACTCAACCTGCTTCTCGGTGCCCGTCGGCGCGCGTTGGCGGACGGTGTCCGGCTGGTGCTCGTCGCTCCGTCCAGGCGGACGCTGCGGGTCCTGGAACTCACCGACACCGCTGGGCTGTTCCCCGTCCATGCCACCGTCGAGGACGCCCTTCGACACCGACTGCCGCACACGGCGTACCCCGCCCCGCGGTGACCACTGTCCGCCGTCGTCCGTGCCCGCGTTCCGACGGGCGACCACCGGGACAGATGGTTGGGCCGGTACCGAAGGGGCAGGCGCACGGTACGGCCGGGACGGCCCTGGCCTAACCGTGAGAGGAGTTTCGGATGAGCATGGTGAAGGAGTCCGTGGACGTGGCCGTGCCCCTGCACACCGCCTACAACCAGTGGACGCAGTTCGAGGAGTTCCCGCGCTTCATGGAGGGCGTCGACTCGGTGACCCAACTGGACGACCGCCACAACCACTGGCGGACCAGCATCGGCGGTGTCACCCGCGAGTTCGACACCGAGATCGTCGACCAGAAGCCCGACGAGCGGATCGCCTGGCGGACCGTGGACGGCGAGGTGCACCAGAAGGGCGTGGTGAGCTTCCAACAGATCGACCAGGGGCACACCCGGGTCGCCATGGCCATCGACTTCCGGCCCGAGGGCATGGTGGAGAAGACCGCCGACGTCACGGGAATGGTCGACCGCCGCGTGAAGGGGGACCTGAAGCGGTTCAAGGAGTACATCGAGGAACGCGGCAGGGAGGAAGGCGGTTGGCGCGGCCGGATCAGTCCGGGCTGAATCCGCTGTCGACCGTCCGCGCCACCGGCCGCCAGGGACACCCCTCGGCGGCCGGTCGACGTCCGCGGCCATGCCGGATCAGGAACGATCGGCCCGGTATGGCCGGCGTGCGGCGGGTACCCGCCGTGCTCGGGGTACGCGTTCGCGCACCCGACCGAGGAATCCCGCCGACCAGGAGGAGACATGACCCAGCACGGCAAGGTCCTGGCGATCGTGACGAACTACGGCGTCGAACAGGACGAACTGCTCGTGCCCGTACGGCACCTGCGCGAGAACGGCGTCCACGTCGACATCGCCGCCCCCGAACGGAACGAGATCCGCACCCTGGTCGGGGACAAGGATCCAGGCGAGACGGTCCAACCGACGCTCACCCTCGACGAGATCGACGCCGCCGGCTACGACCTGCTGCTCATCCCGGGCGGCACCATCAATGCGGACACCCTCAGACTTCATCAGGCGGCCGTCGACACGGTGCTCGCCTTCACCACCGCCGGACGGCCCGTCGCCGCCATCTGCCACGGCCCGTGGCTGCTGGCCGAAGCGGGCGTGGCCTACGGCAAGCAGCTCACGTCCTACCCGTCCCTGCGCACCGACCTGGCCAACGCCGGCGCCACCTGGACCGACGAACCGCTGGTCACGGACGACGCCGACAACTGGCGGCTGGTGACTTCACGCAACCCCGGCGACCTCGAACACTTCCTCCGGGGCATCGACACCGCGCTGCGCACCCAGGTCGGGGCCGCCGACGTGCACTGAGTCACGGACGACCGTTTGGCTCCGGGGATCCCGGGGACACGCAGGGCGGCGGAAGTCCGCCATGGAGACGGGCCTTCGCCGCACCGGCGGCGAGCCGGCCGCCGCACCCGGCAAGGACGCAGAACGGAGCATCTGCCGTGTACCACGACGAAGACCTGCTGGAGCAGCTGACCGCCGACCACCGGTCCGTGCTGGTCCACTTCAGCGAACTCAGCGGCATACCCAGTGGGGACCCGCAGCGCAAGGACCTGGCCGACCTCGTGATCGATCAACTGGTTCGCCACACCCGGGCGGAGGAGCAGCACCTCTATCCGCTCGCCCGCGACCGGCTGCCCGACGGGCCGGTCGTGGTGGAACGCGAACTCGCCGACCATCGGGCGGTGGAGGCGTTGTTGGAGGAGCTCCGCCCGACCCACGTCACCTCGCCCCGCTTCGACCGGCTGGTCGCCCGGCTGGTCGAGGAGGTCACCCGGCATGCCGGCGAGGAGGAGGCGCGGCTCTTCCCGGCCGTGAGGGCAGTCGCGAGCGAGGCCGAACTCTGCGACCTCGCGGTCAGGGCACGGGAGACCAAGGAGTCCTCGACCGGCCGGCCCCGTCACGAGCCGCCCACCGCACGTCCGGCGGACCGCCTGCCGCCCCCCGAGCGCTCGGCCTCCGAGCGGATGCGGGACTTCCTGACTTCGGGTGGTCCGCACTGACCCCTTGAGGGCCCGAGGACACCGCGAAGGCCGCACGGGCCCTCCTTCACCGCAAGGAACCCCAGGCGGCTGCCTCGGCGGGCGCAATCCCGCCGACAGCTGCCTGCCGGCCGTCCGGCTCCGGATGGGGCCGGGGCGTTAGCGGCCGCCGATCCGGGGTAGCCGCAGCGGCGGATCTCGGGGGACGGCGTTGTGAGGAGACGGACGAATGGACGGGCGTGAGCGGGTGGAACTGCGCGGGATCGAGCGCGTGCTGCGTGGTGACCACGTTCTGCAGCTGCGGCTGCGCCTCCTCGGGCTCTGTCTGCGCGGCCGGGCTTGGGACGTGTTGCGCGGCGTGCGGCCAAGGATCGTCCTGGCACTTGCGCTGCTGTCGTTTGCCCTGCTCGCGGCAGGCCTGAGAACGTCCGAGGCACCGTTTCTGTGGATCTTCACGGGCTGCTGGGCCCTGACCCTGACCATCGCCTTCGCGGTGCTCTGTGCCTGTGCCGACGGCCGCCGGGAGGAAGAATGAGCGTGCTGCCCGCGCCGCGCGGTCCGCTTTCGGCGGCGGTGCTCGCCCTGCTCACCTCCGGACCGCCCGGTGCCGGCCGTCAGCTCACGCCGCCCGGCCCGTTCGACGAGCCGTGGGGCGAGGACCATCAGCTGGCCCTGCACCTGTGCTACGAACTCCACGGCCGGGGGCTGCCCGGGGTGTCGGACGGCTGGGAGTGGGATAGTGAAATTCTACGATTCCGAGGAGAGTTGGAGCACCCGTTCCTGGCCGTGGTGCGCGCGGAGGCGGAGCCTGTGCCGCCCTTGCGGGAGGCGCTGGAAACACTGCTCGCGGAGCCGCCCGACGGTACCGGACCCTCGCACTTCCTGCTCGCCGAGGGTGAGCGCCGGCACGCTCGTGAGTACCTGGTGCACCGGTCGGTCTACCACCTCAAGGAGGCGGACCCGCAGCTGTGGATGCTGCCGAGGATCCACGGGCCCGCACAGGCGGTGCTGATGACGATCCTCTACGACGAGTACGGCGCCGGACGGCCGGAACGGGCCCACGCCCTGTTGTTCGCCCGGATGATGGCGGCATTCGGCCTCGACTCCGGCTACGGGGGCTACCTGGACCTCGTGCCGGCGCCGACCCTGGCTGTGGTCAACCTGATGACGCTCTTCGGCCTGCACCGGGCGCTGCGCGGCGCGGCCGTCGGGCACTTCGCCACCGTGGAGGTCACCTCATCGCCCGGCTCCGCCCGGCTGGCTGCGGCGCTGGAACGGCTCGGCGGCGGCCCGGACGGCACGCTCTTCTACCGCGAGCACATCGAGGCGGATGCCGTCCACGAGCAGTTGGTGCGTCGCGGGGTCATCGAGGAACTGGTAGCCGCTGAGCCGGAGTTCGCCCGGGACGTGGCGTTCGGTGTCGCTGCGGCCGGGGTGGTCGACGGACGCTTCGCGGACCACCTGCTCGGCCACTGGCGGGTCGGAGGCAACTCGCTGCGCTCCCCGCTGCCGGAAGGTACGGGCTGAGCCGGGACCGCCAGGGACCGTGTGCGCGCTCCGGCCCGGAAGGACGGTCAGTCGGCCGCGGGGAGCCGGATCTCCAGGTGCCCGGAGAGCACCCGGGTCTCCAGCACCGGCTGGGGTGCGGTGGCCGGGCCGTGCACGACTTCGCCGTCCCGGAGCCGGAACGTGCTGCCGTGCCACGGGCAGCGCAGGCAGCCCTCCACGAGGGTGCCCTCGGACAGCGGCCCGGACAGGTGGGCGCAGTGCTCGGCCAGTGCGTGGCAGTGCTCGCCCTCGCGGACCACGACCACGGCCAGTTCGCCGGCCGTCGCCCGTACGGGCTTCCCGTCCGGGAAGTCCTCGACGGGGCCGAGGGCGAGGCTTTCGGCCTCGCCAAACCGGTGTGCATCGGGAAACTCTCCGCTGCCGTCGGCTATCGCGGAGGAGGGCTCGTGGCCCAGCAGTTCATGAACGTCAAGGAGACTGCGGAGTTTTGAACATGTCGGTTGATCAGGCGGGCACACCGGACCTCCAAGATCCCCGACAGAGTCAAGCTCAGACCAGCTCGGCCAGCGCCTTGTCCAGGCGCACCAGGCTCCGCTCGCGACCGAGCACCTCCAGCGACTCGAACAGCGGCAGGCCCACCGTCCGCCCGGTCACCGCCACCCGGACAGGCGCCTGGGCCTTGCCCAGCTTCAAACCGAAGACGGCCGCCGTCTCCTCCAGAACCGCCTTGAGCGAGGCCGCGTCCCACTGAGTCTCGGCCAAGCGGCGCCGCGCCTCCCGAAGGAGGTCCGCCGACCCCTCCTTCATCGCCTTCGCCCACGATGCCTCGTCGCGCACCGGCTCGTCCAGGAACAGAAAGTCGACGTACGCGGTGATCTCCGACAGCATCGAGATCCGCGTCTGCGCCTGTTCGGCCACAGCGGCGAACTGCGCCGGGTCGAACGCCTCCGCCGGCCACGGAGCCCGAGGCGCGGACAGCCACGGCGCGCACGCCGCCACGAACCCGTCCACCGGCAGAGCCCGCAGGTACTCCCCGTTGAACGAGGCCAGCTTTTTCACGTCGAAGAACGCCGAGGAGCCGTTCACGTCCTCCACCCGGAACAGCTCTTCCAGCTCGGTGTACGGACGGATCTCGACGTCGTCCTTCGGCCCCCAGCCCAGCAGCATCAGGTAGTTGACCATCGCCTCCGGCAGGTAGCCCTCGGCCAGGTAGTCCTCCAGCGCCACCTTGTCGCGCCGCTTGGAGAGCTTCTGCCGCTTCTCGTTCACGATGACCGGCAGGTGCGCCCACACCGGCGGCTCGGCGCCCAGGGCTGCCCACAGCAGCTGCTGCTTGGGGGTGTTCGAGAGGTGTTCCTCACCGCGGATCACCTGGGTGATCCCCTCGTCGAGGTCGTCGACCACGTTGGCCAGCAGGAACACCGGGCTGCCGTCGCCCCTGGCGATCACGAAGTCCTCGATCGCCGCGTTGGGGAATTCCGGGTTGCCGCGGATCAGGTCGACCACCACGGTGACCCCCTCATCCGGCGTGCGGAACCGAAGGGCCCGGCCGGCCTCGAAGCCCAGGCCCCGTTGGCGGCAGAACCCGTCGTAGCCGAGCTGCTGGGAACCGGTGCGCTCGGTCACCTGCTCGCGCGTGCAGTCGCAGTAGTACGCGAGGCCGGCCTCGTACAGCTCGGCGGCGGCCCCGCGGTGCCGGGACTCGTTCTCGGACTGGAAGTAGGGGCCTTCGAACGCCGGGTCCGCCTTCGAGATGCCGATGGACGCGAGCGCGCTGATGATCCCGTCGGTCCACTCCTCGCGGTTGCGCGCCGCGTCAGTGTCTTCGATCCGCAGGACGAACTTGCCGCCGCGCTGTCGTGCCGTCGCCCAGTTGTACAGCGCTGAGCGGGCGCCACCGACGTGGAACATGCCGGTAGGACTCGGAGCGAAGCGGACGCGGACAGACGAAGAGGCAACAGTCATGCGAATACGGTAGCGGCGTGGGTGGGTTCGAGTTGCCGTTCACGGTGATCGATGTTGACCTGACAGTGGACAGGGACGGCGTCCCGGGCGTCCAAAGGCGTATCGGAAGGCCACCCGATCGAAGGACCAGTCGATGTGGACGTACGGAGAGCGACAGGCAGGGATGCGCTGTCGATAGCCCGCTTCCGTGCGGAGATGATCAAGGCGCCTCCGGCAGGCCGATGGTTCGAGGATCTCACCGCCTACCTGACGGACGGGCTCACCCGCACCGAGGACATGGCCGGATTCATCGTGGACGGGCCAGCCGGCCACCTCGTCTCCGCCGCACTAGGGAGCATCTACCGAGCGCCCCCCGGGCCGACGTACAGCGGCCGGACCGGGTACGTGCATCTTGTCCTGACGACACAGGGTCACCGTCGCAAGGGGAACGGTGGAGCTGTCACGGCCAGCCTCCTCGCCTGGTTCTGGGACCAGGGCTGTGGGCTGGTCAGCCTCAACACAAGCACGGACGGCGCACGGCTGTACCATTCGCTCGGCTTCGAGACGAACACTCGCTCCATGAGGCTCTTCGGACCAGGAGCTGGGCGAGGCCATGACGGTATCTGAGGCTGCCAAGGTTGTTACGCCGCAACACCGTTATCTGTGATGGACATCGCTCACGGCGATTCGCAGCTATCAGCGGCATCCTGTGCTACGTTCCGTGGTCCCAATCGAACACAGAAACCCCCGACGGTGCTGTCACACCATGTGTCGGGGGCCTGGCAAGAGGAGCTGTCACTCCCGATGCTCGTACATCGTAGCGCCCACGCGCGAAACTTCACCGTGCTGCCCAACGCGGTCCTGCAGGACCGGCGGCTGAGCCTTGCCGCACGTGGCCTTCTCGCCGATCTTCTGTCCCGCCCCGAGCGCTGGCGCGAGGACGCCCGGCAGATCGCGGACTCCAGCACCGACAGCCGCGCGGCGGTGCGCAAGGCCCTCCGGGAGCTGATCGAGGCCGGGTACTACCGGGTCGAGAGGAACCGGATGCCCGACGGCACGATCCGCAGCGAGGCCCACGTCTACGACACCCCGCAGATACCCGGCCTGCGGGAGGCCCGGGAGCTGCTGGAGGCGGTAAACCTGCAGGCGGAGCCGAGTGTGCCCCATCCGGCGTCCGGTCCTTCGAGCTCCGGAGATGCTGGCGCCCATTGTGTAAAGAACCTGGTCAAAGAACCCTCCCTCCCCGGTGCGGCAGTCCCACCGAAGGAGTCCGCCGAGCCTCGGCCGGAGGCCGCGGGAGGGCATGAGGGAATCTCGGTCGAGAACCTGGACGGCCCGCTGCGGGTGGCGGCGCACACCCTGCAGCAGGCGCTGAACGGCCAGCGGCGTCTGCGCCTGGGCGAGGCGGAGATGGTGGAACTGGCGCCGCTGGTGGCGGAGTGGCTCGCGGTGGGCAGTGGTCCGGCTGAGCTGGCAGCCGCGCTGCTGTCCGGCCTGCCGCAGACGATCCACTCGCCGGTCGGCGTGGTCCGGAGCCGGTTGCTGCGCAAGCTGCCGATGCGTCCGGCGCCGGCAGAGCGCACCAGAACGGCTAGCCGGATGCACGAGTGCGACGAGTGCCGCGACCCGGTGTCCCGTCCCGGCCTGTGCCGGGGTGCGTCTCCTCGGCGGGACGGCGCGAATCGCGGTGCCGAGGTGACGGCTCGGGGGATGGCGAAGGTCAGGGCAGCGATGGGTCGTTGACCCCTGCCGACGCCGCTCGGCCGCGCTCGGCAGGCCACAGGGCAGGGCAGGGCGTGTTCGGCGGCTGTCGGGGCACGTGGGCCGTCGACGGGCAGGGTGGGCTGTCGGGAGCCGGGTGCGGCCGGTTGCCGGGGCACTTACCCGGCCGCGCCTACAGCTGCACCGGCAGGGCTTCGAGGCCGCGGACCAGCCGAGACCGCCGCCAAACGAGTTGGTCGGCGGGGATGGCCAGCTGAAGGTTCGGGGCGTGCTCCAGGAGGACGCCGAGCACGATCTCGACCTCGGCACGGGCGAGCGGGGCGCCGAGGCAGCGGTGGATCCCGTGGCCGAAGGCGAGGTGGGCGGAGGCATCCGCACGGCCGAGGTCAAGTCGGTCGGGGTCGGCGAATCGGGAGGGGTCGCGGTTGGCCGCTCCCGGGCACACGAAGACCGGGCTGCCGGCGGGCACGGCGGTGCCGTCGAGGTCCACCTCGTCGGGTGCCCACCGCCACGTCGCGATGCTGACCGGGGAGTCGTACCGGAGCAGCTCGTCGACGGCGCCCCGGATGCGGCGCGGGCTGGCTCGCAGGCGCTCCAGCTCGGCAGGGTGCTGGAGCAGCGCGAGTACGGCGTTGCCGATGGCCGCAGTGGTGGTCTCATGTCCGGCGACCAGCAGCAGCACGGCGAGGGAAAGCAGCTCGTCCTCGCTGAGGCGGCCGGCGTCGTCCTCGTGGACCGCGGTCAGGTCGGAGAGCAGCGAGTGGTCCGGGCGGGCGCGCTTGCTGCCGATCAGCTCCGCCAAGTAGTTGGCCAAGGCGTGGGAGGCGTCGTCGATTCGCTGGTGGTCGCCGCTGGCGAACAGGGCGGTTGACCAGGAGCGAACCGAGGTGCGGTCGACCGGGGGGACACCGAGGAGTTGGCAGATGACGGCGACCGGCAACGGGCCGGCCAGCTCCTCGACGAGGTCGACCTCGCTACCGGGTTCCCATAGCCCGATGAGCTGCTCGGCGAGGGAGCGGATGTAGGGGCGAAGGTCGGCGGCCCTGGCCGGGGTGAACGCTCTGGTCACCAGCCGCCGGAGCCGGGTGTGCTCCGGCGGGTCGACGCTGAGCATGGTGCGGGCGACCGCCGGATGCAGGGACCGGCCGGACGGCCTGCCGGCGAAGTAGGCCTCGGTGTCCTTTGACAGCACCGGGGCGGTGAACGCCTGCCTCGCGGCGTCGTAGCCGGTGACGACGGTGGCGGCGGTGGCACCGCTGCCCAATGGCACCTGCAGGACCGGGGAGGTTGCGCGCAGGGCGGCGTAGGTGGGGTAGCGGTCAGCGAGAAACGCCGGGTCGGTGAAGGGGGAGGAAACCATGGGCGATCCTATGCCGCTTCAAATGCCGTCCGCCGCTGGGCGGCCACAGCGGCGCGGACGATGTCGTTGGCCATGTACTGCTGGGAGACCGAGCGTAGCCACAGAGCCTCGGCACGAAGGCTTCCTGCCCGGACGGACTCGCCGGTCGCCTGCGGAGCCGGGTCGTCCTGGGGCTGGGCGCCGGCGCGGGCGGCCTCGATTGCCGCGGCGAGGATCGCGGCCTCGACGATGGCGGCACCGGTCTCGGTACCGCTCTGCCCTCGGTGGGCGACGGCGTCGGCGGCCAGCTGCTCGACCGCACGGGACCGGTGGGCGTCCAGATCGAGGATGCCGTCGCAGACCTCGACGACCCTGCGGTGCAGGACGAGGTCGGACTCGGCGGACCCGCCGATCGTCTTCAGAACGACGCTGGGGGAGACCTCGGTCAGGTCATGCCACAGCGGCAACAGATCGGCGGCTGTCTTCCGTTCCCAACGGCGGCGAAGGAACTGGGTCACCGGCCACAGGACGGCCGGGAGGGTCAGGCCGATCGTGATGAGCAGAACGCTGACGGCCGGCGCGGTGACGGTGAACCCGCAGTCCACCGGCGTGACCAGGCTCGTGCACCGGGATCCGTCGGGAAGCACTTCCCAATCGAACAGGGCCGCAACGGTGTTGAAGGTCTTGTAGGCGGCGTAGGCGAGGGCGAAGAGACAGCCCAGGGCCGTCATGCGCAGGCCGATTCGCTGGCTGGCGCGGGTCGAGGCCTTGGAGCGCCTCCATGTCTGGGTGAGGCAGTCGTAGACCGCGTATCCGAGGTAGGCGATGTATGCCACGGAGTAGACGTGCAGGGACGTGGGCAGCGTCCTGAGCCCGCCCCGCTGCTCGACGGCGCTCCACACCATGCTGGAAGGGGTGATCGCGAAGGCTGCAGCCATGATCGCGACGGCCAGGGCCAGGAGCCGCACCCGCTGGCGAACTCGGCGACGAGCGTCGGCAGCGGAGTAGTTGAGGTAGACGAGGAGCGCGGAGACGCTGGCTGCCGCCGACAGGGTCGCGGAGTTGCTCACGAGCCGGGGGAAGTCGAGCGCCACGGCGGAGTCTGCCAGGGCCCGGACCGATGGTTGGTACGCGCTGAAGGCTACGGCGAAGCACGCGAGAAGGGCGGACAGGCTCAGGGTGCCGGGGGGACGCCTGCCCGGGCGTCGTTTGAACGCCCAATAGAACGACGCGGCGAGCAGCAGCAGGGGCATGCCACCGAAGATGGCGCTGATCATTTGGTGAGTTCCTTGCAAATCAGGCGAAGAGCGCGTCCCAGCGCTCATCGGCTGCGCTGGGGCGGGAAGCGGGCAGTACGGCCCCGCGGTACATGAGCTGAAGCATCAGGGTGGCCGTCGTCTCGGCCTCGACTTCCTCCTCGGTCTCATATGAGGTGCGAGCGGAGACCCCGAGGACGCTCCAGTCCATCAGGTCGGCGAGGTCGTCGTCCGACATGACGTCGGTGAGGTCGAGTTCGCCCTTGTGGTCGCAGACGATGTGAGCGAGTTCGTGGGCGATGATCTGCCGCTGGTGAAGTGGCGAAGCATTCTTCTCGTAATAGATGACCTCGCGGTCGGCGTACCTCTTCCGCAGTCCGCAGGAAAAAGTGCCTCTCATGTCGATGGCCTCGCAGACGATCTTCCGTCCGACTGCTGTGGCGACCGCAGCGATCAGCTCCGCCTCGCCGAACCGGTGAGGCAGAGACAGGCGCCCGAGGCGTTTTTCACAGGCATCCCGCAGTGAACTGGCATGCACGATCCCTCCCAAAAAAGATCAAGGAATCCACTGTCGGTACGGCACGGGGAGCCCTTGCCGTGGTAGCTGGATGATCGTAAACAGAGAGTCGAAGATCGTTTCCCAGTTGATCTTGATGTCTGTGATCAAGTGGCGCCGAAAGTGGTTAGGGTGGGCTTACCGATCGCTACGGAGTGCGCCCGCCACAAACCGACCATCCGCGCTGTTTCTGGATGGCGGGGTCGGCGGGGCGGTTGGCCCATCACCGAAAGTGAAGATATCCACGGGCGTCGCAAGCCGAGAGTGACCTGCATCTCAATCGTGGATTGACGGTGCTGGGGGGGCATATTTTGCCCGCCAATGCATCTACGCGCATAGATGCAGTTCAAAAATAAACAGCATGAGGGGTGTCGGGATTCTCATGCGGGGGGGATGGGCGGCAGGCCCTCGGACTCCCTGGCCATGTCGAGCATGTCCAGGATGCGCCCCATGTTCTTCGCGCTGAGGCCTTGGCTGCGCAGTGCGATCGACTGGATCCCGGAGTCCTTCATGGCGGCGGCCAAGTCTCGCTGGGCGAACATCCGCTCGGGGTCTTCGTCGCTGACCCAGTAGGTCGGGGGGACGTCGAAGAAGGTGGAGAGGGCTCGAAGGGTGTTGATCGTGGGATTGGCCTTGGTGCCTCGGCGGAGCTGTTTGATGGTGCTCTCGCCGATGTCGGTGCCGGCGGCGACCTCGGCGACGGAGTACGGGCCGCGGTTCCGCGGGTGGCGGTGCTCGAAGAGGTAGGTCAGTCGCACGGCGATCTGAGGCAGCCCGCTCTGGTCCTTGTCTGCCTGCTGGGCCATCGCAGCACCTCCCGTGTGTTAGATCGTCCCGGGATGGCACTTTAGTGCCTACTGGTGCGCCGATGCACATCCCAAGGGGCGATCTAGTGCCCTCTGGGGGGCGCTTTGGTGTACGTTGATCACGCTAAAAGGGGCACTAAAGTGCCGATGCCCTGATGGGGGCGCTCGTGGGCACCTGCCGTGAGGCTGGGTGAATCACGCCGGCCAGCCATTGGGGCCGGACGGTTCTCCTCGACTGCCCACGCGAAGGCCCCTGCGCCTCCGCATCGCCACCAGCCGTCTTCGAGTAGGAACTGCATGATGAGCCAGGACCAGCACAGCGGCATCGACTCCGCGCGCCCCGCGCGCTCAAGCCATGCCCGGGTCTTCGCCCTCCAGGACGCCTTCACGCAGCTGCCCGGCGGCGACCAGCGTGTACTCGACCTCGCCGCCGCCACCGGGATGCCGGACTCCACCGTGCACCGCATCCTTCAGTCGGGCGTGCCCGGCGGCGCCTTCGGCCAGGTCCGCCGCGGTAAGTACCGGCCGGGGCCGACCATTATCAAGGCGGCCATCCACGCCATGGCGCACGTGCCGGGCGCCGCGACGACCCAGGGGATCTTGGCCGACCTCCACGAGCGCACCGGTGCCGCCGCCCTGCTCTTTGCCCTCGCCCCGTTCGGCGGCCTGCGGCGGCTGTGCACCGACTATGCCTGGGGGCAGATGGACCCGGGCGAACTCGGAGTCTTCGCCCATCCTCTGGTCACACACTCGCGGTCCCTGCGCACGGGGGCGAGCGGGAGGGTGATCCTCGCGAATCTCCCTGCGCCGCTGCAGCAGCTCGTCTTTGACGAGGAACTGCCCGACGACGCCGCGCCCGGAGTCCTGAGGGACGACCGAGCCCTCGCAGCGTCGCTCGTCGAGATCCGGCGCAGCGGGTATGCCGTCGGACGCGAGGAGGTGGTGCCCGGATGGGAAGCAGTTGCGGCCCCGGTCATGTGGGCGGACGTGGCCGTCGGCTCCGTGGTGCTCGCCAAGCCGGCTGGTGAGCTGTCCGACCTGGGCCGGCTGATCGGGCACACCTGCCGTGCGGCCCGGATGCTGAGCGAGTACGCCTCATGCCCTGCTCCCGCGGCCTGAGGGGTAGCCGGGATTTCGGATGAGCACTGCCAGGCCGCGGGGTGGCTGCCACTCCGGGCCCGCCGCCTGCCGGGCGCGGGCCGCGCAGGGGTCCGCCGGGTTGGGGGCACGGTCCCCATTCACTGCCCGGCTGACGGCTCCGGAGTTCGGCGGTCCCGGGCCTTCCGCGAGTTTTCCGCTCGAACCTTCTCCTTTTCGAGGCGTAGGAGTGGGGAAAGTTGCCGATTCAGGCAAGGCGGTCATATTTTTTATTTCCGGCAAGGTGCCCAGGCTCCTTGCCGATTGCTCTTTCGGAGCCTTGGGAGTCTCGGCTTTCATTCGGACTGGTGGCGAGGTCGGAAGGGCTGGTCGCTAGTCGGTGGTCAGTCGGATCGCGAGGCCGGGGCTCAGATGAGACCCGTTCTTGATCATGCTCGCGCCACGCTTCATTTGTCCATTTCCCGCCCGGCAGGAAATGGGGCCAATGAGTCCATGATCATTTCCCGCGTGACGGGAAATCGGATTTCTATCCGCGTAGATCCACCGAATTCGTTGACGAATTCCCGGCGGCAAACATAGAGTAACTCCTGCGCCACGGAAATATGCGCGGCTGAAGATTGCCGTAGCAACCCGATGGCCGAAACGCGACGTGGCGCCCAGGAGCTGGAACTCCCGGGCGCCACGTGATGCCCGTGCTCTTCGCACGGCAAAACCAGTGCGCCAGCTTGCTGTAGGAGGCTCGGCCGGCGCCACTTGCGCAGGAGGAAGTGTTACATGTCCGCGACCCCAGGTACAGCCCCACGCACAGAGGGGGCCGAGACGGGTCTCAACGCTGGCGTTGTCCTGGGCGGGGCCACCCGGATCTCCGAGGGCACCGCCCGGGCGATCGAGAGCAGCGTCCGCGCCGTCGCGCCGGCCGTGACGGTCGTGCGCGTCAGCGTCTCCGAGGCCGACCATCTCTGGCTGGCCCGGGCCTACGACGCCGACGGCGCCAACGTCCCGCTGCCGCAGCAGCACGAGGAAGCCGTCGCCCGGTGGATCGCCGTTGACCAGCCGCAGCGCGACTGGCAGCTCCAGCATGACCTCGACCTGGCCACCGGCCACCTCACCGTCGCCGGCGCCCAGGCGACGGCGGGTTACTGACCATGGCCACGCACGACGGGCGCATCCGCACCCACAAGCCCGAGATGAGCCGCGACCCGAAGCTCGCCGAGGTCTCCCTGTCCGCCGAGCGGACCTTCATCTACCTGCTCAACTACGTGGACGACAAGGGCCGCCACCTCGACGACGCCGGGATCGTCCGCGGCCTGATCTGGAAGCGCAAGCGCTCCTGGGACGGAGGCGTCCACACCTCCGACCGTGTCGAGGACGACCTGCGACAGCTCGCCGAAGCCGACCTGGTGTGCCGGTACCTCAACCCGGCCGACCAAGGCGAGGAACTGCTGCACGTCATCAACTTCAACAAACACCAGCGAATCGACAGGCCCAGCGCGAGCCGCCTGGCGCCGTGCCCCCTGCACCAGACCCAGGAAGCCGACATCGACGCTCCGGTCCCGGTCAAGCGGAGCCGGACGAAGCCTCAGGAGCAGCCCGAACCGCGCCCCACGGACACCTCCGAGACCACCGGCCGGAGCAACTCCGAGAGCGGAGACCTCGACCACCAGGACCCCGGTGCCGCGGACTCCACGACACCCTCCACGAACGGATCCAGGATCACGGATCCTGGATCTACCCCTCCGGGGGGCGGCTATGCCGCGCCCGCCCAGTCCGACACGGCGCAGGAGCCTTCGGCTGAGCAGGCCATCGCAATGCACCCGCACACCACCGGAGCCAGTGCCCTGCTGGCCGAGTACGTCCGGACCTGCCCGCAGCAGCCCAGCGAGCGGTTCCGCGGTCACCTCGGCCGGGAGATCAAGGCGCTGCTGGCTGTCTACGGGCCGGAACAGGTCCGTGCTGGCCTGCGGCTGTTCGCGGCGAACCCCAAGGGCCCCAGTGCCCTGGAGTCCTTCGTGCAGGAGGCGTTGACCTCCCGCGGTACCCGTCCGGGAGGCACGTACCGGGCGTGGACGAACCCGGCCGCCGGGGCCGCCGCCTACGCCGGGGAGCTGTGATGGCCGGCCGAGATCCTCGCCGTGTTGGCGCCGGCCTGCAGGGCCTGGTGGAGCGATTCAGCCGACTGGGCGTGGACCCTGCCGTGATCGGCCAGCCCGAGCAGCATCCGGTGCCGCAGCCGGTCCGGGACGCGCTGGAACTGGCGGCCAGCCGCATCCCGCCGCTGTATCAGGACGCGGTGGCCGACGACCCCCAGGTCCTCGCCTGGGTTGAGCACGTCAAGCAGGCTGCCCGTCGAGGCCCGGAAGGACAGCTTGGCATCGCCCGAGCCCGCTCCCTGCTCCTGCTCGGGGAGACCGGTACCGGCAAGACGCACCAGGCCTACGGGGCGATCCGGGCGCTGCTCGGCGCGGGCGTCCGGCTGCGCTGGCAGGCGATCACCTCGGTGACTCTCTACGCGATGATGCGTCCGCGTCCCGGCGCCGACCCGGAGCGCGAGATGCGCGAACTGGAGCGTGTGCCCCTGCTGTTGCTGGACGACCTCGGGGCCGGCCGCGCGAGCGAGTTCACCGAGGAGACGTTGTACCGGTTGATCAACCACCGGTACGAGCAGCAGCTGCCGACGTTCATCACCAGTAACATCACCCCGGCCGAACTCTCTGGCCTGCTCGGCGACCGCACCGCCAGCCGCCTGCGCCAGATGTGCCACAAGGCCATCCTCGAGGGTCCCGACCGACGCTGGGCCCCTCTCCCCTTCTGACATTCCCGCGATCCCGTGCGGGGCTGGCCGAGCCGCCCCCGGGAGACGCCCTGCCCACGCGCCTGCCACCACGGCGCGACGGAGACACCCCCGAATGAACACCATCACCGAACTCGAAGCCGCCCACGAGCAGCTCGACCGCGGCTGCCCCCGTTGGCGCCTCAAGGCCGCCTGCGCCGGGACCCCGGACCCCGACATCTTCTTCGCCGACCGCCGCACCGCCGCCCACCGCGACGCCCTCACGCTCTGCCTGCAGTGCCCGGTGCGCCGCGAGTGCCTCACCGACGCCATCGAATGCGGGGTCCAGGACGGTGTCCGCGGAGGCCGGACCGAAGAACAGCTCCGCCAGATCGTAGCCTTCAGGGACGGCCGGCAGGTCGATCTCGGCCGGGTGCGCGCCACCCTGTTCGGTACTCACCGGCCGCGGCTGACCGAGGCCGAGAAGAAGTCCATGGTTCGTGTCGCTCTCGGTGCCGGGATTCCGCGCGACACCTGGGCCGCCCTGCTGGGCATCGGCTACAAGGCCGCCACCGCGCGCCAGCGCCAGGCCCGTACGCAGCTCGACGTCATCCCGGCGTCCATGCGACGCGAGGAGATCGCCCTCGCAGAAGAGTTGCGGAACACTACGGTGCCCACGCTGGCGGTGGCCGCGTGACCCAAGGCCGCCCAAAGGTTTCCCGATGGGACATGGCCGCCATCGCGGCGCTCGGTGCGACCGGCTTCGGCCTCTCGTACGACGCACTCCAGCAGATGGCTCAGGCGATCCATGTCCGAGGAAACCTCAGCTACGCGTGGCCGGTGGTCGTCGACGGGTTCATCGCCTACGGAGTGCGCGCTCTCGTCCTGCTGCGCGAAGCGCCCTGGACCGCCCGGGCCTACGCCTGGTCCCTCTTCGCCGGCGCCACCGGCACCAGCGTCTGGGCCAACGCCCTGCACGCGATCCGCCTGAACGAACAGACGGCAGGCACCCTCGGAGACCTGCACCTCGGAGACCTGCACCTCGGAGACCTCGCCGTCGGGTCCTTGAGCACGATCGCCCCGATCGCGCTCGCCGGTGCGGTCCACCTCGGCATCATCGTCACCCGCCACGAGACAGCCCAGGACAGCCTCGGTGACGGCCTCCAGACTGCGGACCCGTCCCCGGGAACTGTCCTGCTGAGCCGAGACGCGATCTCCGAACGCGAGCCCTCGCTCGACAAACTGATGGTGGCTGACCGAGAAGCCCCCTCGCTCACCACGTCCCGCACAAGCAGAGCGGAACTCACGGTCGGAACCCAGACGGAGGACCGGAGGAGCGTTGACGAGAAACTGGCCGCCTACCGTCAGGGCTCGCGGTGGCGAGCCCGATTTGCTGCACGTATTCTGCGCCGAAGCCAGGACAGCTCCGGCGGTCCGGGTGATGGTCCGTCGGCCCGTCCCGGCGTTCCGGAGGGTGGTGGTCCGTCGGCCGCTCCCGGCGTTCCGGAGGGTGGTGGTCCGTCGGCCGCTCCCGGTGCTCCGGAGGGTGGTGGTCCGTCGGCCGGTCCCGGCGTTCCCGAGGGTGGTGGTCCGGGTGGTCCGTCCGAGCGTCCCGGTGGTCCGTCCGCCCACCCGGGCGGTCCGGGCAACGACTTGGACCCGGAACTTCTGAAGGCTGGCCGCCGGGCTGCTGCAGAGGCCGGGCGGATCACCCGCAAGGTCGTTGGCGATGGAATCCGCAGCCAGGGGCTCACCGTGTCGAACGACCGGATCCCGGAGATCCTGGCCGCTCTACGGACCGATAAGCCACCGCCACCGCGCCGGTGACCGCGAGCTCTCCCGTCGCTTTCGTCTCTCAACTCACCCAACGGAGCTTCCACATGAGCACCACCGTGCTGGCGGACCGGAACCTCGTCGCCGACTTCATGGCCGTTCTGGTTCGTCACCACCACATCAGCAGTGCCCAACTGCTGGGCAACGGCCGGTGGGAGGTCCGCCGGTCCGCCGACGGACCGGTCGAGCCCCTCAGCGGCGAGCAGGCGGAGAAGTTGGTCATGGACCACTTGATCTCCGAGTTCGCCGCCCGCGGCCTGGCCAGCGGCGACTTCTGACCGACCGTACTCCCGGCCCGCGGCGTCGACGGAGCCCTACCTCCGTCCGCCGCCAACCGCTCTGGAACCCGGGCGCGTTGCCACCTACGGCGGAGCGAGCTATCCCCGTGGAGTGTCCTATCGGACACTCCACGGGCTCGCCCCCGCCCGAGCGGCCGGGGGAAGAGCCGAGAGCCGAGGCCGAGCGGGGGCGCTCGACCCCGACACTCGGCTCGCCGCAGCCAGGGGGCAGCGGCGGGCACAACAACCGACAGGAACAGCCCGAGATGACCGTCGCCGAGCCCGTCGCCGACGCCGACGAGCCGAACGCAGCACGCCGCCCGCGTCGCCGCTTCCACGACCCACAGCAGCGCCAACGCTTCCTGACGATCCGCGTGAGCACCGACGAGCAAGCCCTGATCCGCAGCGCCGCCACCGAACGCGCCGAGACCGTCGCCCGCTTCGTCGCGAGCGCCGCACTCACTGCCGCGTCCCACCCCGATGCCGCCCGCAACCCAGACGATCAGCTCGACCGTGCGATCGACGAACTCGCCGCCGCGCGCCGGCAGACCGCCCGCGTCGGCAACAACGTCAACCAGATCGCCAGAGAGCTGAACGCCGGCGGTCTCCCGCACCCGACGGACCTGGTCGCCGCGCTGAGCGCGGTCCGCCGTGCCGTCGCCACCGTCGACTCCACGGCGGCCGGTCTCCTCAAGCAGCGGAAGACGCACTGATACCCAACATCACCCGCGGGGACCGGACGTACCGTCTCCTGTCCTACCTCTACGGCCCTGGGCGCAAGGACGAGCACACCGACCCGCACCTCGTCGCCTCCTGGGACGGCTTCGCCTCGGACCCGGGGCGCGACCCGAACGCCACGATCAAGCAGCTCCAGACGTCCCTCGACCTGCGGGTGGACCAGCGCGGTCCCCGGCGCCGGTTGAAGAAGCCCGTGTGGCACTGCTCGGTCCGTACGGCTCCCGGAGACCGGCTGCTCAGCGACGAGGAGTGGGCGGTGGTGGCGCGCCGGGTGGTCGCGGCCACCGGCATCGCGGAGGAGGGTGACCCGGACGGCTGCCGGTGGGTCGCTGTGCGGCATGCCGAGGACCACATCCACATCGCCGCCACCATCGTGCGCGGCGACCTGCGGAAGGCGGACATCGAGTTCGACTTCCGCCGGGCCCAGGCCGAATGCCGCAGAATCGAACGGGAGTGGGGGCTGCGTGAGCTCAACCCTGGTGACGGCACGGCCGCGAAAGAGCCCACCAACCGTGAGAAGCACAAGGCCCAGCGTCTCGGCGAGGCGAACACGAGCCGGCAACAGCTGCGCGACGCGGTCCGCCAGGCCCTCGCCGGTGCCCGGGACGAGGCCGAGTTCTTCGCCCGGCTGGAGACAACCGGTGTGCTGGTCAACCGCAAGGTGGGCCCGTCCGGCGACACCCTCGGCTACAGCGTCGCCGTCGTCGGAGAACACGACCAGACCGGCGAGCCGGTGTGGTTCGGCGGGTACAAACTCGCACCCGACCTGACCCTGCCCAAGATCCGCCGCCGCCTCGCCCACGGCACGGGCCAGCTGGAGACGGCCCGTCCCGCACCAGAGGACAGCGGTGCCCGTACACCGACCGGTCGCCGCTCTCCGGCGGCGGCCGCTCGACTCCGGGCGGCGGACACGGCCCTGGAGGCGATCGACCTCCTGGACGGCGAGCCTGAGGCCGTGGCCGGGGTGGTCGAGGCGACCGGGGAGGTGCTCGACGCCCTGGCGGCCACGGCCCTGCCCGCGCAGAAGGCCGAGCTGCTGGCCGCGGCCCGCGCCTACGAGCGGGCCTCGCGCTCGCACGTGCGGGCCGCGAACGCCGACTCCCGTTCCTTGCGGGCCGTTGCCCGTGAGGTGCTGTCCGGCGGCTACACCACCAACCGGGGCCCGGACGCCACCGCTGCCGCGGGCGCTTTGGCGGCGCTGATCCTGCTCGTCATCGCGGCCGGTCGCTGGCACGCCAAGCAGGGCCACCTGCAGCAGGCCGACGCCGCCCACGCGGCGGCCGACAGCCTGCGGGCGGCGTACCGGCTGGCTGCCCGCCAGCCGCTGGGCGCCCTGCGCGAGCACGGCCGGCAGCTTCCCGCCGCGGTGCGCGAACGCCAAGAGCAGGCCGTGCGGCGTGCGGTACCGGGCGAGGGCGGCCGGCGGATGCTCGCCGAGCCGGAGTTCGACGCCCTGGCCGCCGCCCTCGTCGAGGCGGAAGCCGCCGGGCACGACCCCGACACCCTGCTGGAGCGCGCCCGCTCCTGGCGGGAACTGGACACCGCCGGGTCGGTCACCGCAGTGCTGACCTGGCGCGTGCGACATCTCGCGAAGCTGCCCCACCCCGCCGCCGGCAAGCCGCACCGGAGCACCAGCGCGGTGACCCCGCCCACTCCTGCCGCACCCGCTGCCCCCTCGCGGCAGCGCCGCTGACTCGGCTGCCGACGGACGCCACCAGGGCTCCGTCGGCGGCCGTACCAACCCCACGCCGCCGCACCCCCGCAGGAGACCGCCCTTGCCCCGCCCGATCGCCGCCGACGACCAGCGGCACCGAGCTACCAGCGCGGCCGACCGCGACTGGCTGCTGCGCTGCTACACCCTGCGCGCCAGCGAATCGCTCGCCACCATCGTGGCGATGTGTTCCGTGCCGCTGCTTGTTTTCGCATTGAAGCGGGGCCGCAGTGAGCGGGTGCCCACCGCGACCGTTCAGGTTACCGGGGGGCCTTCCCCGCCGAGGGGAGGTGCCCCGGGAAGGGGGCATGCGGCGGCGAGCCTCCCGGATCGGCGCCACGCCCGGACTGGGGTAGCAGAGCCGTGCGTGGCGCCCTGTGGGATGAGCCTGGCCGAGCCTTCCCACTCGAACAGATCAAGTCGCTCGGCGATCCAGGTGTACTCCAAGGCATACAGAGCCGACCCGGGACCAAACTGCAGCCGGACGGGGTACCTAGCCATTGTTGGGGATCCCCCTGAAAAACACGCTGAAAGGAAACCGAATTGCCCGGGGAAGAAGAATACGACTACACCGTCACCATCACGATGAGCCAGCAGACCGTCGATTATCTCGAACGTGATGGCTACCTTCTTTACGGCTTCAAGGCCGGCAACGGAAGCCCTTGGGTGGGGTCGAAGCCGCTCGTCTGGTTCAGCACGGACAAGTACGCCCTGACGACGACGATCGGCTGGGACCAGAAGTACCAGGCGTACACCTCCCAGGACGAGATCGTTGTGGACGGCAAGATCACCACGAGCAACAGCTACGACATCACACTCGGCCAGCGCCTCGACGTGACGGGGAAATCCGGAGACGGAGAGGTCAAGGACGACCCTGAACTCAAAGGTAAAATCGGGATCAGCAACACCACCACGAACGAATTCACGTGTGGAATCGCCCAGCGGAACAACCGCACGTCGAACTTCAACCCGATTGCCGCCTTCGACCTCCTCGGTGGAAATCTCGACACGTTCGCCCCCGTGGAGAAAGTTCTTCTTCTCTTTGCTTTAAATCCTGTCGACACGGGGACTGTCAAGGAGCAGTCCTTCGCCCCTGCCCTGCTGATCGACATCAGCGGCGTGTCGGAAAGAGAAGTCGAATACGACATCAACAACGGCTGGAGCTGCGGCGGAAACACCTGGTGCACCCCTTACAAAGCCGAAGACGACATTCAGTTCCTGGCCATGTCGTAGCCCATCGCGACGTTGCCGGTCGCAGGTCCTGGGCGCAATGCGGGCAACGCAAAGGCCTCGGCCGCGTCCCGCGTTGCGGCGCTCCACACCGCGAAGGTCTTCTGCCGCTTGCCCACGGCAGCCAATCGCACGCGGAAGCGGATTCGTGTCCGGCTGCGCCCCGCCGTACCTTCATGGCCCTCCCGCAGCGGGCGGGCGGATTCCTTGACGGTCGTCCCGGGTTCCTTGATGGTCACTTCGCCGCCTGTGCTCGACGGCGTCGGCCGCCCGCCCCAGCACCGTGCGGTGTGCCTCCACGGTCTGCCGCCAATGGACACGCTCCCGCAAGCGCGCGCAGCGCTGCCCACTGGCCACGGTTTCCCCGGCTACGCCGAGCGCCTGGACGCCGAGCTCGCCGCCCAGCTGCTGCGCCGGGTGCCGGTGGACCGGCTCGACCAGGTCGAGCCGGTTGTCGCCGCTCTACTGGACCTGGGGCCCGGCCGACGGTCTCCCTCGGCCGGCTCGCCGGTTCTGGCCGAGCCGATCAGCGACATGTTGCCAGGGCTTCCCTCACCGGCTCGCCCCGGACGAGAAGACCGACCGGGGCGAGCCGGTCTCGGTCGTCACGGTGCTGGTCATCGGTCCGCACCTGGCCGTGTTCGCCGGGGGTCGGATCCCAACCAACCGGGTCGAGCCCCGCCCCATCACAGCACCACCGGGCCGCCGAGCAGAGCAGTCGCGCCGTGACCACGGCGCGGCTGCTGTTGCCGTGCTAGGACGCGGCCCGGTGGCGGCGTCCGGCCTGTTCGAGGGCGTGCTGGAGTTGGTCGCGGGTCATGGTGGAGCGGTGGGGATGTCGAGGTCGGTGGCGCGCTGGTAGAGCTCGGCCCGGGTGAGCTGGGACAGCTGCCGCTTGCCGGTGGCGCCCGTCCGCTTCTTCCCCGCGGCGGTCTTGGCGCAGGTGGCCTTCGAGCCTGTGGCCGACTTCGGGGAACGGCGGGCCCGGGCGGGCGGCTTCTCCTTCGTCTTGGCGGCGGGCTCGTCCTTGCGGGCGCTGTCCAGGCTGCAGCGCAGGGCGTCCATGAGGTCGACGACGTTGGTGGCCTCGGGGGCTGGTCCGGTGGAGACGGGGGTCTGGCGGCCGGCGAGTTTGTCCTCGACGAGTTTCTTCACCTGCTCCTCGTAGGTGTCGTGCCACTGCGAGGGGTCCCAGTCGACGCCGAGCATGCCGATCAGCTACTCGGCGGTCTCGACCTCTTTCGGGGACAGCCTCACCTTCTCCGGCGGTTCGCCGACCTCCGTGCGGGGGTTGCGGACCTCGTCGGCGAAGTGCATGGTGTGCAGCTCCAGCGACCCGTCCTCGGAGCGACAGCGGTCAGGTACTCCTTGCCGCGCATCGCGAACATCGCCAGGCCGGCCTTGCCCGCATGTTGCAGGGCCTCGATCAGGAGGGCGTAGACCTTCTTTCTCCAGGGCTGGAGTGTGGCGCGGGGCCCGAAGGCGCAGGTTTGCGCAGCTCAGCAGCGGTGCGAGCGAGGCTACCGTGTGCAACAGGTGTGGTGCGATGCCCCGTCTGGGTGATCCCCCTTCGGCGGGACGTTGGGGTGTCGGTACCTCAGTTGCTGGGTTTTGGGGGTGGAAATGCGAGATTTGATCACCAAGGGCGGTTGGAACATTACGCTCCGGTAGCGCAGTGCTCGCCGGGTCACGTCTTTTGACGACACCCGTGGGTGGGCCGCAGCCGCCGTAGCGGCACTGGCCGCCGCCACCCGATCAACAGGAAGGACGACCTGAGCACCACCCCGCCCCCCGACACTGGACGGACATCGACGGCGACGTCCACGTCCACCCGGTCTACCTGGCCGGAAGCCTGCACATCGGCGACCCCGCGCTCCAACCCATCCTCGACCTGCCGCACACCGAACGGCACCACGACGACCTCGGCAACTTCTTCGCCACCACGGACGGACGCATCCGCATCGGGTTCATCCCCGAACAGGACTGGAACACCCTGTGGAATATCACCGTCGCCCCGGACCCCTTCTCGCGAGCCCGCTGGGTCGCGAACTTCTCCGACGGCACCCCGATCGAGCTCGTCAAGGCCGTCACCACCGAACTCGCCACCATGTACAGCGCGGACGACGACACCTGGCTCGACGAGCGCACCGCCGGCCCCCTGAAGACGCGCGCGGAGACGATGGGGGCATGGCCTCGGATGAGGGCCAGCCAGCCTTGCTGTCCCGCCGTACAGGAGGGGAACCTCGCACTGGTCACTGGGGTAAGGAGAGTAGGTCGATTCCATAGAGTCGCTATATGGGTGCAGTTGGAGGCGACTTGAACTGCCGCGGGGGCGGCGCAAGCAGCCCGTTCAGGGCGTGATCGGCTGGCAGGCAGGCCGCCCAATTGACGACGGCGTCTGGGTCCTGCCCCAGGTCGTTCTGCGCTGAACCGCCGCCCCCAGCGCCCCGGTAGGCAACCCTGATCCCTGTACGGAGGGCAGGACGGCGGGTCCCGATGCGGGCCGGGGCCCGATGCGGGCGCGGTTCCGATTATGGTGCGAGGTGGACGGCTCCCCGCTTATCCCAGGAGGGCGTCGGCGGCCTTCTTCAACGCGCTGGGCTGCTGTGGCCGTTTGGGAGCGGTGGCACGGACTTCGAGCATGCGCGCGCCAATCTCTTGAAGCTCCTTACGACCCAGGGCGTCCCGTACCTTGGGGAACCACTCGCCCTCCTCTTCCTCGATGTGTTGGCCGACGGACGAGATGAGGACCGTGGTCTTTGCGTCGAAACGCTCGTCGTCCGAGTCCATCGCGTCCAGTTCCGCACACAGGACATCGGCAACGTGGTGCTCCTCGAAAGACTCCAGGATGTCGCTCTCAAGTTCGGGGACGAGATCGCGGACGCTGGGATACATGACCTCGTTCTCGATGTAGGTGTGAACAGTCAAGGCCTCCACTATTTTGCTGACGACGTCGGCCTTAACGGCCCTGTCGCTGCCGTCGGCGGCTTCGAACGCCCGGAAGAGCTGCCGAATTTCCTTGTGGTCCTCCTTGAGGAGGACGATGGCGTCGGTGGTCATGTCGGGTCCTCTCAGTTGGCTGGTGGGTCTGGATGAGTTCGATCGACCTGCCGTACGGGAGTGGTTCGGTCGAACTTCCGCGGCGGCTTGCGCCGCCGCGGGTAAGGCGCTGGTGGTCTAGTGCTTCAGCGCGTCCTTGGTCTTCTGGCCGGCCTGCGCCATGTCGCCCTTGACCTGCTGGGCTTTGCCCTTCACGACGAGGCTCTCGTTGCCGACCGCCTTGCCGGTAGCCTCCTTGACCTTGCCCTTCGCGGTTTCGGTCGTGTGCTTGATCTTCTTTCCCGCGCTCATGCGGACCTCCTCCACCCCCTCTGCCTACCCCCGCACTTCATCCTCCTTCTACCCACATAGGACAAGTGCACCGCTGCTTTCCCGTCTCGCTCCTCATCGCCTCCATCGGCGTCCCCGGCCGACCGGTTTTCCCCCTGCATGGGAACGCGGCCCCGTACCTGTCTGTCTAACGGAGACTGTCGCGGTCCTCCTCCTCTTCCTCGGGTCCGTCGTCTTCCTCGTATTCGTCCTCGTCCTCCTCGTATTCGTCCTCGGGTTCCTCGCCGTCGTCTTCGTCGTACTCTGGTTCCTCACCGTCGTCGTACTCGTCCTCGGGTCCGCCGTCCTCGTCGTATTCGTCATCCTCGGGGCGTTCCTGGCGGGCCTCCTCCTCTTCCATGACTTCGTCGTGGGTGCGGACGACCTCGCCGTCGCGGATTTCTCCGCGCCAACCCTCTGCTTCGTCGTTGGTGAGTGAGACGTGCCGCTGGAAGTTCTTGAAGTCCAGGCGCAGGCGCCTGCCCTGGGCACGCCAGATGTTGCCGGTCTTCTCGAAGAAGCCGCTGGGGTAGTACTCCACGACGAGGACGATGCGGGTCAGGGTGGGGGTGATCTCGTGGAAGCTGACGGCCCCGCGGGTGCTGCCCTTGGCTCCTTCGGAGGTCCATACGATGCGATCGTCCGGTATCTGCTCCTGGACGGTCGCCTTGAAGCTGCGCTTCGAGGGTCCGACCTTGACCTTCCAGTCGGTGGTCACCTCGTCGCCCTGGGAGACGCTCTGAACGCCCTTGGCGAAGCCGCTGAAATCCTCGTACTGGGTCCAGTGGTCATAGGCGGTCCGCAGCGGTACGCCGACGTCCAGGGTCTCGACGATGTTCATGGTCTTCTTGCCGGCCTTGCGGCCGGGCTTTCCGCCGCCGCCGCCGAAGGCCTCTTTGGCCTTGTTGACGATGTTGTCCTTGACGCTCTTGGCCTTTTCGCCGATGAGAGCCTTGGCCGGGGAGTCGCCTTGCAGGACACGGGCACCCACCTTGGGCAGAATGCCGCCGTTCTCTACGACGTCGCCAAGGGTGTCGGTGAGGTCGGAGACCTTGTCGCCGGCCATCTCCACCAGGTGCTCCAGCTGAGCACCGAGGTAGTTGACGGCTTCTTCGCGCAGTCGGTCGACCCCCGACGTGTCCGTGGACTTGTCGTCCTCGGACTTCTCTTCCGTGGCGGCCATGGCTCACCTCCGCCGGGTACGCGTAGACGATTTGGCAGCAGTGCTCTTGCTCGCGGATGTCGTCTTCGCCGCAGCCTTCTTCGCCGCCGGAGCCTTCTTGGCCGGCGCCCTCTTCGCCGGTGCGGCCGCCTTCTTACCTGCGGGCTTCGACGCGGCGGTCTTCGAGGCGGACGACCGGGCCGGTGACCGCTTTGCCGAGGAAGTGGTTTTGGCCGGTGCCTTCTTCGCCGCCGGAGCCGTTTTCTTGGCCGGTGACGCGGCCTTCTTGGCCGGCCTGCGAGCGGCCTTGGGTGCGGACTTGCTAGGTGCTGCACGGGAGGTCCGCGGCCGCTCGTCGTCGCTGCTCGCGGTCCGGCGTCGACGTGGGGGCCTGGCCGGCCGCTGCTCCTCCTCGGGAGCTTCTTCCTCTTCCTCCGACTCGTCTTCGACGTCTTCGCCTTCCTCCGGCTCATCGTCCGCGCCGTCCTCGGGCCCGTTGTCCTCCTCTGGTTCCTCCTCGTCCTCCTCCGACTCGTACTCGTCGTACGGCTCTTCTTCCTCCTCCTCGTCGGCCTCCTCTTCCTCGTCCTTCGGACTGCCGATGCTGAGGGTGCGCTCCCGCAGGGTGTCGGCGAACTCGCCGATGCGGCGGTCGGCGGCTGCAACGAGCGCCTTCTTGCCGACGTCCAGCAGCTCGCCGCGGACCTGTTGGTTCAGCTCGGCGACCTGCGGGACTTCGCTGAGCCTGCGCAGGCCCTCGGTGGCCAGCTGGCGCGGGTCCAGTCCGAACCTGCGCCCTGCGAGGTAGGTGGCGGCGGCGAACGCGAGGCGCCCCTTCTTCGCGCGTCCGAGCACGTATCCGCCTGCGACAGCGGCTGCCACGGCAACCTTGGTGGCGTCCTTCATGGTCATCCCTTTCCGGCACTCGCCCCTTCTGGAGGGATCGCCATCGCCACCAGCGAAAGGGGCTCTTTGGTGTCGTTGCTGGGCCAGGGCCGCAGGACTTCCAGTCGGCGGCGCTCGCCTCACGGGGAGGCACCCCTCCCGCAGCGGTGCGTCGATTGCAGCAGCTTGCGCCGTGTCCGGGCCCTGGGCCGGAGCGTGGTCTCCGGACCGCGAGTCCCGTGCCCGCGCCGCAGGCTCTGGTGACGTTGGCGCCCCGCCTTCCCAGTCTGGCAGGACACCGGCCCGGCGCACCCTGGGGTGCCGAAGGCCCCGCCCACAGCACCGCTCCTCGCAACTGAAAGCCACGTTCAGTAGCGGCGAGCTTCCGGTGCGCGAGGGTGGCAGCAGCCGTTGCAGCCATCACCAGGTGCGGAGGAGAGCACTCTCCAGTAGTGATCGACGGATAGTATTGGGGCATATCGGGCATACGTTCACCTGATGGTCAGAATGTCGTCTCCGAACCGAAGAGAGAACATGGCCGCAGGCAAGGAGGAGGACGCGAGGCCTGGAAGGGCCGGCGCGCACTCGACCCGCTCGCGCGGTGCCGCCGAGGGCAGACCGAGCGAGTCGTCGACGCGGCGTACCCGCAGGCCCGTTTCGGCGATGCGCGCCATGCGTAACGCCTCCGAGCAACTGGCAGAACTCCTCGGCCGCGTCCCCGAGTCGGTGTCAGCGCTGAAGCCCACGGAGGAAGGGTGGCAGGCCGATGTGGAGGTGGTGGAGCTGGAACGCATTCCCGAGACGACCAGTGTGCTGGCCAGCTACCGGGTGACGCTCGACAAGGCAGGCGAACTGCAGTCGTACGAGCGGATCCGCCGTTACACCCGCGGACAGATCGACCGCCGCACCTGACAAACCTCGTGCCGCGACGAAGCGGACGCAATCGCGTCCATCGCGACAGCGGGCCGCCGAAGGGAGGCACCGTGACTGTGGTGCCGCAACCCGCAGCCAGTGTTTCCCGTAGCGGGAACACCGGAAATCTCTACGACATCCTCGAACTGATCCTTGATCGCGGTCTGGTCATTGACGTCTTCATCCGCGTATCGCTGGTCGGCATCGAGATCCTCAAGATCGACATTCGGATCGTCGTCGCCAGCGTCGACACATACCTGCGGTTCGCCGAGGCCTGCAACCGTCTCGACCTGGAATCCGGGCGCAAGGCCCCGGCCCAGCTCACCGACATCGTCGGGGAGGTCACCGAGGGCGGCGCACGCGGCAAGAGCAAGGGCGCACTCAGCGGTGCCGTCGAGACCGCCGCCGAGGCCCTCCACCTCGGGGGCGACAAGAACGAGGATGAGAACGAGGACCAGGACCAGGACCAGGAGGAGAAGGAGCCCGCGCCGAAGCGCACCAGGCCCACGCGCCGGGCCACCAGACGGCGGGACGAATGACATGGCCGTCTACGTCTACTCCATCACCGCCGCCGACCACGCGCGCAACCTGGAAGGCCTGGTCGGCGTTGGCCCCGATCCCACCGCACTTCGCGCCGTCAGTGCGGGCTCCCTGTGCGCCGTCGTCAGTGACGCGCCTCAGGAACTCCGTCCCAAACGCCGCGACCTGATGGCCCACCAGGCCGTTCAGGAACGTCTGATGGCCCACGGCACAGTCCTGCCGTTGCGCTTCGGCCTCACCGCCTCCGACGACGACGTTGTGCGCGCCGCCCTGGCGCAGCATCGCGACGAGTACATCCAGCGCCTGGCCGAGTTGGAAGGCTGCGCCGAGTACCACCTCAAGGCCTCCATCGACGAGGACGTCCTACTGCGGCAGATCCTGCAGGAATCTCCCCAGGCCCGACAGCTCAACGACGCCATCAAGGCCGGCGCCGGCAGCCCTGACCTTCCGCTAGCCCTCGGCGAGCTCGTCGCCCAGGAAGTCCTCGCCCGCCAGGAGGCCCTGGCCTCCGGCATTACCGAGGCGCTGCGCCCCCACGCCCGTCAGGAACGGGCCTCCGATCCCACCGGGGAAGACTTCCTGAACATCTCCTTCCTGGTGGACGACGCGCATCGGGAGCTGTTCCTCGCCGCGGAGAAGGGCATCGCGAGTGAACTGGGCGCCGACTGCGACTTCCGGCTGAACGGCCCCTTGCCCGTCTACAGCTTCGTCTGAGAGGCGCGAAACCATGGGACTGCTCACCCAGATCCTCACCCTCCCGCTGGCACCCGTGCGCGGCACAGTCTGGGTACTGGAGCGCGTCGTCGAGGCCGCCGAGAACGAGTACTACGACCCTGCTCCGGTCGAACAGGAACTCGCCGCGCTGGAGAGGGCCCTCCTGGCCGGCCAGATCGACGAGGAGACCTTCGACCGCCGCGAGGACGAACTCCTGGACCGTCTCGACGAGATCAGAGCCCACGCCCAGCGCCGAGAGCAGTGACCAGGTGCCCACCCAACGAGAAGAGGAGGGCAGCACACCGTGACAGACCCCCTGGCCAATCGTCTCGGCTCCCTCCCCTCCCGAGCTGCCCCGCCCTACGACCAGCCCTCGTCAGCCAACCTCGCCGACATCCTGGAACGCGTCCTGGACAAGGGCATCGTCATCGCCGGCGACATCCAGATCAACCTCCTCGACATCGAACTGCTCACCATCAAGCTGCGTCTGCTCATCGCCTCCGTGGACAAGGCCAAGGAGATGGGCATCGACTGGTGGGAACACGATCCCTCACTGTCCTCCCAGGCCAGGAACAGTCCCTCCTCCCTCGAAGAGGAGAACCGACGTCTGCGCGAACAGATCGAGACGATGCGTGCCGACGCAGCACTGCCTCCCGCCGACAGGCCTCACGAGACGTCCCAGCCGCGCCGTTCGACACGCGCAACCACTCGTCCACGGTCCCCCCGAGGTGACACATGACCGCCGGGTCGCTCACCTACGTCTACGCCGCTGCCCGGAACAGTGCCCTGCTGAGAGCGACGAAACCCATCACCGGTGTCGCCAACGCACCGGTCCGCCTCGTGCCGTCCAGCCACGACGCCGCTTTGGTGGCGATGGTCAGCCCCGTTCCCGAGGGCCACTTCAACGAGACAGCACTGCGCGAGCACCTGGAGGACATCGGCTGGCTCGAAGCACTTGCCCGGGCACACCACGGCGTCATCGAGGCGTTCGCGGCACGTGCCACCGTCCTCCCACTGCGCCTGGCGACGGTCTATCTCGACGAGGGCCGGGTACGCGCCATGCTCCACGACCGGCAGACGCTGTTCCTGGAAAGACTGGAGCACCTGGACGGTCATGTGGAGATGGGCGTCAAGCTCTACGTCGACCCCGCGTACGACACCCCGACCGCAGAGGCGAATGCTCCTGGAGCGGCACTCAGCCCGGGGCGCGCCTACCTGCGCCACCGCCGCGCGGAGCAGGATTCACGCAACGGCGCCCGTCAGGCGGCCGAGCAGGCGGCAGCACGGATCACAGCGATCGCCCGCGTCCACGCCGTCGAGCGGGCCCGCCACCGTATCCAGGAAGGCGAGCTGGCGACCGGACCGGGGATCAACGTCAGCAACGACGCCTACCTCGTGCCGGCCGCCCACGTCGACGTATTCCGGGTGGAGGCCATGCGGGCCACCGACGGCCTCACCGGGGTCCGCGTTGACGTCACCGGCCCCTGGGCCCCCTATTCCTTCGCCACCTTGCCCGATCCAGGCACGAGCGCATCGTGAACCCCGACCGCGGCCCGGACAGATCCAGGACTGCCCTGCCACAGCAGCAGGTCGCGCTCATCGACCTGCTGGACCGACTGCTCAGCGGTGGGGTGGTCCTCACCGGAGACCTCGTCCTGTCCATCGCCGACATCGACCTCGTCCGAATCTCGCTGCGCGCCCTCATCGTGTCGATCAGTGAACAGAATCCCGCCCCCTGGGGCGTCGCCGGCACCGCCAGGCGGACGGAGCCCCCATGACCGCCGACCGACCCGGCCACCCCGACCGCTACGACGAAATCTCCCAAGCCGCCACCCGCGCGTTCCGGCTCCTGCCAGCCACCCCGCACGACAGCCCACCCCCGGATCGCGGCTCCCCACAGCAGATCCCGCGCAGGATCACCACCGACCCCGAGAGTGTGGAACGGGACCTGATGAGACTCGTCCTCACGCTCGTCGAACTCCTGCGTCAGCTCATGGAACGCCAGGCGCTCCACCGCGTCGAGGCCGGCGATCTCACCGAGGACCAGGAGGAGGACCTGGGCGCCACCCTCATGGCCCTGCACGACCGCATGACCGAGCTCTGCGCCCGGTACGGACTGACCATGCAGGACCTCAACCTCGACCTGGGACCACTGGGACCCCTGCTCCCACCAGTCGAGTAGCCCAGCAACGGCAAGCCTGCACGGAGGCCAGGACCGGCCCGGCGGGCAGGCGCCCTGCCCGCCGGGCCGCAGCCGAACCACCCGGAGTTCTCAACCCCAGTTGTGACCCGGAACGTCCCACCTGCCTCCACGCCACCCGGCTCCCACGACCGTCCTTGCCGATACGCAAGGGCACATCACGGAAGCCGAGCGCCACCCGCTCTCCGCAGGCGTCAGCTGCTTCGCCTGCGCCCCGAACGGCTGCCCGGCTTCACCTCACGGTATGAAGAGGACCTTCACCGCGCCGTCTTGCTTGCCCTGGAACATCTCGTAGGCGGCGGGCGCCTCGGAGAGGGGTACGTGATGGGTGGCGAACTGCTCGACGCCCAGCGGGTCGCCATCGGTGACCAGCGGCAGCAGGTCGGGCATCCAGCGCAGCACGTTCGCCTGGCCCATCCGCACGGTGAGCTGTTTGTCGAACATTGTGAGCAGCGGCAGGGGGTCGGTCATGCCTCCGTACACGCCGGACAGGGAGAGGGTGCCGCCGCGCCGGACCATGTCGACGGCGAGGTGAAGGGCGTGCAGGCGGTCCAGGCCGACCCGGGACATCAGCCTGGCGGCGAGTGCGTCGGGCAGGAGCGATGTCATCCGTTGGGCGGCGGTGGCGGCGGGGGAGCCGTGGGCCTCCATGCCGACCGCGTCGATCACCGCGCAGGGGCCGCGGCCGCCGGTCAGGTCGCGGGCCGCCGTGACGACCCCGTTGCCGAGCTCGGCGAGGTCGAGTACCTCGACTCCGCGCTGCCGGGCCCGGTCGAGCCGCTCTGGTACCAGGTCCACCCCGATCACGGTGCCAGCACCCCGGTGGGCCGCGATGCGGGTGCACATGTCGCCGATCGGGCCGAGTCCCAGCACCGCCACGCTCCCGCCCTGCGGAATGTCGGCGTCCTCGACGGCCTGCCAGGCGGTCGGCAGCACGTCGGTGAGCAGGACGAACCGGTCGTCGGGCGGCCCGTGGGGGACGACGACCGGCAGGGTGTTGCCGAACGGCACCCGCAGCAGCTCCGCCTGTCCGCCGGGGACCTGTCCGTAGAGCTTGGTGTAGCCGAACAGGGCCGCGCCGGTGCCGTAGGCATGCACCTGGGTGGTCTCGCACTGGGACTGGAGCCCCTGGACACACATGAAGCAGGTGCCGCAGGAGATGTTGAAGGGGATGATCACGCGTTCCCCGGGTGTGACCGCGTGGACGGCGGGTCCGGTCTCGCGCACGATGCCCATGGCTTCGTGGCCGAGGATGTCGCCGGCGTCCAGGAAGGCGCCGAGCACTTCGTACAGGTGGAGGTCGGAGCCGCACAGGCCGGTGGTGGTGACCTCGATGACGATGTCGGTCGGTTCCTCGATCCGTGGATCGAGCACACTCCGGACCTCGACGTTGCGGCGGCCCTGCCAGGTGACTGCTCTCATCGTTCCTCCTCGAATCCCGTGGCGCCGCTGGGGGTTCAGCGCCACTGCGCGGTCGGCTCGTTGTTGCGGTGGGCGGCCCGGTCGCCGAGGGCGGTGAGCCGGTGGAGAACGCCGCCCTCCCGGTAGTTCCGGGCCGCTTCGGCCCCGGAGCGGCGCGCGGTCGGGGCTTCGCCCGCGGGCGGCAGCAGCCGGGCGGCCAGGGCGAGGGCGCGGCCGGTGGCGGCGGGCGCCAGGCCGTGGGCCAGCACGCCGGCCTTCGCCAGCGGGGTCAGTACGACTTCCCGACGGCCGTGTTCGACGGCGCGCACGATCCGTCGGGCGGCACGCCGTGCGTCCGTCGACACCAGCGGGAGCGAGGCGCCTGTCGCGAACCACGCGTACTCCTTGCCCGGCTGGCCGGCGAACTCGGCACCGTTGTGGGAACCGGTCCGCATCAGGCCGGGGATCACCGTCGTGACCCGGACGCCGGTGGGTGCCAGCTCCGCGGCCAGGCCCTCGGACAGCCCGACCGCCGCGAACTTGGCGGTCGAGTAGGGCAGCAGGTGGGGGACGGCGATCCGTCCGCCGATCGAGCCGATGGTCACGATCGACCCCGACCCTCGGGCCAGCATGCCCGGCAGGACGGCCTGGACCAGCCGCAGCGGGGCCAAGGCCATCAGCTCGTACGCGGCCCGGAAGTCCTGCTCGTTGAGCGCGGTGAGCGGGCCGACCTGGATCAGGCCCGCGTTGTTCACCAGGAGGTCGACCTCGGCTCCGAAGTGGTTGCGCACCCCGGCCAGCAGCCTGGCGGGTGCTTCGTCCGAGGTCAGATCGCAGTGGGTGGTTGCCACCGCTCCCGGCAGGCCGCGCAGCCCGGCGGCGGCCCGTGCGAGGGCGAGCTCGTTGCGCCCGCAGAGCATCACGCGGCAGCCGCGTGCGGCGAGTTCGCTTGCGATCAGCAGTCCGAGGCCCCGTGAGGAGCCGGTCACCAGCGCGGTCCGTCCGGTGGTCGGGATTGTCTTCGGCATCGCCGGTCATCTCCCTTCTCCGTTCGTCTGTACAGGGCCCGCGGCGAAGCCCTCTGCCGGCGGCGAGCGTGCTCAGGTGGCCGCCTGCGGGTTCTCGTCGTGGTGGCGGCGGCTGGTGTCGCAGAACGGTAGCGGTGGCTGCGGCGGCAGGTGCACAGCGCGGTCATTGGACGGTCGGCGCGAATGCTGCGGCCGTCGGGCATCACGATCTCCCCCGGGCCGTCGACCAGCACCGGGCCGCTGCCGGTCAGCCGCAGCCGGGGGACGGGCCGCTCGTCACGGCCGGGCACCGCGCACCACCACCAAGGTCTGCGACCGCTCGCCGGGGGCGATCAGCCCGCGGTCCTCGAACCAGCCGGCCCGCTGCGACATGACCGGGCCGAACGGCTGAGTGGTAGCCGCCACCACTTCCGCCAGCAAATCGGAACGGTTGAGTGCTCGGGCGGTGGGGGCCGGGTCCGCCAAGGAGGACTGCATCATCAGCAACACCCCGCCCCTGGTCAGCAGCCGCGGCGCCTGCCGGCAGATGCGGTCGAGCAACAGCCGCCCGCTCGGGCCGGCCTCCCAGGCCCGCGCGATGCCGCGCCGGGGTGGGCCGTTGTGGGCCGAGGGGACGTTGGGCGGGTTGGAGACGATGAACTCGAAGCGGCGGCGGGCCACCGGCGAGGTCAGATCGCCGTGACGGAGCTTGAGGCGTAGTTGGCGCAGGCGCGCGTTCACCCACGCGGTGGCCAACGCGAGCCGGGACAGGTCCACGGCGGTCACCGCGGCGCCGAGTTCGGCGCCGACCAGGGCGACGGCGCCGCTGCCGGTGCCGAGGTCGAGGAGCCTGGATCCGGGCGCCGGCCGTTCGCGGCGTAGTGCCTCGATGAGCAGTGCGGTGTCGCCCTGGGCCGGACACACGCCAGGAGGTCTGAGGAGAAGCATGGTGTGGCGTCTGCCCGGTTCGCTCACTTTGATCCCTGGCACCAGGTCTCCTCTGATGCTGCGGGTGCGTCCGGCAGCGGCGTGCGCAGTGAGCTTCGGCCGTGCTGCCAGCAGGTGAGCAGGTCGTGGCCGAACCGCGCTTCCACGGCGGTGGTGGCGGCGATGCCGAAGGCGATGTCGGGGCCGATCGATGGGACATCCCTGATCAGGGGTGCGATGACGGTGCGGCGCACGAGCTGCTCGTGGACGGTGTCTGCCGGCACGTGTTCGTGGCCTGGTGAGGTCGGTTTAGTGAAGCAGCGAGTTCCGCGCGTCCTACTACTCTGCGTGCACAGGCGTGAGGGTGCACGGGCAATCGGCGGTGTCACGGCGGTGACGGGAACTCGGCCCGTAAACGGCCGCCCACCGGCGGCTCAGGAGTGCGGCACGGCGCCCGGGAACCGAGGGCCGCGAGCATCCGGCCAGGGCAGTGGCACGGCGTGAAGGCAGGTATGGCGGCCGGGCCCCGGCAACGCGGTGAGCGGCCGGGCCACCTCTCCTTCGATCGCCACCCGGAATGCGCCCGCCTCAGCTTGACTCTGTCGGGGATCTTGGTCGCCGTCCTCTCAACTGACGGCTCGCCAGGAACGCAGGCGCGGGATGCCCTGCTGGTCGAGGTGGT
>NZ_JBHVSD010000012.1:0-85669 GCF_042885395.1 Kitasatospora sp. NPDC058063
CCGGCCCGTCGGCGGCCGTGCCCCTCCGGAGGGGCACGGCCGCCGACGGGCCGGTGGAGCGGGCCGGAGCCCGCGAGCTCAGTACTCGGAGCTGGGGGCGGCGGCGAGCGGCCCGAGGTCGGGCCGGTCGCGGAGCTCGATCTCCTCGCCGTGGCCGTCCAGTTCGAGCAGCACGAGCTCGTTGACGCCCGCCCGCCACAGCGGAGCCGGGGCGTAGAGGGTCCGCTGCGGGCCCTGCGCGGAGTAGCGGCCGAGCAGGAAGCCGTTGAGCCAGAGGAGTCCGCGGCCCCAGCCGGGCAGGGCGACGAAGGCGTCGGCGGGCTCGGTGAGCGAGGCCTCGAAGCGGTGGAAGGCCGGGTCCGCGTCGACGGCCGCATCCGCCTCCTCGTAGCGCAGGCGGCCCAGATCGGAGAGCGGCAGGGGGCGGATCTCCCAGTCGAACAGCCGCTGGTGGCCGTGGGAGACGCCGCGGCTGATGCCCTTGCGGTCGTCCAGCAGGGGGCCGTAGTTCACCCGGCCGAGCGCCTCGACCAGGATGTCGAGCACGACGCCCTGCGGCCCGACCTCCAGCGGCAGGGTGTCCGCCGGGGCGTCGCGGTGCAGGACGCCGAGCGGCCGGCCGTCCGCGAACACGTGGGCGCGGTCGCCGATGCCGTCGATGCGCAGCGGCATGGACGGCCGGGGGCCGGAGATCCGGGTGCGGTAGTGGATGAGGCCGAGGGACTGGCCGACCTTCTCCATGGGCTCGGGGACGGGGCGGCGCACCGGCTCGGACAGGGCGTCGAGGTTCGCCAGGAGCCGCGCGGAGGCGGCGCGGCGCCGGACGCGCTGCGGAGCGACGCGCGGGACCGGCCCGGGCAGCTCGCCCTCGGGCAGGGGGAGGTACTTGCCGATGACGGCGCGGAAGGCGTGGAACTTCTCGGTGAGTTCGCCGGCCTCGCCGATCGGGGCGTCGTAGTCGTAGCTGGTGACGGTCGGCTGGTACCCGGTGTCGAACGGACGGGTGCCGGTGTGGTTGGCGCCGGCCCAGAAGCCGAAGTTGGTGCCGCCGTGGGCCATGTAGAGGTTGACGGAGGCCCCGGTGGCGAGGAGCTCGTCCAGTGCCCGGGCGGACTCGGCGGCGTCGCGCACGTGGTGCGGCTCGCCCCAGTGGTCGAACCAGCCGATCCAGAACTCCATGGCCGTCAGCGGGCCCTGGGGCTGGTAGCGCCGCAGCACCTCGAACCGCTCGGCGGGCCGGGAGCCGAAGGTCGCCGTGGCGAGGTGGCCCGGGACGCCGCCGCCCTGCTGCATGGCGTCCTCCGCGCCGTCCGCCGTGAACAGCAGGCAGTCGACGCCGCGTTCGAGCAGGCCGTCGCGCAGGTGGAGGAGGTAGCCGCGGTCGTTGCCGAAACTGCCGTACTCGTTCTCGATCTGCACCGCCACCACCGGGCCGCCCCGGCTCGCCAGCAGCGGCAGGATCTCGGGCACGACGGCGTCGAACCAGCCGTCCACCTCGGCCAGGTAGGCCGGGTCGGCGCAGCGCAGTTGCATCCCGTCGGCGGCGAGCAGTCGGGCGGGCAGGCCGCCGAACTCCCACTCCGCGCAGATGTAGGGGCCGGGCCGCAGGATGACGTCGAGCCCCTGCTGCTGGGCGAGGCGGCTGAAGCGGGCGACGTCGCGCCAGCCGGTGAAGTCGAAGGCGCCGGAGGGCAGCTCGTGGAAGTTCCAGGGGATGTAGGTGTCGACGGTGTTGGCGCCCATCGCGCGCAGCCGGCGCAGGCGGTCCTCCCAGAGGTCGGGATGGACGCGGAAGTAGTGCAGGGCACCGGAGACGACGCGGTGCGGCGCCCCGTCCCGGACGTACCCGGTTTCGTCGTGGTCGAGCATCAGGGGCCAGCTTTCGGAGGGCTGCGGCGGGAGGGGAGGCAGGGTGGCTGCCACGATGATCGAGCGTACCCAGTTCGGGGGCACTTGGAAAGCGCTTTCCCTGAAGGCTTGCCGGTTGCACGCGGGGGTGGGTGCGGGGAAGGGGCGGGCGGCGCCCGGGGTCACTCCTCGAAGGTGAGCAGGATCGCCACCGTGTTGCCCTCGGCGTCCAGGCACGCGGTCGTGTTCGACCCGTCCGGGTTCGCCAGGCCCGGTGCGGGCCGGCGCGGGCCGGGGGCGATCCGGAGCGCCACCCGCGGCCCGCCCGCCGCCCAGGGTGGAGGCGGGCCCGTCCGAGCGGCGGGTCCGCCCGGCGTGGCGGCTCCGACCTGCGGTTGAGCGGGCTACGCCGCGGGCAGGACGCGCCGGTGCCGGTGGCGCACCTAACGTGGCGTCATGTCGACAACTCCCCGGTGGCGGAGCGCCGCGCTCCTCGCCGTGCCCATCGCCGTCCTCCTCCCGCTGACCGGCCCGCAGGCCGCGTCGGCCGCCTCCCCGACCGCCGCACCGCCTTCCGTCGCCACCTCGTCGCGCCCGCCCGTGCCCGTGCCCGTTCCCGTGGAGGTGGGGGCGGACGTGGGCGTCGGCGCGGGCACGGAGCTGGGCCCGGACGCGCAGGCGGGCGTGGACGCGCAGGCCGGGGCGCCGCAGGTGCCCGCGCCCACCACGCACCGGCTGATCGGTGCCGCCTCGGTCCGCCTGGTGGACACCGGTCGGCACGACCCCTGGCGGCCGGACGCCGCCACCCGCGAACTGATGGCCACCCTCTGGTACCCGGCGCAGTCCGCGCGCGGCGGGCAACTGCCGTACCTCTCCCCGGAGATGTCCACCGCCCGGTACGGCACTCCGGACCTCAGCGCCGTCGGGACGGGGGTGCGGGTCCGTACGGTGCCCGCGCCCGGGCGGCACCCGCTGGTGGTGCTCTCGCCCGGCTTCGGCTTCGACCGCTCCTCGCTCACCGCCCTCGCCGAGGACCTCGCGGCCCGGGGCTACGCGGTGGCCGCGCTGGACCACACCTACGAGACGGCCGTGCAGTTCCCCGACGGGCGGTTGGAGTCCTGCCTGATCTGCGACAAGGTGGACGACCGGTTGGCGGCCGAGGTCATCCGCAGCCGGGCGAAGGACATCGCCTTCCTGATCGACCGGCTGACCGCGCCCGGTCCGGGGCTCGTCCGCGGGCTGCGGATCGACGCCTCCCGGATCGGCGCGGCCGGCCACTCCATCGGCGGCGCGAGCGCCGTCGAGGCGATGCGGGTGGACGGCCGGATCCGCGCCGCCGCCAACCTGGACGGCGACTTCTTCGCCCCGCTGCCGGCCGAGGGCCTCTCCCGCCCGGTGCTGCTGCTCGGTGCGCAGCGGCACGCCGGCGCGTCCCCGACGGCGAACTGGGACGAGACCTGGCAGCACCTGACCGGCTGGAAGCGCTGGCTGGACCTGCCGGAGGGCGGGCACCTGTCGTTCTGCGACGTGCACTGGCTGGTGGACGCCCTCGGCATCCGTGACCAGGTGCCGGCCGACACCGCTCCGGAGCAGTACGGCAGCATCAAGGGCGCCCGCGCGCTCGCCGCCACCCGGGCGTACCTCGGCGCGTTCTTCGACCGGCACCTGCTCGACCGCCCGGGCCGACTGCTGGACGGGCCGTCGGCGGCCTTCCCGGAGGTCCGCTTCGCCAAGTAGGGCACGGCCCCGACGGGTTGGACCCACGGTGGCCGCCGCCGGCCCGCCGGCCCGCCGACCGGGGGTGGCCCGCCGGCCGGGGGTGGCCGGTGAGCCGGGGGCGGCCGCGGGGCCGGTGCGGCCGGGTCAGGCGCGGCAGCGCAGCATCTCCAGTGGCGGGTGTGCGAGGAGGTCCGCCCAGAACTCCCTGCCGAACGCGCGGGTTCCGGCCTCGGACACACCCAGCGGCACCCACTCCAGCGCGGTGAACCCGGCCGCCCGCAGGCTCTCCTCGTACACCTCGCGGCGCGGGGCCGCGCCGACGATGCTGATCGGCCGCGGGTCGAGGAGCGCCGTGACCCGCACCCGCGGACCCGTCTCGGTCTCCCCGCCGATCGGCTCGCAGCGGAACCCGTACTCCTCCAGGGACGGGCAGTCGAACCGGTAGTCCGGCTTCTGGGCGAGGACGAAGAGTTCCCCGCCCGGCAGCAGGCTCCGGTGGACGGCGCGGCACATCCGCTCCATCGCCGCGATGTCCTCGGCGTAGTTGAGGCACTGCACCGCCAGGGCGATGTCGAACCGCCGGTCGAGCGGGCGCAGTTCGGCCACGTCGCCGACCTCGTAGCGCACGTCCAGCGGGTCGCGGCGCTCGATCGCCCGCGCGGCGGCGATCATCTCGACGGAAATGTCGACACCGAGGACGTCGGTGGCACCGCGTCGCTTGAACTCCCTGCTGTAGAAGCCGGTGCCGCACGCCAGGTCGAGGATCGACCGGCCACTGACGTCCCCGACCAGGCCGAGGAAGCTCGGCACCTCCCCGTAGCGCGTCAACGGCAGGGCCTTGAACCCCTCGAACGCCTCGCCGATCCCGTCGTACTGCTGCACGCCCATGTGCCGCCCCCTCCGGTGCGTCGTCCTGTCCGTACGGCCTCCCGCGCGCGGCCGAACACGGCCTCCGGGTTCGGAGGCCCCGCCCGGCCGGGCCGTGGTCCCGGCGGAAAGTCTCCTCCGCGCCCGTCCGTGGCCGTACTGGCGGATGACACGAAGAAGTCGGCCGGGCGGCGCGGTTCGCAGGAGCCGACGACCCGGTCCGCCGGGCCGGGCTCGGTCGCTCGACCCCGGACGGCCCGCGCAGGGCCTGCCCGACAGTGCCCGTTCACCTGGCCGCCCACTTGATCGCATATTGATAACGGGTCTGGTCCGAAGCGCGCGGCCGAGGTTCCTCGACCCCGTGCGACAGCCGAAAGGAAAGACCATGGAACGCAGGACCCTGCTCGGCGCGACCGCCGGGGCACTGGTGCTCGGAGGCCTCGCCCAGGGGACCGCCGAGGCGGAACCCGCCGACGGCGGCGGCCTGGTGAGCACGTTCAACGTCATCAGTGACATTCAGGGCGACCTCGGCGACTTCGCCCAGGCGCTGAAGGACATCCGGGCCACCAACCCGCACTCGTCGGGCCTGGCCGTCGCCGGGGACATCACGCCGCGCGGCTACGACTTCGAGTACGCCGACGTGCGGAAGGTGCTGGAGCAGGGGCCGAAGCCCCGCGAGGTGGCCTGGGCCATCGGCAACCACGAGTTCTACGTCCCCAAGTGGGCCGACCCGGACATGCTCGCCCAGAGCAGTTGGCCCAACGGCACCACCGAGGAGTCCCTCTTCCGCAGCTTCTACCGCTTCGCCGAGCGGTCGACGATCTACGCGGAGACGACCTTCGGCGGCATCCCGGTCCTGACCCTCGGCACCGAGCGCTACATGAAGTACCACGACAACTCCCTGTGGGACGAGGTGTGGATCAGCGACGCGCAGTTCCGGTGGCTGGAGGACCGCCTGCAGTACTGGGCGAGGCGCCGGAAGCCGGTCATGGTGATCACCCACCACCCGCTGCCCGACACCGTCTCCGGCACCCGGAGCAAGATCTACCGGAGCGACTACCTCCAGCCCGACCGCCTCCTCGGCCTCCTCGGGCGCTACCGCGACGTGTTCCTCTTCAGCGGCCACACCCACTGGGACCTGACCCTCTCCGACTGGTACGTGCGCCGCGTCGTGCCGGGTACCGCCAACCTCGACGGCTTCTCGGTGATCAACACCGGCGCGGTGCAGACCGGTTTCGCCGACGACGGGCAGGGCGGCGAGGTCACCGTCCCCGGGCACTTCAACCAGGGGCTCCAGGTGGACGTGTACCGGGACCGGGTCGTCATCAGGGCGCGCGACTTCGCGACGGGCGCCTGGATGAAGCGGATATCCGTGCCGCTGTCCACGCGGATCTGACCCTCGGCCCTTGGGCTCGATAAAACTTGCCGCCACGGAAACATTGCCGTGGCGGCAAGTTTGGGCCTACGCTGCTCGCATGGCACCTGCACCTGAGGCCCGTACGACCAGTCGGCCCGGACTCCGCGAGCGCAAGAAGCGGGAGACCCGGGTCGCGCTGAGCCGGGCGGCGATCCGGCTCTGCGTCCTGCACGGCTGGGACGCCGTGACGGTCGATCAGATCGCCGCCGAGGCCGACGTCTCGGTCCGCACCTTCCGCAACTACTTCGCCGGCAAGGCCGAGGCCATCGCCGCCAGCCACCTGGAGCGGATGCTCCGGGTCGCCGACGACCTGCTCGCCCGCCCGGCCGACGAAGCGCTCTGGGACTCGCTGCTCCACGCCGTGCTGGGCCAGTTCGCGCCGCCGGAAGCCTCCGGGGAGGGCAACTCCGCCGCGCAGAGCGAGCGCTGGCGCGAGGGGGTGCGGCTGATGCTGGCCGAACCGGCGCTGGCCGGCGAGATCGTCAAGGCCAACGCCGCCGCCCAGCAGGAGCTGGCCGAGGCCGTCGCGCGGCGCACCGGGACCGACGCCGAGCGCGACGTCTACCCGAAGCTGGTGGCGGCCGTGGTCGGGGCCGGCAGCGCGGTGGCCGTCGAGCACAGCCTGCGCGCCGACGATCCCGAGCCGCTCGGCACGGTCCTGGCCCAGGTCTTCGAGCAGGTCGCCGCCGGCCTGCCCGTCCCGTGGCGAGCGGCGGCGACCGACTCGCCCGCGGTGCCACCTCTTCCCGTTCGCACCAAGGAGACATGACCGTGACAGCCGACGTGATCATCGTGGGAGGCGGCCCGAACGGGCTGATGCTGGCCTGCGAACTGAGCCTGGCCGGCATTCGCCCGATCGTGCTGGAGCAGCTCCCGCAGCCCAGCACCGAACCCAAGGCCAACGGCCTGCTCGGCCAGGTGGTGCGCCTGGCCGACCACCGCGGCCTGTACGAGCCGCTCAGCGGCAGCCCGGAGCCCCCGCGGCCGAACTCCGCCTACTTCATGTTCGCCGCCATGGGACTCGACCTCGGCCGGTTGGACGCCAGCCCGGTCTTCGGCCTGGCCGCCCCGCAGCACCGCATCGTCGAGGTCCTGGAGGAACGCGCCCGCGCCCTCGGCGTCGACCTGCGGCGCGGGTACCGGGTCGGCGCCGTCGCCCAGGACGAGGAGGCCGTCACCCTCGACGTCACCGGTCCCGACGGCGACCGGCGGATGCGCGCCCGCTGGGTGGTCGGCGCGGACGGCGCGCACAGCGTGATCCGCAAGGGGAGCGGTATCGGGTTCCCCGGAGTCAGCTACGACCGCCGCACCAACCGCACCGTCCACGCCACCGTCCCCACCGACTGGGTCGACCCCGTCAACGGCGCCCTCACCATCCCCGGCCACGGACCCGTCCTGCCCTTCCTGCCCCACCGCGCCGAACGGGGCGGCTTTTCCTACGCGCCGTTCCCCGGGCAGCCGCCGCTGATCAGCACCACCGAGTGGGACCAGGTCGCGACGGACGAGCCGATGACCCTGGCCGAAATGGAGTCGAGTATCCGCCGGGTCCTCGGCGTCGACCTGCCGCTCGGCCCGCCGGACGGCACCGGCCCGCACGTGCTGCGTCGGCTGACCGGCGGCAACACCCGGGTCGCCGACCGGTTCCGCGACGGCCGGGTCCTCCTGATCGGCGACGCCGCCCACGTCTACACCTCCGGCGGCGGCCCCGGGCTGAACCTCGGCCTCCAGGACGCCGCCAACCTCGGCTGGAAACTCGCCGCCGTGCTGCGCGACACCGCCCCGACCGGCCTGCTCGACAGCTACGACACCGAGCGCCGCCAGGCCGCCCGCCGCATGGTGCTCAACGCCGAGGCGCAGTCCGCGCTCACCGCACCGGGAAGCGACACGACCGCCCTGCGCGAACTCTTCGCCGAACTGCTCACCCACAAGGAGGTCGTCCAGCACCTCGCCGACCTCACCGCGGGCACCGACGTGCGCTACGACATGGGCATCACCGATCCCCACCCCGCGGTCGGCCGGTTCGCACCGGACCTGGAGCTGACCACCGGGACGGGGAAGGCCAGGATCGCCGAACTCGCCCGAAGCGCCCGGCCGTTGCTGATCGACCTGAGCGAGGACCAGTCGCTGGCAGCCGCACTGGCGGAGGACCAGGACGCCGTCGAAGTCGTCATCGCGAAGGACGGCCCGGCCGGCCTCACCGGTCTGCTGATCCGCCCCGACGGCTACGTGGCCTGGGCCGGCGGCTCACCCTGCACCGACCCGGCCGAACAGGCCGAGCTGCGCGCGGCCGTCGGGCGCTGGTTCACGGTCTGAGCAGCCGCGGCCGCAGCCGGGGCCGACGGGGGCGCTCCCGTCGGCCCACAGCGCCCACAGCGCGCACGGAGTCCGTGGGCTCCGGTCCGTGGGCGCGGATGCGTCCGGCCCGAGCGGACACCATCATGGAAGCGCGGCGCTCGCCCTGCGGGTGCCCTGCGCCGCCCGAGCGCGAAGGAGAAGCCATGGCCCCGGCCACCGATGACCCCTGCGCCGGCCTGCGGAACCTGATCGCCGCCTCCCGGGCCGCGCTCGCCCAGGACGCGGCGAGGGTCAGACATCTCCAGAACCAGCTGGACGACCTCAGCAGCCAGCCGGATCCCGATCCGGCGCAGGTCGCCGAGCTGCGGGCGGAGCTGGGCGACGCCCGCGAGAAGGTGGAGGAGGACCAGCAGGCCCTGGCGGACCAGCAGGACGACTTCGAAGCCAACTGCTCGGGGGACACCCCGCCCTGACCGCTCCGGCGCGGTAGCGGGAGGCGAGTTCGTCGAAGCCGGTGCCGATCGTGCGCAACCGCTTGCGGCGGGCGAAGCACCGTGCTCAGGAGCTCAGCCTTGCCCGAAGTGAATCCCCTCCCCGGGCTCCCGGATGTCGATCCGGTCGGGGACGTCGTCGAACAGGACGAGCAGCAGGTCAGGGGCGGCGGGCGACGGTTGGGGCGACCCGTTCGGCGCGGGGACCGGGTCGGGCGTGTGGAGGTGCGCCACGCCGTTCGACCAGGCGAACCGGGCCGCGCACGCCGCGCCGGAACTGTTCACGACGGGGAGCTCGGACGGGACGTACCTCCCACCGCTCACGACGACCACGGGCCGGCCGTCCCGGTACTCGATCGACAGGGTCGCGATGTCCTCGGGCTCGACCTGGTCGGCCGGGATCAGCGCCGGTTCGGGCGCGGTTGCCCCGGGGGACGGAGACGATCCGAGGTTGGCCATCTGCTCGGGTGACATCTGCACCTTGGCGGGGCCCTTGGCGTTGGGCGTGGACTCGGACATGGCGTCTCCTCACTGAACGGCTCGCTGCCGATGCGCCTGCATCCTTCCATGACGAAGCGTCAGCACATCATCATTGGCGACCCGTTCCGGACCGGGAGGCGGGGCAGCGGCCGGACGGTGCCGGCGTTCCGACGTGAGGGCCTTCGGCTCGGCACTTTCCCCGCGCCTCTCGCATCCCGCGCGCCCCGGCAGGTGGCCTGCGTTCAAACGGGGCCTCACCCGATCGGGTGAACACCCGCCAGTATTCGGGCGCAGGTGAAAGCGGATGGGTGAATCGTTGCCTCCGCCGGACATGGGCGCGTACCTGCCAGGCGCGCGATCCGTTCCGGAGCATCCGTGTTGTGCAGTGCGAGCGAGGGGAATTCCCGTCATGGCGCCTTCGACCACTCCCGGTCTGGTGTGGGCTTCGCCGTTCGGCCTCGGGGGAGGCACCACGTTCAACCCCGCGGTGGTGCCGAACGCGGACGACCGCCTGTCGGTCTTCGTGCGGGGCAACGGCCCCGACCTGTACGTCAAGTCGCAGCAGCGCGACTGGAGCTGGGAAGCGAACTGGACCCGGATCGCTGGCGCGGTCGGCAAGGTCGCGGGCACGCCCGCCGCGGTGCGCGGCCCCGACGGCATCGTCAACGTGGTCTGGCGCGGCCCCGACGGCGGTGTGTGGGCGCTGCGGCAGGACGTGATCAACAGCACCGGCTACGTGGTGTCGCGGATCGCCTCGGACGCGGCATCGGACCCGGCAGCGGTCCTGAACGCGGACGGCCGCGTCTCGGCGTTCTACAACGGCACCGACCGGGCCCTGTGGCACGTCCACCAGACGGCGGTGGACTACGCCTCATGGGAACCGGCCGAGAGCCTGGGCGGCGACACGCTGGCGAACAACGTGCTCGCCCCGGCCGCGGCCCGCGGCGGTGACGGCCGGGTCCAGGTCTTCGTCCACGGTGCGAACGACGAGATCTGGGGCATCAGCGAGCAGGACCCGGACAGCACCGACAACTGGACCAACTACTTCCTCGTCTCGGCACGCAACGCGGGCGTCGTGGGCAGCCCCACCGCCGTCACGGACGCCGACCGCCGCATCCGCGTGTTCTGGCGGGCCGGCACCACCGGCTTCCACGCCGTCCAGCCCGCCGGCTACGGCACCTCCTACACCACCCCCGGAACCACCCAGGGCACCATCGTCGAGGCCCCGGTGGCGATCCTGGCGATGGACGGCCGCCTGGAGGTCTTCGTCGTGGCCACCGACCGCAGCCTGTACGTCTGCGAGCAGAAGCAGCCCAACGCCGACGTCTTCGCCGACGCCGCTCCGCTGGGCGGACACGTGGCGGGCCTGCCCGTCCCCGCCAGGTACCACGACAACCGTCTCCTGGTTCCCCACCGCGGCTCCGACAACGGCATCTGGGCCTTCCAGCAGATGTTCACCTGACATCCCGTCGGCAGGGCGGCCCCGGCACTCCGGTGCCGGGGCCGCCCCATCACATCAGGCACCGTCGAAGCGAGTCGACGCAGGCGGGAACAGCCGGCGGCCCGAGCGGCCCCGACCCGGCCGCCGCTGCGCGCAGGTGTCGGGCATCTCGGTCAGCGCCGCTTTCTCGGGCCCGGTCACGGACAGGCCGTGGGCGTGCTCGGTGTCGGTTCAGGTGCCGGCCCCGATGCGCCAGGAGGGTTCGAGGGGGAGCAGGTGGCCCGTCAGGGTGCGGACGTCGGTGGGGACGCCGGCGCGGGCGAGCAGGGCCGGGAGGTGGTGGGTGGTGTAGTCGCGGTGGGCGGCGGGGGTGGTCCAGAGGGTGGTGACGAGGTGACGCCCGGGGGAGAGGCGGGTGACGGTGCCGCCCAGCATGCCGTCCGCGGCCGCCATGCCCGGCGCCCAGAGCTCGCGCTGGACGTCGAGGAAGTGGTCGGCGCGGCCGGGGCGGAGCCGGCAGTCGGCGGCGCGCAGGACGGTGGCGCGGGCGAGGGCGGCGGGGAGGGAGGGGGCCGCGCCCGGCATGGTGAGGACGACCGGGCCGGTGGCGACCTCGATCCCCGTGCAGCTGGAGCGCTGGTCGGCGTGGGCGGCGGCCCGGTCGTGGCGCTCGCGCATGAAGCGGGCGTACGCGGGTTCGTCGCTCCACAGGGCGAGCAGCAGGGCGCGGTCGGCGCCGGGTTCCCGGCCGCCGGTCTGGCCGACCAGGCCCGGCTGGTCGGAGATCACCGACCAGCGGCGCTGGCCGGCGGCGAACGCCTCGCGTGCTCCGGGCCGGACCCGGCAGTCGATCCACTTGCCGATCATGCGGGCCATCATGCTGCGGGGAGGCGGCGGAGAGGCAATCGGGCGTTGGTCCCGAGGGCGATAGGACCAGGGGTGTAGGGCCCGCGCCGGGGGCGGTGTCCGGATGCGGCGTCGACCGGATGGGCTGCTGTCCGGATGCGGTGCTGTCCGGATGTTGCAGAGTCCCGTCATTGCCGCCATCACTGCCGCCGGGCGAGAGTGGGGGCATGAACGACGCACCCCGCCTGCCGCATCTGGTCGTGATCCCGGTGTTCCCCGGAGTGAACGCGCTGGACGTGACCGGGCCCGCCGAGATCCTCGCGCTGGCCGGGCGGCTGCTGCCGCCCGGGCGGCCGGGGTACGAGGTGCGGGTGTGCGCGGAGCGGAGCGGGCCGGTGGAGACCTTCTCCGGGGTGCCGCTGTACGTGACCGACACCCTGGCCGAGCAGCGGGTGCGGCCGGACACGGTGCTGGTGCCGGGGCGGGTGGACCTGGGCCCGGACGGGCCGGTGCCGCGGGTGGACCCGGCGGTGGTCGCCTGGCTGAGGGAGGCCGGGCCGCGGGCCGGGCGGATCGCCTCGGTGTGCGCGGGCGCGCACGTGGCGGCGGCGGCCGGACTGCTGGACGGGCATCGCGCGACCACCCACTGGGCGACCGCCGAGCGGCTGGCCGCCGACCATCCGGCCGTCGAGGTGGACGCCGACCCGGTGTTCATCCGCTCCGGACGGTTGTGGACCAGCGCGGGCCTGACCACCTCCATGGACCTCACCCTCGCCCTGGTCGCCGAGGACCACGGCGACGACCTGGCCCTGCAGATCGCGCGGATCATGGTCATGTACCTCCAACGCCCGGGTGGTCAGAGCCAGTTCAGCGTGCCCCTGGCGCACCGTACGGGCGGCCGGGCGGACCTGGGCGGCCTGCGCCGCTGGATCGCCGAGCACCTGGACGCCGATCTGTCGGTGTCCGTGCTCGCCGGGCGACTCGCCATGAGCGAACGGCATTTCGCCCGGGTCTTCCGTGCGGAGACCGGTACCACCCCCGGGTCCTACGTGGAGGAGCTGCGCCTGGAGGCGGCCCGCCGGCTGCTGGAGCGCAGCGACCATCCGCTGCCCGGGGTCGCCCGGTCCTGCGGCTTCGGTTCCGTGGAGACCTTGCACCGGGTGTTCAGGGACCGGCTGTCCACCACTCCGGGGGAGTACCGGCGCCGGTTCCGGATCCCGGCGACGACTGCCTGACCGAACGTCAAGTCACCATGAGAGAAGGAATACTGTGAGGATCAAGGCCACGCACATCGGAACCGCGACGGTCCTGCTGGAGGTCGGCGGCCTGCGGCTGCTGACCGATCCGGTCTTCGACCCGGCCCCCGCCGAGTACCGGCGCGACCCGGTGGTCCTGCGCAGCACCCGGGGCCCGGCGGCGGGTGTGCACGAGCTGCCGCCGGTGGACGCCGTACTGCTCAGCCACGACGAGCACCCCGACAACCTGGACGCCACCGGCCGTACCCTGCTCGCCGGGCGCCCGGTGCTGACCACGGTCGGCGGGGCGGCCCGGCTCGGTGGCGGCGCGCTCGGGCTGGCGCCGTGGCAGACCCGGGACCTCACCGTGGACGGCCGCACCCTGCGGGTGACCGGCACGCCCGGTGTGCACGGTCCGGTCGGGGAGGTCACCGGGTTCGTGGTCGAGGTGCCGGGCGAGCCGGAGGCGCTGTACGTCTCGGGCGACACCGTCCACATCCCCGAACTGGACGAGGTGGGGCGGAGGTTCCGGATCGGCACGGCCCTGCTGCACCTCGGCGCCGCCCGGATCGAGGCCTTCGGCGGCGGCGAGCTGATCACCATGGACGCGGCGCAGGCCGCCGCGCTCACCGCCTCGCTCGGAGCCCGCCGGGTCGTGCCCGTCCACTACAGCTCGTGGCAGCACTTCACCGAGGGGCGGACGGAGACCGCCGCACGGTTCGCGGCGGCGGGCCTGGCCGACCGGCTGCACTGGCTCACCCCGGGCGTCGCCGAGGTGCTCGACTGACGAGCGGACCGGGTTCAGAACCCCGGATTCAGAACCCCGGATTCAGGGCGCCGGGTCCAGGGCGCCGGGTTCAGAGCGCGGCGACCGGGGGCAGGCGGTCCAGGATGCGTTCCATGCCGCTGGTCCAGTTGGCCTCCAGCGCGGTGACGGCCTGGTCGACGTCGCCTTCCAGCAGGCACTGGGCGATCCGCTCGTGCTCCTCGGCGGCGCGTTCCAGGATCTCGTGGTCGCCGACCACCACCCGCTCGTAGCGGTGCAGGGTGAGTTTCAGCGACTCGATCATCTCGCGCAGCCGGGCGTTGGCGCAGCCGGAGAGCAGCAGGGCGTGCCAGGCGTCGTCGTAGCGCTCTATGGTGCCGTGCGGGGCCTGGGGGGCGGAGAAGGCGCGGGCCTCGGCGAGCAGCCTGGGGGCGATCTCGGCCAGGTGGGCCGGGTCGGAGGTGCGCAGGGCCAGCGACTCCAGGGCGATCACGATCGCGGTGAGGTCGAGGAACTCCTGTTTGCCGGTGGGGGCGAAGCGGAAGCCCTTGCCGCGCTCGCTGGTGATGATGCCCTCGCGTTCCAGGCTGATCAGGGCCTCGCGCAGGGGGGTTCGGCTGACGCCCAGTTCCTCGGCGAGCTGGACCTCGTTGATCGACTCGCCGGGGGTGAACCGGCCGCGGCCGAGCTGCTCCAGGAGTTCGTCCTTCACCTGCTCGCGCAGCGGCCGCCGCTCGATCGCCATCAAACGTCCCTTCTTCCTCGGTCCGTAGCGTACCGGCCGGGCGGCGCGTGCCGTCGCCCGGCCGTCGTACGGGGTTGCGGTGCTGTACGGTTCGCGGGCGTCAGGCGGTGCCGGCGCCGTCCACGGCGATGACCGCGCCGCTGACGAAGGCGGCGGCGTCACTGGCCAGGAAGGCCACGGTCTGGGCGATGTCCCGGGGCTGGCCGATCCGGCCGAGCGGGCGGTCGGCGGCGTCGGTGTAGAAGGCGTCCGGGTTCTCGCCCAGCTGGCGGGCCTCCTCGGCGAGCATGCCGGTGTCGGTGTCGCCCGGGCAGACGCAGTTGACCCGGATGTTGTCCGGGCCGTGGTCGATGGCCATCGCCCGGGTCATGTTGACCACGGCGCCCTTGGAGGCGCAGTAGGAGACGGCCCGGCCGCCGCCCCTGATGCCCCAGCCGGAGCCGGTGTTGACGATGCTGCCGCCGCCGTTCGCGGCCATCAGCGGCACCACGAGTCCGCTGAGCAGCATGATCGAGCGGACGTTGACGGCCATCACCAGGTCCCAGTCCTCGTCGCTGATCCCGGTGACGGTGGAGCGGCGGATGATGCCGGCGTTGTTGAACAGCACGTCGACGCCGCCGTGCTGTTCGACGGCGGTGCGCACGGCCTGCTCGCAGTCGGCGCGCCGGGAGACGTCGCAGCGGACGAAGGTGCCGCCGATCTCCTCGGCGGCCCGTTCGCCGCGTTCGGTGTCGAGGTCGGCGAGGACGACGGCCGCGCCGAGTTCGGCGAGCAGGGCGGCGGTGGCCCGGCCGATGCCGGAGGCGGCGCCGGTGACGATCGCGCGCTTGCCGTGCAGGTCGATCATGGGGAACTCCTCTACAGGGGTCAGACGGAGAGGCGGTACACGGCGCCGGAGCGGCGGCCGGTGATCACCCGGACGTGGCCGGCGAGGGCGTCGTCGAGGTCGGGGTCGCCGGTGTCGAGCAGCAGCGGGCGTCCGGCCAGGGCGGCGAGCTTCGCCTCGGTGGCGAGCACCAGCAGCCTCTCCCGGCCCGCGGCGCGCAGCAGTTCGGGGGTGAGCTGCTGGTTGCCGCGGCCGAGCAGGAAGCCCTGGCCGCCGATCGGGGAGAGGGCGATGTGGGGGGTGGTGGGCAGGGCGCGCAGCTGGTCGGCCCGGGCGTCGCGGATCAGGATCCGGGCGGCGGTGGCGAGGCCGTCGGAGCGGCCGGGCCCGAGGGCGCTGCCGGGGCCGAGCCGCAGCAGGTCGACGCCGGTCAGGCTGGCGCCGGGCGCGCCGAGCGCGGTGGCCACCGCGTGGGTGGTGCTGCCGGGTCCGAGGAGCAGCAGCCCGCCGGGGCCGACCCGTTCGGCGACCTCGGCGGCGATGCCGGCGGGTGTTCCCGGGTCGGGTCCGGAGCTGCCGGTCTTGCGCTGCTGCACGCGGGCGGGCAGCACCGGGACGGTCAGCCGGCCGTGGAGCCGGGCGGAGACCCGGCCGGCCCGCAGCGCGGCCTCGTCCCGGTCCACCACCTCGGCGTCCTCCAGGCGCACGCCCCGGCCGGTGGCCCAGGCCGCCGCGACCTCGGCGGCGGCCCGGGGGTGGACGGCGAACACGGCGGAGTGCATCTTGACCCCGGCCGGGATGCCGAGCACGGGCAGGCGGGGCTCGGGCCCAAGGGCGTCGAGGACGTCGCGGGCGGTGCCGTCGCCGCCGCAGAACAGCAGCAGTGCGGCGCCGGCCGCGACGAGGGCGCGCACCGCGGCCCGGGTGTCGTCGGCGGTGGTGTTCGCCGCGCCGGGCCGGTGGACGACGCGTGCGGTGCGGCCGGCGGCCCGGGCGGCGTCGGCGCCCATCGCGCCGTCGGCCGTGATCAGTTCCACGTCGGGCGGCAGCTGCCGGAGGGTCAGCGCGGCCCGGGCGACGGCCTGCGGGCGGGCGCCGAGTGCCAGGGCCCGTCGCTGGACCTCGGCGCCGTCGCTGCCCTTGAGCCCGACCCGGCCGCCGAGGCCGGCGACCGGGTTGACCACGAGCCCGATCCGGGTGCTCGGGGCGGAGGTCACGGCTGCTCGCCGAGGACCTTGCGGCGGTAGGCGCGCCAGCTGACCGCCCAGACCGCCGGGTCGTCCAGCGGCTCGTGCCGGATCCGGTGCACGGTGGAGTTGTGCGGCGCGGTGCGGACGGTCTCCGGGTCCTCGTACGCCTCGCGGGCGACCTCGGCGAGGATCGCCGCGTACTCGTCCAGGTCGGCCCGGGAGTAGGACTCGGTGGGCTCCAGGGTCATCGGCTCGGGGACGAGGTACGGGTGGTGGCTGGTCCAGTAGTGGGTGCCGAAGTCGGCGGCGCGGTAGCCGAGGTCCTCGCTGTGCAGGCCGGTGTCCTCGTTGAGCTGCTGCCAGCTGTAGCGGACCTGTTCGACCCGGGGGCGCCCCTCGGCGTAGGGGACGGAGACGCCGCGGATCTGCCGGACCCGGTGCAGCAGGTAGTTGTTGTTGAGGACGGCGGTCTCGGCGGCCTCGCGCAGCCCCTCGGCGCCCAGGGCCGTGATCCAGGCGTAGGCGCGCACCAGGTTCGGGACGACGCCCAGGTAGGGGCGGATCTTGCCGATCGAGTCCGGCCGGTCGTCGTCCAGGACGTACCGCTCGCCGTCGAACTCGACGGTGGGGCGCGGCAGGTAGGGCGCCAGCTCGGCGGTGACTCCGCAGGCGCCGGCGGCCGGGCCGCCGCAGGCGTGCGGGGTGGAGAAGGTCTTGTGCAGGTTGAAGTGACACAGGTCGAAGCCGGCCTCGCGGGCCCGGGTGATGCCGAGGATCCCGTTGGCGTTGGCCTGGTCGTAGGCGCACAGGCCGCCGGCCTCGTGGACGATCCGGACGAACTCGGCGATCCGGGGGTTGTAGATGCCGGTGTCCTCGGGGTTGGTGATGAGCAGTGCGGCGGTGCGCGGGCCGACGGCGGCGCGCAGCGCCTCGATGTCGGGGTAGCCGTCGGCGTCGGGGTGCAGGGTGATCACCCGGAAGCCGGCGGTCTTGGCGCAGGCGGCGTTGGAGGGGTGGGAGAAGGCGGTGGTGATGATCTCGTCGCGCTGCTCCAGCTCGCCGCGCGCGGCGTGGTGGGCGCGGATCACCGAGACGTTGGTCCAGATCGCCGCCGAGCCCGCGCCGGGCTGGAGGCTGACCCGGTCCATGCCGGAGATCTCCTTGAGCAACTGCTCCAGCCGGTGGACGAGTTCGAGGACGCCCTGGACGGTGGAGGCGTCCTGGGCGGGGTGCAGGGCGGCGATCCGGGGGTCGCGGACGAAGGTGTCGTTGACCTTGGGGCTGTACTTCATGGTGCAGGTGCCCTGGCCGACGTCGACGTTGAGGTCGGCGCCGAGGTTCTCCTGGGAGAGCCGCAGGTAGTGCCGGAGCACCTGCTGCTGGCCGATTTCGGGCAGGGCGGGCGGGGCGCTGCGGCGCAGTGCGGCGGGCAGCCGTTCGGCGGGGTCGCCGACAGCGGCGGTGACGGCGGGCTCGGGCAGCGGGGGCAGGACGCCGCGCTCGCCGGGCGCGCCGAGCTCGAAGATCAGCTTCTCGTCCCAGCGGGCCTGGTGGAAGCGGCGCAGGGCGGGTTTGGGGGCGATCCGCGGGTCCACGGACCCGGTGTTCGGGTGGTTCGTCACTTGACGATCTCCTCAAGCGCGTCGGCGAGGCGGTCGATGTCGGCCCGGGTGTGCAGCTCGGTCACGCAGTAGCGGCCCTCGTGGGGGCCGGCCGGGGTGCCGCCGTGCAGGCCGTGGGCGAGCAGCGCCTCGGAGATCTCGGCGGCGGTGCGCTCGCCGGTGTAGCGGACGGTGAAGTCGGCGAAGTGCACGGCCTGCGGGTCCGCCAGGTCGATGCCGGGGACGAGGGCGAGGCGCCGGCGGGCGTAGGCGGTGTTGGCGAGGATCGTCGCGCCGATCTCCCGCATGCCGTGCGGGCCCATCAGCGCGAGGTAGACCCCGGCGGCGATGCCGTGCAGGGCGGCGGCGGTGCCGACCCACTCCTTGCCCTCCTCGCGCAGCGCGAAGGAGGTGCGCTCGTAGGCGACGTCGCCGAAGCCGTACTCGCCGGGGACGTCGGTGGGGGTGAGCCCGAACAGCCGGCTGGGGTACTCGGCGACCAGGCGTTCGTCGTCGGCACTGCCGATGAAGCCGGCGTTGCCGCCGCCGTAGCCGGGGTGGATGCCGAGCGGCTGGAGGTCTCCGCAGGTGAGGTCGGCGCCGAGTTCGGCGGGCGGGGTGAGCACGCCGAGGCTCAGCGGGTTGACGTGGACGACGGCCAGCGCCCCGGCGCCGTGGGCGAGTTCGATGTACTGCGGCAGCTCGTGGTCGACCAGGCCGTCGTGGTCGGTGAGTTGGGCGTAGACGGCGGCCGCGTCGCCCTCGGCCAGCGCCGACCGGACGGCGGCGGGCTCGGCGGGGACGGGCACCAGCTCGTGGACGCCCCGGACGTAGTCGTGGATCCGGGAGAGCCGGTCCGGGTCGATCGCGCCGACCAGCACCAGCCGGCGCCGCCCGGTGACCCGTCCGGCCATCCGCAGCGCCGTGGCGGCGGCCTGGAAGCCGTCGTACGTCGGCACGTTGACGACGTCGACGGCCAGCAGCTCGGCCATCATCGACTGGTACTCCCACAGCGCCTGGAAGCGGCCGTGGTCCTCGTACGGCTCGCCCGCGTAGGCGGTGAGGAACTCGCTGCGGTTGACGATCTCGTCCACCACGGCGGGCACGTGGTGGCGGTAGCAGCCGGCGCCGAGGAAGCTGCGCCCCGGCGGGACGGCGGTGTTGCGGGAGAGCAGCTCCTCCATGTGGGCGACCAGTCGGGCCTCGGAGCCGAGCGGCTCGGGCAGTCGCAGCGGGCGGTCCAGCCGGAGGGCGGCGGGGATGTCGGCGTAGAACTCCTCGACGTCCTGGGCGCCGACCGCCGCCAGCATCGCTTTCCTCACCTGCGGGGCGGAGTTGGGGATGTACGGGTGGGTTCGGGGGACGCGTGTGCTCATGCTGGCACCTTCCGCGATTTCAGTCACAAGCCTTGACGGGGTTGTGAATGCTGAGTTCTGTATACAGCATTCGGCATTCACCAGTCGGGAGGCAAGATGTCCGCAGAAACCCGGCACGAAAAACATCCCCAACTCGCCCTCCACCAGGGCGGATTCAGTTCTGGCCCGGCACGCCGCCGGATCCTCGCCGCCGGACTCGCCGGCGGCGCCCTGCTGTTGGCCGGCGCCACCGGCTGCGCGACCGGCGGTGCCGGCGGCACCAGCGCCAAGCAGCTCACCGGAAGCCCGGGCGCCACCCTCGCCGGGAAGGTCACCATCTGGTCCTGGGACGTCGCCGCCAAGGCCATGCAGCGGCTCGGCAAGGTCTTCGAACAGGCCCACCCCGGAACGACCGTCGAGGTCGTGGACATCGGCTACGACAACGCCTACGACAAGATCACCGTCGGACTCGGGGCCGGCAGCGGCCTGCCCGACATCCTCACCGTCGAGGGCCACAAACTCCCCACCTACATCGGCAACTTCCCGAACGCCCTGGTCGACCTCACCAGCCGCGCCGCCGACCTCAAGTCCCAGTACCCGCAGGCCTCCTGGCGCACCGTCACGGACGACAAGGGCCGGATCCTCGCCCTGCCCTGGGACAGCGGGCCGTGCGCCCTGTTCTACCGGCGCGACCTCTTCCAGCAGGCCGGCATCGACCCGGCGGGCCTCGCCACCTGGGACGACTACGTCACCGCCGGCACCGCCCTCAAGGCCGCCACCGGCAGGAAGCTGCTCATCCTGGACGCCAAACAGGACAGCCTCTTCGCCATGCTGCTCCAGCAACAGGGCCAGCGCTGGTTCACCGGCGGCAAGGTGGCCGTCGCCACCCCCGCCGCCGAACGCGCCCTCACCCTGCTGAAACAGCTCGTCGACCGCGACCTGGTGGACTTCGAGAACGGCTGGGACGGGTTCGTCTCCGGCACCCACGACGGCAAGGCCGCCACCACCCCCACCGCTGCCTGGTGGGACGGCACCCTCACCACCGAAATGGCCGACCTCAGCGGCAAGTTCGGCGTCGTCCCGCTGCCCGCCTTCACCCCCGGCGGCACCCGCACCTCCAACAGCGGCGGCTCCACCCTGTGCGTCACCGCGCAGAGCCGGAACCCGGAGACGGCCTGGGCGTTCCTGTCCTTCCTGCTCGCCGACAAGGCCAACCAGGCCTCGATGATGCAGCACGAAGGCCTCTTCCCCGCCTACCTCCCCGCCCTGGACGACCCGTACTTCCAGCAGCCCTCCCCCTACTACGGCGGCCAGCCCGCCATGCAGCTGTTCGCCGGGCTCACCCGAGACATCCCCACCGTCGAACTCACCGCCGACGACTCCAAGGCCGGCGACATCGTCACCACCGCCGTCAACCAGGTGCTGCACAACGGCGCCGACCCGGGCACCGTGCTGCGCTCCGCCGCCCGCCAGATCGCCACCGCGACCGGCCGCCAAACGGTCGCGTAGGGGCGGGCCCGATGACCAGTCCTCCGGTGTCCCTGCGCAAACCCGCGGCCCCGGCCCAGGCCGCCCCCGCCCCCGCCCGCCGCCGGCGCTCCCCACGCACCGCCGCCTGGCTGTTCGCCGGGCCCACGACCGCGCTCTTCGTCGCCTTCTTCGCCTACCCGCTCGGCGCCAGCCTCTACCAGAGCTTCACCGCCCGCCGCGACGGCGCCGACGTCTGGGTCGGCCTGGACCAGTACCGGCGGATGCTGCACGACCCCGCCTTCCTGCACTCCCTGGTCAACACCGGCCTGATCCTCGCCGTCCAGGTACCCGTGATGATCGGCCTCGCCCTGGTGCTCGCCGTCCTGCTGAACCAGTCCTGGCTGCGTTTCCGGGCCGGCTGGCGGGCGGTGTTCTTCCTGCCCGCGATCACCACCCTGGTCGCCTACGCGGTGGTCTTCCAGGTCCTGCTGCGCACCGACGGCGGACTCGCCAACCAGTTCCTCCAGGCCCTCGGCCTCGGCCCGGTCGACTGGCTCAACTCGCCCACCTGGGCGAGGATCTCGCTGATCGGCTCGGTCACCTGGCGGTGGACCGGCTACAACGCGGTGATCCTGCTCGCCGGACTGCACGCCATCGGCCGCGACCAGTACGAGGCCGCCGCCCTCGACGGCGCCGGCGCCGTACGCACCTACACCGGGGTGATCCTGCCGCAGCTGCGACCGGTCGTGCTGTTCTGCGTCATCACCTCCACCATCGGCACCCTGCAACTCTTCGACGAGAACTACGTGCTGACCCGCGGCGGCCCCGGCGACGCGACCCTCACCCCCGTGGTCTACCTCTACAAGGTCGGCTTCCAGCAGCTCGACTTCGGCTACGCGGCGGCCATCGCCTGGGTGGTCGTGCTGATCATCGCGGCGGTCTCGCTGCTCCAGTTCCGGCTCTACGGAAGGGAGCGCCGCCGATGACCACCACCGCGCCGCTCAGGCCCGGCCGCACTCCGCTGCCCGCCCGGCTCGGCCGGATCGCCGTCCTCGCCGGCCTCACCCTCGGTGCCGTGCTCAGCCTGGTGCCCTTCGCCTGGATGCTGATCGCCAGCACCCACAGCAGCTCCGAACTGTTCCACTCCCCACCGCCGTTCCTGCCCGGCGGCGAGCTGCTGCGCAACCTCGCGCACCTCCAGGAGACCATCGGCTTCGGCCGGGTGCTGCTCAACAGCCTCGGGACCGCCGTCGTCTACACCGTGCTCAGCTCGCTGCTCTCCGCGATGTGCGGCTACGGACTGGCCAAGTACCGCTTCCGCGGCCGCGGACTGCTGCTCGGCCTGGTCCTGGCGACCATGATGATCCCCCTGCAGGTGCTGCTCGTCCCGCTGTTCCAGATGATGGCCAGCCTCGGCTGGATCGACAGCTACCAGGCCGTGATCGTGCCCTTCCTGGCCAACTCCTTCGGCATCCTGCTGATGCGCCAGGGCTTCCTGGACTTCCCCGACGAACTGCTGGAGTCGGCCCGGATCGACGGCTCCGGCGAGCTGCGCACCTTCTACCAGGTCGTCCTGCCGTGCGTGCGGCCGCAGCTGGGCGCGCTGGTGATCTTCACCTTCATGGGGCAGTGGAACAGCTTCATCTGGCCGCTGCTGATGCTCAACACCGAGGACAAGTACACCGTGCCGGTCGCGCTCAACACACTGACCGGGCTGACCCACGTCGACTACTCCGGCCTGATGCTCGGCTCCTTCCTGGCCACGCTCCCGCTGATGGTGCTCTTCCTGGTCTTCCAGCGGCAGTTCGTGGCGGGCCTGCTGGGCGGAGCACTGAAGGGATGACCACGACCGTGACCGAGGACCGCCTCACCCGGGTACCGGGACTTCTGTACGGCGGGGACTGGAACCCCGAGCAGTGGCCCGAACAGGTGTGGGCCGAGGACGTGAAACTGATGGCCGAGGCCGGGGTCAACCTGGTCACCGTCGGTGTGTTCTCCTGGGCCCAGCTCCAACCGGACGCCCACAGCTGGGACTTCGGCTGGCTGGACCGCCTGCTCGACCTCGTGCACCGGCACGGCATCGCCGTCGACCTGGCCACCGCCACCGCCTCCCCGCCCGCCTGGCTGGTCCGCGCCCACCCCGAGCTGCTGCCGGTCACCGCCGACGGCGTACGGCTGGAGTTCGGCTCGCGCCAGCACTACTGCCCCTCCTCGCCCGCCTACCGGGACGCCGCCGTCCGGCTCACCCGGGCACTCGCCGAGCGCTACCGCCACCACCCCGCCCTCGCCCTGTGGCACGTCCACAACGAGTACGGCGACCACGTCGAGGAGTGCTTCTGCCCCGCCTCGGCCGCCGACTTCCGCCGCTGGCTGCGCGAACGGCACGGCGACATCGAGGAGTTGAACCGCTCCTGGGGTACCGCCTTCTGGTCGCAGCACTACGGATCCTTCGAGCAGATCGAGCCGCCGCGCACCGCGCCGGGCCCGGTCAACCCCACCCAGCTGCTGGACTGGCGCCGGTTCTGCTCGGACGCGCTGCTCGCCCTGCACCGTGCCGAGAAGGCCGTCCTGGACGAGGTCTCGCCCGGCGTCCCGGTCACCACCAACTTCATGTCGATGCTCAAGGCCCTGGACTACTGGGAGTGGAGCCGGCACGAGGACTTCGTCTCCGACGACGCCTACCCCGACCCGGCCGACCCGCGCGCCCACGTCAACGCCGCGATGAACTACGACCTGATGCGCTCGCTCAAGGGCGGCCGCCCCTGGCTGCTGATGGAACAGGCCCCCTCCGCGGTCAGCTGGCGGCCGGTCAACGTGCCCAAACCCCCCGACCTCCACCGCCTCTGGTCGCTGCAGGCACTGGCCCGCGGCGCCGACGGCGTGCTGCACTTCCAATGGCGCGCCTCGGTGGCCGGCGCCGAGAAGTTCCACAGCGCGATGCTCCCGCACCGGGGCACCGCCTCGCGCGGCTGGCAGGAGACCCTGCGCCTCGGCGCCGAACTGCGCCGCCTCGGCGAACTCGCCGGCAGCCGGCTGCGCGGGCGGGCCGCCGTCCTGCTCGACTGGGACAGCTGGTGGGCGCTGGAGCTGGACGACCACCCCTCCGCCCGGATGCGCTGGCCCGAGCTGCTCCGCCCCTGGTACGCGGCACTGTACGAGCGCGGCGTCACCGTCGACTTCGTCCCGCCCACCGCCGGACTCGACGCCTACCCGCTGGTGCTCGCCCCCAACCTGTACCTGCTCGACACCGCCACCGCCGACCGGCTCACGACCTACGTACGGGACGGCGGCCGGCTGGTCTGCGGCCCGTTCAGCGGCATCGCCGACCGGCACGACCACATCCACCCCGGCGGCCACCCCGGGCCGCTGCGCGAGCTGCTCGGGATCGTCGTCGACGAGCACTGGCCGATCCCGGACGGCGCGACCACCTCCGTCGTCCTCGCCTCGGACGGCACCGGGCTGCGGGCCGAACGCTGGAGCGAATGGATCGAGACCGGGACCGCCGAGGCCGTCGCCCACTACGGCTCCGGCGAGCTGGCAGGCCTCCCGGCCGTCACCCGCAACCGCCTGGGCGCCGGCAGTGCCTGGTACCTGAGCTGCCACCTCGGCGCCGCCACCGGCCCGGTGCTCGACCGGGCGCTCGCCGAAGCCGGGGTGGGCGCCGAACTGCCCGGCCTGCCGGAGGGCGTCGAGGCCACCCGCCGGCACGCCGCGGACGGCACCGACTACCTCTTCCTGCTCAACCACGGCCCCGTCGAGCGCCTCGTCCCGCTGCGCACCTCCGGCACCGACCTGCTCACCGGCACCGACCTGCTCACCGGCACCGCCACCGGCGACGCCGTCACCCTCGCGCCGCTCGGCGCCGCCGTCCTCCGACTCCCCGCCACCGAGGAGCGCCCGTGAACCCGCTGACCCGCCGCCACTTCCTCGCCGCCTCGGCGGTCGCCGCCGCCGGCACCCTGACCGCCCCGGCCACCGCCCACGGCCAGGAAGGACCGGAAGAATCGGGAGGACCCGACGCCGAACGCTACGCCGACGTCCTCGACCTGCACGGCACCCCCGCCCAGGCCTACCCCGGCGACGCCCGCGGCAACAACCCGATCACCGTCTTCGCCGACCTCGGCGCCTGGCACGCCTACGCCCTGCCCCGACCGGCCGACCGGCCCGGCGGCTTCACCGGCCCGCTGTACCTCGCCCAGGAATACCCGTGGTGGCTCAGCGACGGCCTGACCCGCCTCCAGCTCACCGAACAGGGCCGACCCCTGGACCTCACCGCCGGCGCCCCCGCGCGCGGCACCTCGCTGCCCGGCCTGCTGCGGCTGGCCCACGACCTCGGCGGCGGCCTCGCCCTCACCCTCGAACTGCGCTTCGCCGGCAACCGCACCGCCCTGCTCCGGGCCCGCCTCACCAACACCGGCCCGGCCGTACGGACCCTGGCCGCCGCCTGGACCGGCCGACTGCTGCGCCCCGCCACCGGCCCCCAGCACGAGGCGCCGCGACTGGTCGCCGCCGAACGCGGCGTGGAGGTGCGCTTCGCCAAGGTCCGGCAGACCTGGGACTACCTCACCGACGGCACCGAGTGCTTCGCCGTCCGCCACGCCCGGCCCGTCCGGGTCGTGCTGAGCGCCGACGGCGACGAGCACCGCACCGAACTCGCCGAACCGGTGCGGCTGGCACCGGGGGAGAGCCGCACCCTGGACTGGACCGAGAGCTACACCTTCACCGAGGCCGAGTACGCCCGGGCCGCGAAGGAGGCGGACACCGTGCTGCGCGCCCCGGAGCGGGTCGCGGCCGAGGGCACCGCCCGCTGGCACGGGTACGTCACCCGGGCCACCGAGGGCGTCCCCGCCGCCCGCCGGCGCACCGCCGTCAAATGCGTGCAGACCCTGGTCACCAACTGGCGCAGCCCGGCCGGACGGATCCGGCACGACGCCGTCACCCCCACGCTCTCCTACAAGTGGTTCAGCGGGGTCTGGGCCTGGGACACCTGGAAGCAGGCCGTCGGCACCGCCGCCTTCGCCCCCGGCCTGGCCGCCGACCAGATCCGGGCGGTCTTCGACCACCAGGTGCCGGCGGGCTCCGCCGAGCGCCCGCAGGACGCCGGGATGGTCCCCGACTGCGTCTTCTACAACGACCCGGCCACCGGCGGCGGCAACTGGAACGAGCGCAACTCAAAGCCCCCGCTGGCCGCCTGGGCGGTCTGGGAGGTCTACAAGCGCAGCGGCGACCGCGCCTTCCTGCGGGAGCTGCTGCCCCGGCTCACCGCCTACCAGGACTGGTGGTACCGCACCCGGGACCACCTCGGCGAGGGCCTGTGCGAGTACGGCGCCACCGTGGACCCGGCCAACGCGAGCGCCGAGGACTGCCGGGAGGCGGCGGCCTGGGAGTCCGGCATGGACAACGCCCCGCGCTTCGACGCCGCCGGCGTCCTCCCCAACCGGGACCCGAACGGCACACTGCTCGGCTGGTCGCTCGACCAGCGCTCGGTCGACCTCAACGCCTACCTGGCCGCCGACCACCGCCACCTGGCGCTGATCGCCGCCGAACTGGGCGACCGGCCCGCCGCCCAGCGGCTGCGCACCCGCGCGGACCGGATCGACGCCGCCGTGCGCGACACCATGTACGACCCGGCCGGCGGCTGGTTCCACGACACCGACCTGGCCACCGGCGCCCGGCTCACCGCCCGGGGCCGCGGCATCGAGGGCGCCATCCCGCTCTGGTCCGGCACCGCCACCGCCGCCCAGGCCCGCACCGTCCGCCGGCTGCTGCTCGACCCGGCGGAGTTCGGCACCGCCATGCCGTTCCCCACCGTGGCCCGCAGCTCGCCGTCCTTCGACCCGGCCGGCTACTGGCGCGGCCTGGCCTGGCTCGACCAGACCTACTTCGCCGTCGAGGGCCTGCGCCGCTACGGCTGGGAGCAGGACGCCCGGCGGACGGTCGAGCGGCTGCTGGCCACCGCCGCCGGACTGGCCGGGGACGGCCCGGTCCGGGAGAACTACGACCCGCTGACGGGGGAGGGGCGCAGCTCCACCAACTTCAGCTGGTCGGCGGCGCTGCTGCTGCTCCTGCTGCGCACCTGAGCGACTTTGGCTCCGGGCCGTCCGACCAGGCATGATCGGGGCATGGTCGAACGAGTCATTGCAGCGTGTGACGGAGCAGCCAAGGGCAACCCCGGTCCGGCGGGCTGGGCGTACGTGGTCGCGGACGCCACCGGGGCGCCCCTGCGCTGGCAGGCCGGCGCGCTCGGGCACAGCACCAACAACGTGGGCGAGCTGACGGCGCTGCGGCAGCTGCTGGCCGCGACGGACCCGGCGGCGCCGCTGGAGGTGCGGCTGGACAGCACCTACACCCGTGACTCGGTGACCAAGTGGCTGAAGGGCTGGAAGCGCAACGGCTGGAAGACGGCGGCCGGCAAGCCGGTCGCCAACCAGGAGCTGATCCAGGCGATCGACGCCCTGCTGGAGGGCCGGGACGTCACCTTCGTGTACGTGCCGGCCCACCAGGTGGACGGCGACCCGCTGAACGCCATCGCCGACAAGGCCGCCAGCGACGCCGCCCGCACCCAGCAGGACGCCTCCGGCACCGCCGCCGACCTGCCGGTCCCCGACCCGGCCGCCGCCACGAAGGCCCCCAGGGCGCGCACCGCCCGGCCGGCCGCCTCCGCCGGTAGCACCGGCACCGGCACCGGCACCGGCACCGGCACTGGCACTGGCACCGCCAAGCGGAGCGGCGGCTCGCGCACCCTGAACGCCCGCTTCCCCGGCACCTGCCCGTGCAGCCGCCCGTACGCCAAGGGCGACAAGATCACCAAGGTCGGCGGCTCCTGGGGCCACCCGGAGTGCGCCGCCGCCCACGCCTGACGCGCCGCCCCCGTTCGACCACGAGTACGCCGACGTCGCCGGGTGAGTATCCGTACTCACGCGGTGGCCCGGCCCGGTGGTGGACCATGGTGATCATGAGGAATCGCGCAACGAAGGACGGGCCGGGCCGCCGCACGGCCGTGCGGGTCACGGCGGTGGCCGGGGCCGCCGGGGCGCTGGTGCTCGGCACGGTCGGGTACACGGCGTACGGGGTGGCGGCGGAGGCCTGGACGGGCAAGCCGTACCCCGTGGCGGACCCGGCCGCCGTCGCGCGGCACCTGGACGCCCGGACGCAGACCGTCTACGAGGCCCTCGCGCTGCGCCCGGAGGTGACGCCGGCGCCCGACCACCGCGCGGACGACGGGATCACGGCCCGGATCTACGACGCATGTCCCGCCCGGGGCCTCTCCCACCTCCTGGAGAGCATGAACGACACCGGCGCCGACCAGCCCCGCACAGCCGCTCTGCGCGCGCGGTTCACCCTTGCCGGGGTCGCCCGGTCCGAGTGGGAGGAGGCGGTGGGCCGGGCCCGGCAGAGCCTGACCGCCCAGGGCTGGACGGTCGCCTCCTCCGACGAGTCCGCCCCGGTCCCCAGTCTGACGCTGACGCCACCGGTCACCGGCCCGGGGTCCCTCGCGGAGAGCGCCTCGCTGCGCTTCGACCCCGTGTACCACACCCTCGAGGTGAGCGCGGGCAGCGAGTGCGCCCGCTACCCCGACGGCACACCGGTGGACCAGGAGGGCAGGCCGGCCGACCTGCCGACCGGCACGGCACCGGTGCGGCCGCCCGGCCGGTGACCGCGGGCCGGGAGCATGCGCCCGGCCGGAAACGCGAGACCGGCCGGAAACGCAGGACCGGCCGACCGCTGGTGCGCGGTCGGCCGGTCGAAGGTGCAGGTCAGGCCTTGGGCGGGGTGGCCTGGGCGAGCTGCTTGATGCTCCCGAAGCTCAGGCCCGCGTCGTTGAGTTCGCGCGCCTCGGCCTCCGTGACGCCGAGTCCGGCGAGCTCCTTGAGCTGGGCGCCGGTCAGCGGCGGGGCGGCCGGGAGGTCGCCGAAGTCCTCGGGGTCGAGGCCCTCCTCGTCGTCGCCCCCGGTGGCCAGGCCGAGCACCGCGTCCATCAGCTGGTCGTTGGTCACCTTGACCGCGTCGGCCGGGGCCTGGACGTTCGGGGCCGCCTGGCTGAAGGCGAGCTTCACCGGGAAGTTGACGCCCGGCTCGACCTTGTCGGCCAGCTGGGCGAGGTCGAAGGTGGCGGAGGAGAAGGCGCCGTTCTTCAGGTAGAGGTCGACGCCGATCTTCCGGTCCGGCACGTCGCTCGGGGCCTTGTCCGGGAAGTCGCCCAGCTGCTTGGGGAACTTGGCGGACAGCGGCTTGACGGCCTTGTACATCTCGTCCACCAGCTGCCGGGCCGGGGCGCTCACCCAGAGGTGCTCGGTGCCGTCCTTCTTGCCCTTGTCCTCGTACGTGACGGTGCGGCCGAGCACGTCCTTGATCGAGTTGAGGAGCTGGTTGCCGAGCTCCGGGTCGACGCTGGGGGCGGCGCTCGGCGCGGCCTTCTTGGCGTCGGCCTCCTTCGCCTGGTCGGCGAGCGACTGGAGGTCGAAGGACACCCACTTGCCGGCCAGCACGTCCCCGACCGGCTTCATCTCCTCCGGCAGGTCCTTGCGGAGCTCGTCCACCGTGGACGGGTCCTCGCCGACCAGCTTCATCAGGCCCTTGGCGTCGGCGTGCAGGTACCCCGTGGCGTCGACCTGGCGGTACTCCAGCAGCGCGGTGCCGCTGCGGTCGGCGAGCAGGTAGGAGACGCGCACCGACTTGTCGAGCGTCAGGTCGGTGTTCTTGCCCGCCTGGCCGGCGTTCCTGAAGGCCTCGATGTCCTTGAGCGGCTTGTCGGCGGAGACCGCGACCGTGACGGAGAGGCCGGAGATCGCCTTGGCGGTCTTCTCGTCCATGTCCTCCTTGCCGCCCCGGGCGGAGCCGATGAGCCCGTTGCCCTTGTGCTCGCCGGAGTTGGCGAACGCGGCGACCTGCTCGGGGGTGGCGTCGATGGAGAGGGTGAACCCGGCCGACTTGGCGTCACGGACCTTGTCGAAGGCCTTCGAGACCTTCTGCGCGGCGGACAGCTGCTCGACGGTGCCGCAGGCGGTGAGACCGGTGGCGAGCACGGAGGCGGTGACGGCGACGGGCATCGCCCCACGGGCGGCCTTGCGGATGGCGGTGTTGATGGTACGACTCCTGTTGATCGGGCCCGCTCGGCAAAGCGGACCGTTCCCTCCCCTGCGACGCGCAACGTCACAGCGCCTGCACATGTGATCACATTATCGGCAAGGGGTCATCCGCATTTTTGGCCGGGTCTTTAACCACTTCGGCCAAAACCATGACCAAAAGTCGTAAACCAGGTCTGAGAGCCGTCCCGATCAGGCCCCGAGGGCCCCGATGTTCCCGCCCCCGGCCCCGGTCCGCACCACTCCGGGGCGGACCGGGCGTCAGTGCACCGGGCGCGACAGGTCCTCGACCGTCCAGCCGCCGCCCAGGTCACGGCGCAAGGCCTCCAGCGCAGCGGCCGTCTGCCGCCGGAACAGCTCCTTCTCCTCCTCGGACCACGGAGACGGATCCGGCGGGTACGCCTCGTTGAGCGACGACTGGTACCGGTCGGCGAGCCGCGCCAGTTCGGCCCGGGTCGCCGGGCTGATCGGCAGTCGGTCGAGGTCGCAGGGGTAGTCGTACGGGCTGTCGAGGTCGGGACTGCCGGACGGGCCCGGCCACAGCGGGGTGTCGACGCCGTATTCGAAGAAGAACCGCAGGTAGGAAGGCATGCCGCAGCCTTTCACAAGCTGGACGGAGCGCACCGTGCGGCCGGCCCGGGCCACAGACGGGCGCCGGTGCAGCGGCCGCGGAACTCCTTGGCGGGCGGTGCAGCCGGCGCGGACCCCCGCCCGCCGGTCCTAGCCCTCGACGACCTGGACCTTGTCGGCCTGCATCCCCTTCTGGCCCTGGACCGCCTCGAACGTCACCCGCTGGCCCTCGACGAGGGACTTGAAGCCGGCCCCTTCGATCGCCCTGAAGTGCACGAACAGGTCGGGACCGGACTCCGGGGTGATGAAGCCGTAGCCCTTCTCGTCGTTGAACCACTTCACGGTGCCGTTCTCGCGCTCGGCCATGTCTTCTCCTTGCCCGGGGGTCACGCTGACCGCGCCAGTTTCTCACGCAGCGGAGTCGGGCCGACGCGAAGCGCAGCGATGGCCGTCGGCGGGCCGCCCGCTCTGCCGAGGGCTAAGTCCGGCCCGGCCGGGGCGCGGACCCCGCTACTGTCCGGTCCTATGACAACGGTCACCACACGCACGGTCGAGTACCCGGCCGACGGAATGACGATGATCGGGCACCTCGCGCTCCCGGCCGGCGCCGGGCCCCGGCCCGCGGTCCTGATCGGGCCCGAGGGGCCGGGCCTGAACGACTTCCAGCGCCGCCGGGCCGACGCCCTCGCCGAACTGGGCTACGTGGCCCTGGCCTTCGACCTCCACGGCGGGCGCTGGATCAGCGACCCGCAGGAGATGCTGGCGCGGGTGATGCCGATGCTCGCCGACCCCGACCGGATGCGGGGCATCGGCCACGCGGCGCTCGACGTGCTGCGCGCCGAACCGCGGACCGACCCGGACCGGATCGCGGCCATCGGCTACGGCACCGGGGGCGCCATCGCGGTGGAACTCGGGCGCGCCGGCGTCGACCTGCGGGCGATCGGGACGGTCAACGGGTTCACCACCGGCCGCCCGGGCGAGGCGGCCCGGATCCGGTGCCCGGTGTGGGCCGGGGTCGGCTCGGAGGACCCGATCATGCCCGCCGAGCGGAGGGAGGCCTTCACCGCCGAGATGCAGGCGGCGGGTGTCGACTGGCGTCTCGTGGTCTACGGCGGTGCCCAGCACGCGTTCCACCACCCGACGGTCGGTCACACCGTGCTCCCCGGCGTCGCCCACCACCCGGAGCACGCCCGGCGGGCCTGGCGCGACATCGTCGGCCTGCTCGCCGAGTGCCTGCCCGTGGAGGAGTGAGCGGCCGCGTGGCGTGTGCCGGGAGTCACCCGCCACCGCCTGCTCCGGGAGGGCGACGACCTGATGCCCGTCCGTGGTTCGGACGGGCGGACGGGCGGACAGGCGGGCAGTCGGCCGGGCAGGGCGTGAAGGGTTCCGGTGGCTACCGCTGCTGCAGTACGACGCCGGCGAAGACGACGAGGCCGAGGACGACGGTGCCCAGGACCCCGATGGTCCGGGGCGTCATCCTGTCCCGTGCCTGGTGCTGCGGCGGGACGCGTCGGCTCGGGTCGGTGCTGTGCTTCCACCAGTTGACGACCCGCCGGAAGTCCACGTCGAAGTCGCTCGACGGGTAGAAGGTGCTGCTCTGGAGGGCCGGCAGTGAGCGGCGCCGGCCGTCGACGGTGTGGAGCCGGGCCGCGCGCGTGCCCGTGCCGAAGCCCGTGGTCTCCCGCACGTCGATCCAGCGGATCTCCTGCCAGGAGTAGGTGCGGCCGCGGCCGAATCCCCAGCAGACGGTGATCCCCTCGGCGTCGACCCGGCTCCAGCACCGGCGGGCGCTGGCGCGGCCCGGGACGGCGAGCAGCAGCGTCCCGGCGACGAGCAGGAGCATGGGTGTGAGGCCGAGCCTCTTGTAGCCGATGAGGACTTGGGCCGCGACGACGATGGCCAGCAGCGCGAAATCGGTCCAGGACGGGCGGAACTTGTCTTTCCCCCGGAAGATCAGTTCGTTCACGCCGCGCACACTACTCCTCCGCCACTGGGGCGCGACAGGAGGTTCCCCGCAGCGGGCGGCGCGGCGGCGAAGCTGCGGCAGGTGGAGCCCGGGCGGGCGGACCGGGCGGGACGTCAGGGCAGGTAGTACGTCAGCAGATCGGCCGTCAGCGGCGGGAACAGCGCCCGGTGCAGCTCCTCGTCCCCGCGCCCGTACACGTCCGGCCGGATGCGGCTCAACCCCTCGATCCCGTACGGCCCGAAGAGCAGCGCCGCCAGCGCGTCCGGCGCCACGCCCACGCCGCCGGACGCGCCGAGGTGCTGCATCGTGCCGCCCGTGACCACCTCGCCCGGCCCCTGCGTGCCGACCGGGACGCGGTAGTGGGCGCGGTAGGTGGAGAGCAGCAGTTCGCCGTCGGCGCGGTCCAGGCCGGCGGCGGTGAGGCGCTGGTGGAGCAGGGGGCGCAGCCGGTCGAGCAGCACGGCCGGATCGGGGATGCGGACGTAGTACTGCTCCGCCTCGGGGCGCGGCGTGCGGTCCAGCAGATCGTGCCAGACGCCGGCCGGCAGGGTGCCCGGCCGGTCCACCACGTGGAGTCGCGCCTCGGGTGCCAACGCCGCCACGCCGGCCAGCAGTTCGCGTGCCGCCCGCTCGTCCGCGGCGGCCGCCTCGGCGAGGTGGAACTCGCCGTCGTTCACCGGGGTGGTGCGGCCCACGGCCACCACCTCGCCGGCGCGTTCGACCACCCGCAGTGTGCTCGCGTCGTGCGCCAGCAGCCAGCGCCAGCGGGCGGGGGCGTGGCCCATCGCGAGGTCGAAGCCGTGCTGCGCCTGCTCCTGGAGCGCGGCCAGGGCGGGCAGGTCGGCGGCCCGGGCGGTGCGCAGCGCGGGCGCGCCGTCCTCGGCGGGCGGGGTGGAGCGCAGTGGCCGCGAGACCGGGATGTCGATGGCGTACTCGTAGCCGAACAGCCGGTAGAAGTACGGGATTCCGATCATCACCTGGACCACGTGCCCGCGGGCGGCGGAGCGTGCGTGCGCCCACCGCATCAGGGCCCGGACCAGGCCGCGGCCCTCGTACTCCTCGTCGGTGGCGACCAGTTCGACCTGCCCGGCGGGCAGTCGGACGCTGCCGAGGCGCAGCTCCTCGTCCAGCAGGGTGGCCGTGGAGACGACCCGGTCGCCGTCGGCCACCACCGCGCTGGCCGACCAGCCGGCGTCCGGGTCCTCGACCACCAGGCGGTGGTCGAGTGCGTCCTCCGGGACGCCGCGCTCGGCGAGCAGCGCGCCGAGCTGCTCCAGGTCCTCCGGCCGGGACTCGCGCAGGAGCAGGCCGCCGGGCAGGGGCATCGGCAGGGCAGAGGGTTCGTCGGTGGTCATTCCCGGACCCTCGCACCGGTGGCCGTGTGCGACCAAGGGGTTTTTGCCGAACCGGCAAGAGGGAGTGGGAACGCGCCTGATGTGGAGGGGAGTTGGCGAAATCGTGCCCGTTCCGGGGTGGCCTGGTTGACCGTGGCCACGACCGGAGGGTTGGCTCGCCCCGGGGGGGAGGGGGAACGCGGGGGGAATCGACGAGGAATCCAAGGGGAGGGGAGCCCATGAAGACGACGACGCTCCGGGTGGTCTGCGTCCTGGCCGCCGCGCTGCTGGCGGGGAGCGCGGCACCGGCGGCCCACGCGCGGCCCGCGTCCACGTCCACATCTGCGTCCGAGCGCCCCGCGAGCGGCGACACGGTGCGGGTGAACGTGAGCCCCGACGGCACGCCCGCCGACGACTGGTCCGAGCCGCTCGGGCTGAGCGCCGACGGCCGCTTCGCGCTATTCACCTCGCTGGCCTCCAATCTGGTGCCCGGCGACACCAACCGCCTCTACGACGTCTTCGTCCGCGACCTGTGGACGCGGCACACCGAGCGGGTCAGCCTCGCCGACGGCGGTGCCCAGCTGGACGGCTCCACCGTCCAGGCGGCGATCAGCGGCGACGGCCGGTACGTCGCTTTCAGCAGTGACGCCGTCAACGCTGTGCCCGGGAACGGCAGCGGGCGCACCGACGTCTACGTCCGCGACCGCCTCACCGGCCGGACCGAGCTGGTCACCGCCGGCACCGGCGCCGGAAACTCCGTCAGCCCCGCGATCAGCGCCGACGGCCGGTTCGTCGCCTACTCCTCGGACCGCGCCGACCTTGCCCCCGGGGCACAGCCGGGCACCGCCAACGTCTACCTGACGGACCGCTGGACCGGCAGCACCCGCCTGGTCACGGCCGGGCAGGGCGGTGCCCCCGCCGACGGCGGCTCGGTGGAGCCCTCGCTCAGCGCCGACGGCCGGACCGTCGCGTTCCGGTCGAAGGCGGCCAACCTGCTGCCGGCCGCGACGGCGGCCCCGGCCGTCCGGAAGCCGCCGCCCACCCGGCAACTGTTCCCGCTCTACGTCTACGACGCCCGCACCGGCCGGATCGAGGGCGCGAGCATCGACCCGAGCGGCACCCTGCGCGACGCCGTGCGGCAGAGCCGGCTGAGCCCCGACGGCCGGTACGCGCTGTTCCGGGTGTTCCAGCCGGACCAGGGCGGCACCCGCGTCGCGCTCTACGCCCGGGACCTGCACACGGGCACGGTGACGGAGGTGGCTCCCGCCGGAACCCAGCCGGCCGTCATGACGGCGGACGACCGCTGGGTCTACTTCGTCTCGGACGACGCCGGCCTGGTGCCCGGCGACACCAACGGCGCCCCGGACCTCTTCCGGCGAGACCTGCGGACCGGTCTGGTCGAGCGGGTCGCCGAGGCCGTCGGCCCGTCCTTCGCGCCGGCCGTGGACGCGTTCGGCACCACCTTGCTGTTCGGTGCCCCGAACGGCACCGGCTCCGACGTCCTGGTGCGCTACCTGCCGCCCCGCTGACCGGCCGCGGCGCCCGGCTCCCGCAGGGTTCGGCGCGCCGCGACCAGGGTGAGCAGGCCCCACAGGACGGCCAGCACCGCGGTGACGTGGACGCCGCCGCGGCGGGAATTCGAGATCCTCGTCGAGCGGGACCGGCGGCGCCCAGCCCGCCGGGTCGACCAGCACGTTCTCGGTGTCGCCGATGTCGCGCGTGCCCGTGCAGCCGTGGCCGCCGACCTCGGCGTGCGGCAGCGGCCGCCCGTCGGCGCGGCGGATGGCGCAGGTCCAGCTCACCCTGCCGCTCTTGTCCTTCGCGCTGTGGGCCGCGGTGACCACCACCGCGGTCTCCGCACCGCGCTGCGCCATGATCTGGGCGCGGATGCTCGCGGTTGGCAGGACCAGCAGCAGCACGCCGAGCAGGACGGCCGGCCAGATGATCCAGCCGCGGGGGCGGACGAGGCCGAGCGCGACGACGCCCGCCGAGAGCACCAGGAACGCCAGGATGCCGCAGGGCAGCTGGTAGTCCGGGTTGCTGCCCAGTGCCGCCAGGCCGACCATCAGCACCGGGGTGAGTGCCCCGACCAGCCACGCCGTCCGGCGGACCGTCCGCGCCGACAGCTGCGGCTCCGGGCGCCTGCGGACCCGCTTCGGGGGCGGGACCACCCCCTCGGCGAGCGGCCTCTTCCGTTTCTTCCTGCCGGCCATGTCTTCCCCCGTTCGTTCCTTCGTCGCGCTGGGGACAGTCTGACCGCGGCTCCTGACGCGCGATACGGAGGGCCGGTACGGACGTGCGGTACGGACGTGCGGTACGGAGGTGCGGCACGGAGGTGCGGTACGGAGGTGCGGTACGGAGGTGCGGTACGGAGGGCGGGGCGGTGACTGCCCGTCGGCCCCTCGCCGACGGTGTTACCGACGAGTTCACCGAATGCTCGCCCGATGTCTTGCGGTCCGTGCCGACGGCCAAGTTGGATGAACAACATCCCTCGACCCGACGGGTCCACGACAACGCCCTCACGGAGGCCCGATGCCCCTGTCGTCCGTCCGCCGCGCCCTCGCCGCCGGCGCCGCCGCCACCGTCCTCGCCGTGCTCGGCGCCGTCCCGGCCTCGGCCGAGACCGCCCCCGCGACCGCACCCCCGCTCGACGTGCTGACCTACAACACGTTCCTGATGAGCACCTCGCTCTACCCCAACTGGGGCCAGCAGTACCGGGCGCAGGCCATCGCCTCGGCGGACTTCTTCCAGGGCCACGACGTGGTGGTACTGGAGGAGGCCTTCGACAACTCGGCCTCCGACGCGCTGACCGCCAAGGCCTCGGCCGCCTACCCGTACCACACGCCGGTGGTCGGCCGCTCCACCAGCGGCTGGGACGCCACCTCCGGCAGCTACAGCTCCACCACCCCCGAGGACGGCGGCGTCACCCTGCTGAGCAAGTGGCCGATCCTGCGCAAGGAGCAGTACGTCTACAAGGACGCCTGCGGCTCGGACTGGTTCTCCAACAAGGGCTTCGTCTACGCGGTGCTGGACGTCAACGGCCGCCGGACCCACGTGGTCGGCACCCACCTCCAGTCCACCGACTCGGGCTGCGCGAGCGGCCAGGCGGCGGACATCCGGGCCAAGCAGCTCACCGCGATGCGCTCCTTCCTGGACGCCAAGCGGATCCCGGCCGACGAGCCGATCCTGGTCGCGGGCGACCTCAACATCGACTCGCACGGCTCCGAGTACCAGGCGCTGCTGACCAATGGCAACCTCGCCCCGGCCTCCGCCCGCACCGGCTGGCCGTACTCCTTCGACACCGCCGACAACTCCGTCGCCGCCTACCGCTACCCGGGCGAGCCCAAGGAGGACCTCGACTACGTCCTCTACCGGGCCGACCACGCCCGCCCGCAGCAGTACACCAACCAGGTGGTCTGGGTGCACAGCGCGCCCTGGACGGTGAGCAGTTGGGGCAAGAGCTACACCTACACCGACCTCTCCGACCACTACCCGCTCGCCGCGCACTGACACTCCGGGTCCTCCGGGGGTGTGGGATGCGTCACCCGTGACGCCCCGCCGGCGGTTCGGCCCCTTACGATCCTGAACGCCGAGGTCGGGCGCCGTCGTACCACGGCGGCGCCCGCCCGGCAGCCAGCGATCCGGCCCGAGGAGAAGCGCACGTGACCACCCCCACCGCCGCGCCCGACAGCTACTACCAGCGCACCGGCGAGAACAGCTACAAGCCCACCGTGCAGGCGCAGGGTGCCTGGCACCCCGACGAGCAGCACTTCAGCCCGCTCGGCGGCCTGATCGTGCACGCCATCGACCGCCACCGGGCCGACCAGCGGCGGGCCGACCAGCCGGCCGGGCGCCCCTCCGACGGCCTGGCGCTGGCCCGGATCAGCTACGACATACTCGGCCTGATCGCCCTCGACGAGTTCGAGATCACGGTGGAGACCGTCCGCCCCGGGCGCACCATCGAGCTGGTCGAGGCCACCGTGGTGACCGGCGGGCGGGCCGTGGTCCGGGCCCGCGCCTGGTTCCTCGCCGAGCTGGACACCACCGCCGTCGCCGGCACCCACGACGAGTCGCTGCCCGGGCCCGAGGAGTTCGAGCCCTGGACGATGGCCGGGGTGTGGGGCGGCGGCTACATCGCCTCGATCGACGTCCGGCGCCGGGAGACCGCCCCGGGCCGCGCCGCCGCCTGGATCTCCACCCCGGTCGAGCTGGTCGCGGGGGAGCCCAGCGGCCCGCACGCCTCCTTCGTCAAGCTGGTGGACACCGCCAACGGCATCGCGGTGCGGCAGAACCCCACCGAGTGGATGTTCCCCAACACCGACCTGACGATCCACTTCCACCGCCGCCCCGAGGGCGCCTGGACCGGCCTGGACACCAGCGTGAGCTTCGGCCCGGCCGGCCACGGCGTCACCAGCACCGTGCTGCACGACGTCCACGGCCCGCTGGGCCGGGCCGAGCAGATCCTCACCGTCCGCCCGCTGAACGGGAGCTGACGGGCGGGGCGCCGCCGCACGGACGATGGGCGGCGGCGCCTTCGGAGCGGGCCGTGCTCAGCCCTGCAGCGAGTCCATGAAGGAGCTCACCGAGAAGACCGCCTTGCCCGGGCCCGCCGGGCCGTAGCCGGGCGGGGAGGAGAGGCCGAACTCGTCCAGGGTCGCCCGGTAGGTCTGCAGCAGCCGGATGTGGTACTCCAGCGGCGCGCCCTGCGGGTTGGCCTTGCCGAGCGGGGTGGTGGGCTCGGGGCACCAGGTGGTGAAGCGCGGCACCACGCCGTGGGACATGAAGAAGCGCAGGCCCTCCTCGGTGGAGGCGATCGCCTCGTCCACCGTGGTGAAGCCGAAGGGCTCGGCCATCTCCACGCCCGCGACGAAGTTGGGGATCACGTTCTCCGGGCCGAACACCTCGGTGGAGTCGAGGATCCGGCGGTGCCACTCGTCCCGGCCGACGTAGCGCTCCTTGCCCGGGCAGTAGAGCTCGAACAGCCGCTTGTCCCACACCTCGAAGTTGGGGTGGTAGATCCGCACGCCGTAGTCGTGGAAGCGCTGGACGTCCTCGCGCGGCAGCGCCTGGGCCACCACCTTGCCGATCCAGCGGCCGGGGAAGCGCTCCTCGATGGCCTTGGCGTACTGCCCGTAGAAGTCGGCCTCGTCCCGGCCGCCGACGCGCGAGGTGATCGCCCCGCCGGTGAGGGTGTACGCCTGGGAGGCGCGGGCGGTGTCGTGCTCGTCGATCAGCGCCAGCGCCTCCAGCACCTCCTCGACCGGCTTGACCCCGGTGTACGGGCGGCCGGCGGCCTTGTGCTGGCGCCAGTTGTGGTTGATGTCGCAGTACTGGCACTCCTCCTTGGCGCCGAAGTACTGGCAGACCCGGAAGACCGTGAGGTAGATCAGGTAGCCCCACTGGATGGTCGGGGCGACCTCCATCACCGACTTCCCGTTGGCCAGCGTGTGCCGGTAGTAGTCCGGCATCGGCGGCAGGCCGACATCGGCGATCCGCGCGCCGTCCAGGTAGAGGCCGAGGGTGCCGTCCTCGCCGGCGCCGACCCGGTAGGGCGAGTCGGGGTTCACCCGCACCGACACCACCGTGCGGCGCAGCCCGTACGGCCCGCCGGTCAGCACGATCTCCTCCGGCGGCCGGTTGAGCGCGGCGGCGCCCAGCTCGGGCAGGGTGCGGTGGTCGAAGGAGAAGATGAAGTACGACTTCGGCTTGACCTCGCCGCCCCCGTCGGCGCCGGCGCTGCCGCTGAGTGCCGACTCGTCGAAGGCCATGCCGCCGCGCAGCAGGTCCTCCTTGATCACCGCCTCCCGGGGCACGTCGGGATAGCGCTCCATGAGCTCCTCGACGAGTGCGGTGCGGCTGCGGGCCTGGCTCTCCATGCGCTGGTCTTCCTTCCTGGCCCCGTCCTCACGGCGCCCAGGCCATTCTGGTCCCCCTTACCGGTGGGGCCGTGCACCGGGCCGGGAGGTGACCGACCGGGCCGGTCCGCGCTTCAGCGGGTTCTCCGGGGAGGGGGCATCGGAAGCTCTGCCACCGCGTGTCCCCTCCGGTCGTTCCGCATTCGAACGGACTCTGCCGCGACCGGAACAACGCGATTGGCGGTCCGGGACACGCGTGGGTGTCAGCAGGTTGACGCGGGGGCGGGCGGCTCGGGCGGGAGGGTTCGCGGCCGGGGCGCCCCGGTGCCGGTGTGATCAATGCACGACTGCGGCCCGCTCAAACGTCGTCAGCCCGAACGTTCACCCTATCGGGTGAGGAAGATCGTCCGTTGCGATGCGGAACGCGCCTTCGCGCCTACGGTGGTGAACCGAGCGGGACAGGGGCGGAAGCCCGGGTTCCCGTTCGAGGCCGACGGAATGACGATCCGTCATATGTGCGCGACCCCTTCCCAGAGGAGGCTCCATGCCCCTGCGTGCCAGACCGGAGACACCATGCGGGCCCGTGACCGCGCCGGCGGTGGGCCCATGAGCACCCCGGCGATCGACCGGATCCTGCGCGGGCCCAGCGGGCTGGGCACCTCCGGGCTGCAGTTCCGGCCGCAGGTGTCGGTGCCCGGGGTCGAGGCCCCCGAGGTCCCGGTGCCCGAGGCCCCAGCCTCCGAGGTCCCGGTGCCCGAGGTCCCGGAAGCCGCGACCGAGGTCACGGCGGCGACCCCCGGGTTCCGGCTGCCGCCCGTCCACGTCCTGCCCGTTCCGCCCGCCGCGACCGCGGCGGCCGCGAGCCCGGCCGCCGAGGCGCCGAGCGGCGGAAAGCCCAAGGCCGGCGACCCCATCCCCGGCCTGTACCACCACCCGATCGCCGAGCCCGACCCGGTGCGGGTGGAGGCGCTCAGCGCGGAGATCAAGATCTGGGCGATGGAGGAGGTGGAGCTGTACCCGCCGGACTGGGAGAAGGACTTCGACGGCTTCTCCACCGGGCGCTACATGGTGGCCTGCCACCCGGACGCGCCGAGCGTCGACCACCTGATGCTCGCGGCCCGCCTGATGGTGGCCGAGAACGCGGTGGACGACTGCTACTGCGAGGACCTCGGCGGGTCGCCGATCGGCCTGGGCAGCCGCCTGCTGCTCGCGCACACCGCGCTGGACCCGCTGCACACCACGACGGAGTACCACCCGGACTGGGAGGCCTCGCTGTCGTCGGACGCGCCCCGGCGCGCCTACCGCTCGGCGATGGAGTACTTCACCCGGGCCGCCACGCCCTCCCAGTCGGACCGGTTCCGGCACGACATGGCGCGGCTGCACCTCGGGTACCTGGCCGAGGCCGCCTGGGACCAGGCGGACCACGTGCCGGAGGTGTGGGAGTACCTGGCCATGCGCCAGTTCAACAACTTCCGCCCCTGCCCGACGATCACGGACACCGTCGGCGGCTACGAGCTGCCCGCCGAGCTGCACGCGCTGCCCGCGATGCAGCGGGTGATCGCGCTGGCCTCCAACGCCACCACCATCGTCAACGACCTCTACTCGTACATGAAGGAGCTGGCCAGCCCCGGACTGCACCTGAACCTGCCGGTGGTGATCTCCGAGCGCGAGGGCGTCTCCCGCAAGGAGGGCTACCTGAAGGCGGTCGAGGTCCACAACGAACTGATGCTGGCCTTCGAGGCCGAGGCGGCGGCCCTGGCCCTGTCCTGCCCGGTACCGGCCGTCCCACGGTTCCTGCGCGGTGTGGCCGCGTGGGTGGACGGCAACCACTACTGGCACCAGACCAACACCTACCGCTACACGCTGCCCGACTTCTGGTGACACCGGCCCTTCCGGCGGCGCCACCTCGCACCGGCAGCGAATCCCCTTTGATGACCGACCCCTTGACCATCCACTAGGAGTTGACCCATGTCCGTGACCGACGACATCACCACCCCCGGCAACACCATCCCCGGCCCGGCGACCCCGTACCAGGGCGACATCGCACGCTACTGGGACCACGAGGCCCGTCCGGTCAACCTTCGCCTGGGTGACGTCGACGGCCTCTACCACCACCACTACGGGATCGGGGAGATCGACCGGGCCGCGATCGGCGACCCGGCCGACAGCGAGCGCGAGAAGAAGGTGATCGCCGAGCTGCACCGCCTGGAGTCCGCCCAGGCCGACGTGCTGCTCGACCACCTCGGCGACATCCGCGCCGACCACACCCTGGTCGACGCCGGCTGCGGCCGCGGCGGCTCGATGGTGATGGCCCACCAGCGCTTCGGCTGCCGGGTCGAGGGCCTGACCCTCTCCACCCAGCAGGCCGAGTTCGGCAACAGGCGCGCCGCCGAGCTGGGCATCGGAGACTTCGTCCGCTCCCGGGTCGCCAACATGCTGAACATGCCCGTCGAGACCGGCACGGTCGCGGGCTCCTGGAACAACGAGTCCAGCATGTACGTCGACCTGCACGACCTGTTCGCCGAGCACTCCCGGGTGCTGAGCGTCGGCGGCCGGTACGTGACCATCACGGGCTGCTGGAACCCGCGCTACGGCCAGCCGTCGAAGTGGGTCTCGCAGATCAACGCCCACTTCGAGTGCAACATCCACTCCCGCCGCGAGTACCTGCGGGCGATGGCCGACAACCGCCTGGTGCCGCAGGCCGTCATCGACCTGACCCCGGACACCCTGCCCTACTGGGAGCTGCGCAACACCACCTCGCTGGTGACCGGCATCGAGGAGGCGTTCATCGAGTCCTACAAGGACGGCTCCTTCCAGTACGTGCTGATCGCGGCCGACCGGGTCTGATCGTCCGATCAGGGGCCTTCGCCCCGGTGGCGACGCACGACGACGGCGGCCTCCCCGCACCTGCGGGGAGGCCGCCGTCGTCCGTTCCGGAGCGGCCGGGGCCGGGCGCCGGCTACGGCCTGGTGAAGGTGTAGTGGGTGACGCCGCTCGGACTGGTCACCGCCTCGGTGCGAAAGCGCCGCTCCAGCCCTTCGAGCCCGCCCCAGAGCGGCTCCCCCCGGCCGAGCAGCACCGGCACCACGACCACGTGCAGGTGGTCGATCAGATCGGCCTCCAGGAAGGCCCGGACGGTGCTCGGGCCGCCGCCGATCCGCACGTCCAGGCCGTCGGCCGCCTCCCGGGCCCGGCGCAGCGCCTCCTCGGGGGAGGCGTCGAGGAAGTGGAAGACCGTCCCGCCGTCCATCTCCAGGGAGGGGCGCGGGTAGTGGGTGAGCACGAAGACCGGCGTGTGGAACGGCGGGTTCGGCCCCCACCAGCCCCGCCAGTCCTCGTCCTGCCAGGGGCCGCGCTGCGGGCCGAACTTGTTGCGGCCCATGATCTCCGCGCCGATGCCGTCGCCCCAGGTGCGGGCCATCGCGTCGTCCACGCCGGTGTCGCCGCCCTCCTTGCCGTTCATCCGCCGGAACGTCCGGGTGTCGAAGAACCAGCGGTGCAGCCGGTCGGCGGCGTGGCCGAACGGCGCGTCGAGGCTCTGGCCCTCGCCCGTGCCGTAGCCGTCCAGGGAGATCGAGAAGTTGTGGACCCGGACCAGGGACATCGGTTCCTCCGCCGCTCTGCGCGCCTCACGCGTGTGTCGGGTGCGGACCGCCCGCACCCCGCGCCTGGGCCAAACTAGCCTGGAGCCACCGAACCCCGACGTTCCGTCACCGTCCTCGGGCGTGGCGGGTGCGGCGGATGGGGAGCGCGTGGAGGAAGAGGAAGGGAGCGGGGGAGAAGCGGTGCAGCCGTCACGCTATTGTCGTGCCTTCTTCATCCTGAGCACGCCCGGGCGGGCGATGCTTCGTCAGGCTGCCCGGGAGCAGGGCGGCCGGCATCCCATGACTTGGGGGGACCGTTCCGATGACCGTACGCCGCACCCTGACCGGATTCCTGGCCGCCGGCCTGATGGCCGCCGCGGCGGCCCTGATCCCGACCGCCCCTGCCGACGCCACCACGGGCGGGTCGGGCGACCTGCCGTTCGGCTCCGCGACCACCGTCGGCCTGCACAACACCTACGACCCGGCCGCGTTCCCGTACCTCGCCCAGGGCCTGGACACCGGCACCGGCATGATCGAGCTGGACCTCTGGCCGAACGTCTTCACCAAGACGTGGCAGGTCAGCCACTCCAACCCGTTCGGCAACTCCAACAACTGCACCGCGGCGAGCACCCCCGCGCAGCTGTACGCGGGCGGCACCGACCAGAACCTGGAGAGCTGCCTGGACGACGTCCGGGTCTGGCTCGGGGCGCACCCGGGCGCCGGGCCGCTGGTGATCAAACTGGAGCTCAAGCCGGGCTACTCGGCGAACCTCGGGATGGGCCCGGACCAGCTGGACGCGCTGATCGCCCAGCACCTCGGCTCCGCCGTGCTGCGCCCGGCCGACCTGCTGGCCAGGCCCGGCGGCGGCTCGTACGCGAGCGTCGACGAGGCGGTGCGGGCGGGCGCCTGGCCGAGCCGCTCGGCGCTGGCCGGGAAGGTGCTGCTGTACGCGATCCCGGGCACGGTCGAGCTCGGCAACCCCTTCGACACCCTGCACACCGACGTCGAGCAGGGCCGGCACCTGCGCGACCTGGCGGCGGCCGGCCGGATCGGCCAGGCGCAGGTGTTCCCCTCCGTGCTCGGCGCCGCCACCGGCGACCCGCGCGGCCAGTACACGGGAGCGGACGCCTCGATCCGGCCCTGGTTCGTGGTCTTCGACGGTGACGCCTCCACCTACGTCAGGACCGTCGACACCGCCTGGTACGACAACGCCCACTACCTGCTGGTGATGACGGACTCCCACCTGGTCGCGCCGGAGATCAGCGGTACGGACCCGACCGCGGACCAGGCCCGGGCCCGCACCGAGCAGCTGGCGAAGGCGCACGCGAGCATCGTCTCCAGCGACTGGCGCAGGCTCCCGGCGGTGCAGTCGCTGGTGCTGTCGCGCGGCTGAGGCCGGCCCGGCGGCTGACCGGGCCGAGGCCCTGACAGGTACGTCGAGTTGACCGGAGGTGAAGAGTTGGAACGGGGCTTCCGATGGCTCCCGGCCGCCGCCATCCTGGTTGTCATGACCCGAACTCTACGCGCGTGGAAGACCCGCGTCGCCGCCACCGCCGCCGTTGCCCTGGTCACCCTCGCGCCGATCGCCGTCGCGACCGAGGCACAGGCCGCGGTGAGCGGCTCGGTGTGCCTGTCCGCCCTGCCCTCCCAGGCCGGCACCACCCTCGACCTGATCGCCTCCGGCGGTCCCTTCCCGTACAGCCAGGACGGCGTCGTCTTCCAGAATCGGGAGCGCGTGCTGCCCGCGCAGTCCTCCGGCTACTACCACGAGTACACCGTGGTCACCCCGGGCTCGCCGACCCGCGGCGCCCGTCGCATCGTCACCGGCAAGCAGTACCACGAGGACTACTACACCGCCGACCACTACGTGACCTTCCGCAAGATCAACTTCGGCTGCTGAACCGGCCTCCGCTCCACCGTTTCACCGCTCACCGTTTCACCGCTCACCGCTCCACCGGGCACCTCCGGGGCCCCGGCGCCGCACCCCGCGCCGGGGCCCCGGGCGCGTCCGATAGCGTCGGGGCGTCCGGCAACGACTCCTGGAGGTTCCCGTGCCGCAGATCCTGGTCGACCACTCGGCCGAACTCGACTTCGACCGGGCGGCGCTGGCCGCCGAGGTCCACCAGGCGATCACCGAGGTGATCGACACCACGGTGGCGGACTGCAAGACGCTCTTCCGCCCCGCCGGCCGGCACCACGTCGGCGACGGGACGAGCGGCGAGGCCGTGGTGCTGGTCGAGGTGAAGATCCTGGCCGGCCGCAGCACCGAGCAGCGCGCCGAACTGACCGCCCGGGTGCTCGCCGCCCTGCGCGCCCGGATCGACCGGCCCGCCGCGATCGGCGTCCAGGTCACCGAACTCGACCGGGACACCTACCGGTTCGTCCACCACCCCGGCCACTGAGCCCTGGCCGCTGAGCCCCGGACTCCGAGTCCCGGACTCCGAGCCGTGAACTTCGAGCCGTGAACTTCGAGCCCTGCCACCGGGTCCCTGTCACCGGGCCGGGCCCGGCCCGGCCCGGGGAACGGCGGCGGCGCCGGGCCGGTGAGCCCGGCGCCGCCGGTGGAGCAGGCCCGTGGTCAGTCCGTCGGGCAGTGGATGCCCGCGGCCGGGACGGTGCCGTCCAGCAGGAACGCGTCCACCGAGGCGCGGACGCACTTGCTCGCGCCGTAGCCGGTGTGGCCCTCGCCGTCGCGGCTGATCAGGACGGCGTTGCCGAGTTCGGCGGTGAGCTTCTCGGCCCAGGCGTACGGGGTGGCCGGGTCGCCGGTGGTGCCGACGACCACGATCGGGGCGGTGGCGGCCGACTTGATCACGTGCGGCTTCTCGGTCGCGCGGAACGGCCAGATCCGGCAGTCCGGGTCGAACAGCGAGGCCATCGGGTCGTGCTTGCCGACCAGCGGGGCCTTGGCGGCGAGGTCGGTCAGCGCGGCCTGCAGCTGCTCACCGGCCGGGGCGTCGGTGGCGCCGTCGGCGCAGTGAATGGCGGTGTAGGCGTCCGCCGACGGGCCGTAACGGCCTTCTTCGTCACGGCCGTTGTAGCCGTCGGCGAGGTCGAGCAGGTAGTCGGCCTTGCCGCGCACCATCGCCCAGCCGATGGAGTTGCGCAGGCCGGTCCACGCCTTCTCGCCGCCGTAGAGCCGGCTGAGCACGCCGGTCCAGGCCGCGCTGGAGGTCAGGGTGCGGCCCTTCTCCGTCCTGAGCGGCTTGTCCTTGAGCCCGTCGAGGAAGGCGGCGAGCTTCTGCGGGGCCTGGTCGGCGTCCTTGCCGAGCGGGCAGGCGTCCTTGGTGACGCAGTCCGCGGCGAAGGCCTTCAGCGCCCGCTCGAAGCCGGCCGACTGCTCGATGTTGTGCTGGATCAGCGAGGTGGAGGCCGAGGTGGCGCCGTCCAGGACGAGCCGGCCGACCCGGTCCGGGAACTCCTCGGCGTAGAGCGAGCCGAGGTAGGTGCCGTAGGACATGCCGAGGTAGCTGAGCTTCTGGTCGCCGAGGGCGGCGCGCAGCACGTCCATGTCCCGGGCGGTGTTGCGGGTTCCGACGAAGGGCAGGACCTGTGCGTACTTGGCCTGGCAGGCGTCGGCGAGCTGCTTGCCGTGGTTGTCGCCCGCCTGGTCGGTGTTCAGCCAGGCGTCCCGGGCCCGGTCGTCCAGGCAGTTGAGCGGGCTGGTGCCGCCGGTGCCGCGCGGGTCGAAGCCGACGATGTCGTAGCGGTCGTGCAGCGGGCCGTCGAGGCCCTTCGGGTCGTAGGTGACCATCTGGACGCCGGAGCCGCCCGGGCCGCCGGGGTTGATCAGCAGCGAGCCGATCCGCTGGTCGGGCCTGGTGGCCGGGTTGCGGACCACGGCGACGTCCAGGGTGCCGGCGGCCGGGGCGGTGTAGTCGAGCGGGACCTTGAGGGCGGCGCACTGGAGCGCCGAGACGTCCTCCTTGTTCTGCGGGTCCTTTGCGCAGGGGCCCCAGGCGAGCTGCTGGCCGTAGAAGGCCTTGAGCGCCGGGTCGGCGGCACCGGTGGGCTTGACGGTCGGGGTGGGCGTCGGGGTGGCCGTCGGCGTCGCGCCGGCGGGGGCCGTGGTGGCCGCGGGCGCGGCGGCCGTGCCGCTCCCGCCGGTGCAGCCGGCCAGCAGGGTGGCGGTGGCGAGGGCTGCGACGGCGGCGGGCAGGACGCGCCGCGGATTCCGAGTGATCATGAAATGCACGGCACAGGAATATCACCTGCCTGTCACATCGGTCACATGGGATTCTCGGAGTTCTCCGCGGCGCCGCTCGCCGCGACGGTCGGGGGTGATGCCGTCCGCCGGGCGCGAGGGGTGATTCCGCGGGGCGCCGAACGATGCCATGCTGAGGTCATGACAGAAAGCAGTGCGGTGGCCCCGCTCCGTGAGCAGGCGGAAGCCGGCGGGCGGCGGCGGGAGTTGGCCGCGGCGACGGTCGGATCGGTGGTCGAGTCCTTCGACTGGAGCATCTACGCCGTCCTCGCGCCCTACTTCGCGGCGGACCTCTTCGGGCACGGCAAGCACGGCGTCAGCGGCGTGCTCGGCGCGTACGTCACCTTCGCGGTGGGCTTCGTCGCCCGGCCGGTCGGCTCCTACCTGATCGGGCGGCTCAGCGACACCAGGGGACGGCGCTTCGCGCTGAGCCTCGGCATGGCGGTGATCGCCGCCGCCAGCCTGGGCATCGCCGTCATCCCCGGCCAGCAGGCCATCGGGGTCTGGGCGGCACTGCTGGCCGTGCTCGCCCGGGTGGTGCAGGGGCTCGCCTTCGGCGGGGAGGCGCCGAGCGTGGCCGCGTACGTGACCGAGACCGCCCCGCCGCGGCACCGCTTCGCGTTCAGCTCGATCTCCTACGGCGGGATCGTCCTCGGCTCGCTGCTCTCCTTCGGGGTGCTCACCGTGCTGATCCACACCATCGGCAAGTCCGGTTTGGAGAACGGTGGTTGGCGCCTGGGCTTCGCGGTCGCCGCACTGCTCGGGCTGGCCGCCGTCTGGGTGCGGCGGTGGGCGCCGGAGAGCGCGGAGTTCCGCCGCACCCGGGAGCGCGCGCGGCGCACCGCCCGCCCGCCGTTCCTGCGGACGCTGCGCGAGCACCGCTGGGCGGTGCTCACCGTCTTCCTCAACACCCTCGGGGGGACGGTCGGTTACTACTTCGCGCTGGCGTACCTGCCGCAGTACGCCGCCGCCTACCACGTGGTCGGCAAGGAGGAGGCGGCCTCCTTCATGACGGTGGTGCTCGTCGTGGTGCTGGCCACCATGCTGCTCACCGGCGTCGCCGCCGACCGCTTCGGCCTGCTGCCGGTCGCCCGGATCGGCTTCGGCCTGCCGATCCCGATGGTCGGCATCCTGCTCGCCGGGCTGCGCCAGGGCTGGCTGCCGTTCCAGGTCGTCGCCGTGCTGCTGGGAATGCTGGTGGCCACGGTGCTCGGCACGCTCAACGTCTTCACCGGGCTGCTGTTCCCGACCGAGGTGCGGGCGGTCGGCCTCGGCGTGGTCAACGCGACCACCATCGCCGCGTTCGGCGGCACCTTCCCGCTGCTCGCCGAGTGGCTGAACGGCCGTCATCTGCTGGGCCTGATCCCCGGATACGTCACCGTCTGCACGGCCGGTCCGGCCCTCGCGCTGCTGACGGCGATGAAGGTGCCGTCCTTCGCCGCGGCCGTGCGGGGCGCGGAAGCCTCGGTTCAGCGGACACCGGGAACCGCCTGACGGACAGTCATCCCCTGTGGTTGAGTGGTCCGGACCATTGCTGATCGGGGAGGGCGGAGCATGGGTACCGACGCTTCGGGTGCGGACATACCGGACACTGCCGGACGGGACGGCGGCGCATCGGACACCGGTCCGGGTGCCGGTGGTCCGGACGACTGGGGTTCGGACGACTGGGGGTCCTACGACCGCCCGCCGGGGGCCGGCCTGTCGGAGAGCTGGCTGACCGAGCCCGGGTTCGAGGAGCCGCCGCAGGTGGACCTGCGCACCGACCGGGCGCACTCGGCCCGGGTCTACGACTACCTGCTGGGCGGCAAGACCAACTTCCCCGCGGACCGCGAGGTCGGCGACCGCGTCCTGGCCGACCTGCCCGGCGTGCGCGCGGACGCCACCGCCGCCCGTGCCGTGATGCACCGGATGGTGCGCCGGCTCGCCGAGGTGCACGGCGTGCGCCAGTTCCTGGACGTCGGCACCGGCATTCCCACCGCGCCCAACCTGCACGAGATCGTGCAGTCCGTCGACCCGGCCTGCCGCGTGGTCTACGTCGACAACGACCCGATCGTGCTCGCCCACTCGCGCGCCCTGCTCACCAGCACCCCCGAGGGCCGCACCGCCTACGTCCAGGGCGACCTGCGCGAACCGGAGCGGTTCCTCGCCGACCCGGCGGTGGCCGGCACCCTGGACCTTCGCGAGCCGGTCGCCCTGACGCTGATCAACATCGTCCACTTCCTCTCCGACGAGGCCGCGCACCCGCCCGTCCGCAAGATCCTGGACGCCCTGCCCGCCGGCAGCTTCCTCGCGCTGTCCGCGGGGACGGCCGACATCGCGCCGGAGCGCAGCGCGGCCGCCGCCCGCCGGTACGAGGACGCCGGGATCACGCTGCACTTCCGCTCGCGCGAACGCGTCGAACTCTTCTTCGCCGGGCTGGAGTTGGACGATCCGGGGGTGGTCCTGATCAACCACTGGCACCCGGAGCTCGCCGAGGTCCCGGGCTCGGGCGAGGACACGGTCTCGGTGTACGGGGGAGTCGGCCGCAAGGCGTAGTCGGATCCTTCCTCGTCAAAACGATCGTCTTTACGTGCTCATGTCATTAAAGTGACTGCCCGTCGAACCCCCCACTCGGCAGGCGGAGATTTCATGACCATTGCACGCAGGTCCATCCTCAAGGGCACCTCGGCGGCCGGAGCCGCCCTCGTGGCGGCAGGGACGGCGGCCGCGCAACCCGCGGCCGCCCAGCCGGCCGACGACGCGCCCGCCGGTCCGCTCCTGCAGACCACCCCGCACCGCGCCGGAACGGCCTCGGTGACCGGGCTGCACCTGCAGTTCGGCACCGACGCCAGTACGGAGATGACCGTCTCCTGGCTCACCCCGCAGTCCGTGCGCCGACCACAGGTGCGGTACGGCTCACCGGACGGCGGCCTCGGCCGGGTCGTCCAGGCCGAGACCCGAACCTACCGGGACTCGATCGACAAGGCCGAGGTGTACGTCCACCACGCGCGGCTCACCGGCCTGCGCCCGGGCACCACCTACCTCTACAGTGCCGGCCACGACGGTGCCAACGCCGAGACCGGCACCTTCACCACCGCCCCGCGCGGCCGAACCCCCTTCACCTTCACGAGCTTCGGGGACCAGGCCGCGCCCAACCTCCGCCGCCGGATCACCTTTCCCGACGGCATGCCCTCCCCGCTCGGCAAGTACCCCGTGTTCATGAGCAGCCAGGTCGGCACCGCGGCCTCCGCCGACATCGTCGCCGCCGTCGAACGCGTCGGGCCGCTGTTCAACCTCATCAACGGCGACCTCTGCTACTCCTCCTACGCCGGCCGCCACGGCCAGAGCCGCACCGCGACCTGGGCCGACTGGTTCATCAGCAACAGCCGCTCCACCCGGCTGCGGCCCTGGATGCCCTGCGTCGGCAACCACGAGAACGAGGGCGGCAACGGCCCGATCGGCGCGACCGGCTACCAGGCCTACTTCACCCTCCCCGAATCCTCGGCCTCCTCCGACGAGGAGACCCGGGGCATGTGGTACGCCTTCACCGTCGGCTCGGTGCGCTTCATCAGCCTCGCCAACGACGACGAGGCCATCCAGAACTCCGGCGACGTCTACCTGCGCGGCTACTCCGGAGGCGCCCAACGGCGCTGGCTGGAGCGGGAGTTGCGAGCGGCCCGGAGCAGCCGGGCGATCGACTGGATCGTGGTCTGCATGCACCACCCGATGATCTCCAGCTCGATGCACGGCTCCGGCAGCGACCTCGGCCTCCGCGAGACCTGGGGCCCGCTGTTCGACGCCTACGGGGTCGACCTGGTGGTGTGCGGCCACGAGCACTACTACGAGCGCTCCCACCCCGTCCGCGGCACCCTGCCCAACGACACCCGCACCCCGGTGCCGACCGACACCCGCACCGACCTGGTCGACACCGGGCGGGGCACCGTCCACATGATCATCGGGGCCGGCGGCAACGCCGCCACCACGCAGGACGACCTCTTCGAGAAGCCCAAGGGCCGGGTGGTCGTCGGGCTGGAGGACCCGAAGCCGGGCGCGCCGTACCGGGAGTCGGTCTGGGTCACCGAGGACGCGCCCTGGGCCGCCGTCCAGGACCGCACCCACGCCCACGGCTTCGCGGCCTTCGAGGTCGACCCGGGCGACCGGCGCGGCGGCACGACCACCATGAAGGTCATCTACTACACCTTCGACGGACCGCACGGGGACCTCACCCCGGTGGACACCTTCACCCTGTACCGGCGCCGGACCGACGGGCGCGACGGCTGACGGCCGGGCCGCCCGGCACACGGCCGACCGGCTCAGGTCAGCCGTGCACCGGGCGGCCCGGGGCGGACAAGGGCGGCCCGGGGCGGCTCAGCGCCGGAACAGGCCGGTGAGCACGTCCCACCAACCGCGGCGCTGCGCCGGGACCGCCGGGACCGTCGGCCCGGCCGTCCCGGCGCGCTCGGCGTTCCGGGGGCCCGGGACGGCCTGCTCCGCCGCCGAGCCGCCCTGCTCCGCCTGCTGGGCCCCGGCCTTCGCCTGCTCCGCCTCGGCCTCCTCGGCCTCCGCCACCGAGAGCGGGTCCGGCTCGATGTCGCGGGCGGTGAACTCCACCGGCAGCGCCGTCAGATGACGGGAGATCCAGGCCGAACTCCAGGTCAGCTCCTCCTCGGGCACCCCGAGCCGGACGTCCGGCAGCAGGGTGAGCAGGATGTCGATGCCGGCCTCGGCGACGTGCCGCCCGATGTCCTGGCCGGGGCACTCGTGCGGACCGGCGCCGAAGGACAGATGGGAGCGGTTGCCGTACAGCTGGGCCGCCAGGTCGGGCCGGACCACCGGGTCGACGTTGCCCGCCGCGAGCCCGAGCAGCAGCAGGTCCCCGGCACCGATCCGCTGACCGCCCAGCTCGGTGTCGGCGGTCGCCCAGCGGCCGGCCACCAGGGACATCGGCGGGGAGTCCCAGAGCACCTGGTCGAGCGCCTCGCCCAGGGTCATCTGGCCGCCCGAGAGGTGGGCGCGGAACCGCGGGTCGGTGAGCACCATCTTCAACGAGTCGGCGATCAGGTTGACGGTGGTCTCGTTCGCGGCCAGCAGCACCACCCGCAGGTGCTCCATCACCTCGTCCTCGGTCAGCCCGGCCGGGTGCGCCAGCAGGCGGCTGGTCAGGTCGTCACCGGGGCTGTCGCGCTTGATGGCGATGGTCCGGCGCAGACCGGCGACCACGTACTCGTTGCTGGCGATCGCCGTCTCGGTGCCCTTCACCAGGTCCCGGGCGGCGGTCACCAGCTGTGGCCCGTACTCGTCCGGCATGCCGAGCAGCTTGGTCATCACCAGCATCGGCAGGTGCTCGGCGAACTGGGAGATCAGTTCGGCCCGGCCGGTCGGCCCGACCACCTGGACCAGGTCGGTGGTGAAGCGGCGGACGTGACGGCGGATGCCGCGCCGGTCGAAGCCGTTCAGGCCGTCCAGCAGCGCGCCGCGCAGCCGGCGGTGCTCGTCGCCGTCCGCGAACACGCAGATCGGCTGCCAGGCGACCACCGGCAGCAGCGGAGAGTCCGGCGGGACCTCGTTGTTGCGGAACGCGCTCCACAGGCGCGAGTCCCGGGAGAACAGCGAGGGCGTGCGCATCGCGGCGATGTTGGCGCCGTGGCCGAGCACCAGCCAGGCCCGGTGGTCGCCGTGCAGCAGCACCGGGGCCACCTCGCCGTACTCGGCGCGCAGCTTCTCGTACAGGCCCGCCGGGTCGGTCTCGGCCTCCGGCCCGTACAGGCGGCGCAGGCCGCCGGGGCCGGTCGGGGCGATGCCGCCGCCCGCGTGGGCCGGGCAGCCGGGCGGCGGGGCGGCGGGCGAGGCGGGGCCGGCGGGGAAGGCGGGTTCGGGGAACGGGGTGGTCACGGGGGTCTCCGGTCGCGGGTGGGTTCGGTGACGGGCGGTCGGTGGGGGTGGTACGGACGGACCGTCGGCTCAGCCGCCGGACGGGGCGGCCAGCTCGTACAGGTAGTGCATCAGGGTCATCAGGGTGTCCCGGCTGGACTCCCGGCTGCGCGCGTCGCACGCGACGATCGGCACCTCGGACGGCAGGTCCAGCGCGTCCCGCACCTCTTCGAGCGGGACGGGCGGCGCCTCCGGGAAGCCGTTGACGGCCACCACGAAGGGCACGCCGCGCTCCTCCAGACGCCCGATCACCTCGAAGCTGACCTCCAGCCGGCGGGTGTCAACCAGCACCACCGCGCCCAGGGCGCCCTCGAACAGCCCGTTCCAGAGGAACCAGAACCGCTCCTGGCCGGGGGTGCCGAAGACGTAGAGCACGAGCCGGTCGCTGATGCTGATCCGGCCGAAGTCCATGGCCACGGTGGTGGAGGTCTTCTGCTCGACCCCGGTCGGGTCGTCCACCCCGACCCCGGCCTGGGTCATGGTCTCCTCGGTGGTCAGCGGGCGGATCTCGCTGACCGCGCCGACCAGCGTCGTCTTGCCGACGCCGAAGCCGCCGACCACCACCACCTTGACCGCCGTGGTGACGGTGTCCGGCAGCAGGTCCGGACCGGCCGGCCCGACCACCGTGTCAGAGCCGCTGAAGTCCATGGATCACCGCCTCCAACAGGGCACGGTCGGGAAGCTCCGCCGCGGGCACGGCGGAACTGCGGGCCTCGATCAGCCCGTCGTCGAGCAGGTCCGCCAGCAGGACGATGACCACGCTGACGGGCAGCTCCAGGTAGGCGGAGACCTCCGCCACCGAGAGCGGGGACCGGCACAGCCGCAGGATGGCGGCCTGCTCCGGCTGGTGGGCGGGGGTCGGCTCCGCACGGGAGACGATCAGGGTGACCAGGTCGAAGACCCCCGGTCCGGAGGGGCCGCTGCGGCCCCGGGTGATGACGTACAGCCGGTCGGGCTCGGGGCCGTCCCAGCCACCCTTCTCGGCCGTCATGCCACCGCCTCGCTGTGCTCGTTCATGTGCCCGTCCCGCCGCCGCAGCCCACCGCGGCAGGCCGGGCCGGGTGCCGGCTCACGCGACCGCCTCGGGATTGCGCGGCGGGGTGGACAGGTGCTCGCCGATCCGGGCGACCAGGTCGCGCATCTGGTGGCTCACCAGTCCGGCGTCCACGCCCTCGTCGGCGAGCACCGCGAGATAGGCGCGGTCACCGGCCGCCATCAGGTAGAAGTAGCCGCCGTCCACCTCGATCACCACCAGCCGCATCGAGCCGTCGCCGTGCGGGAACTCGTGGCCGATCGCGCCGGCCAGGCTCTGCAGCCCGGCGCAGGCGGCGGCGAGGCGGTCGGCGGTGTCCGGGTCGGTGCCGTACTGGGCGATCCGCAGGCCGTCGGCGGACAGCACGATGACGTGGCGCACGCACGGGACGCTGTCCGCGAGGTCGTTGAGGATCCAGTCCATGTTGTTGCGGTGCGGAATCACTGCTCGCCCTTCCCTGCCGTGTCTTCACTGGTGTGCGCGGCGCTGGTGTGTCCGGCACCCGCCTGTCCGGTACCCGTCCGTCCGGCACCCGCCGGGCCGGACGGGCCCGGCCCGGTGCCCTTGATGCCGTCCATGAACGCCTCCAGCCACAGGCCCGGCTGCTTCGGCTCCTTGGCGGGGCCCGCCGCCCGGGCCGGCGGCCCCGCCACCGGCCCGGCGGGCTGCGCGGTGGCGCGCGCGGCCCCGCCGAAGCCCCGCGGCATCATCGGGCGGCTCCGCCGGCGCTGCGGCAGGCCGTTGGGCGTCCACTCGGTCACGATCACCTCGTCGTCCCCGGCGCCCGGGCCGGAAGGCCCCCACGGGTTGGTCGAACCGTAGGACGGCCCGACGCCGGCCGAGGTCGTCCGGGTGCCCCACGGGCGGCCCGGGGCCGCGTGCCGGGGCGGGTTCGCCGGAAGCGGACGGGGGCCGGAGAAGGCGCCGATGCCGTGCGCCCGCCCGGTCGGCGGCGCGGTGGTGAGCAGCTCCTGCGGCACGACCAGCACCGCCCGCACACCGCCGTACGCGGAGCGGCGCAGCGAGATCTGGAAACCGTACGCCTGGCAGAGCCGGCCGACGATGGCGAAGCCCAGCCGGGGGGACTCGGTGAGGTCGTCGAAGTCCTTGGAGACCATCGCCTCGCGGATCGAGCGCTCGGCGCGGAACCGGGCCTCGTCGGTGAGGCCGAGGCCGCCGTCCTCGATCTCGATCGCCATGCCGCTCTGCACCTCGGAGGCGCTCAGGTGCACGTGGGTGTGCGGCGGCGAGTAGCGGGTGGCGTTGTCGAGCAGCTCGGAGACGGCGTGGATCAGCGGCTCGACGGCCGGTCCGGTGACGGAGATCTGCGCCACCGGGTGCAGGTCCACCCGCTGGTACTCCAGGATCCGGGACATGCCGCCGCGCAGCACGCTGTAGAGCGCGATCGGCCGGGTCCACTGCCGGCCGGGGCGGGCGCCCGACAGGACCGCGATGCTGTCGGCCAGGCGGCCGGTCAGCGCGTTGCCGTGGTCCAGGCGCAGCAGGTCGTCGAAGACCGCAGGGTCGTTGCCGTGCCGGTCCTCCATCTCCCGCAGGTCCTTGGCCTGCCGGTGGATGATGGCCTGCACCCGGCGGGCGATGTTGACGAAGGCCCGCTCGGCCGAGTCGCGCCGGCTGACCTCGTCGTCGACGGCCTTGGCGACGGCCTCGGCGACGGCCACCAGGGAGCGGCGGAACCGCGGCGACACGGGGGCGTCGCTCTCCTCCAGCGGGCGGGTCAGGACGTCGAAGGAGTACCCGTAGCGGGCCCCGGCGACGATCCGGCGCATCTCGCCCCGGGCGAGCCGGTCCAGCTCGTCCTCCTGACCGGCCAGCCGGCGTTGGAACTCCTCCACCTGCCGGGCGTGCCGGTCGCGCGACTCACTCAGCGCCCGCCCGCGGCGTGCCGACTCGGCGGCCACCACGGCCACCAGCACGGTGCCCGTCGCCCCGCACCACAGCACCCCGGCCCGGGCCCCGTCGGACACCACCGCCGCGGCGACCGCCACGGCCACCGCCATCACGGCCGTCGGCAACAACCAGCCAAGCAGGGGCGCTTGGCGCCGTCTGGCGAGTGACGATCCAGCTCGAAGCATTCAGCATCCTCAAACGATCGGAACAGCAAAGGGGGACAGGCGGGGGATCGGCTCCGCAGGCGTGGTGGTGCAGCATAGCCAAGTTCAGGACATCCTGACCGAAAGTCAAAAATACCGTCCCGCAACCGACTTGTCGTATCCAGCCGGACAACACCGACATCTCGCACACCAGTCGCAACCCGGAGCGGCCACCGCCCTCCCACCAGGCTTCTCGCCCCGCCGCCCGCGCGCCGCCGACCCGCTCCGGATTCGCTCATGCGAAGGGTTTCCTCGCCAAGTCCCGCCACCTCGGACGGAGTTCGTGCTAAGAACGGCGAACCGGGTCAACCGGTCGGGTGGCAATCACCCGGAAGGGGATCCGCGGCCCGGCCTGGCGAGCCGCACCGCGACGCCCCGATTCCCGGGCCCGCGGCGAGCGACGTCTCCTAAGGTCGTCGCATGGACGATCACGACAGCCGAGCACCGGGTCCGCTCGGCCGGACCCTGCGCCACCTCATGGGCGACGCCGTTTGGACGGGCATGCTGGCGGACGCGTTCGAGCGCCGGCACCCGATCGGCACCACCCTGCTGCGCCAGGGCGAACCGGGCACCCACGTCCTCGCGCTGCTGGCCGGAGTGGCCAAGGTGAGCCGGCGGGAACGCGACGGGGACGTCCGGCTGCTGGCGTTCCGCGGCCCCGGCGAACTCCTCGGGGAAGTGGCCGTCCTGGACGACGGCGTCCGCTCGGCCAGCGTCCAGGCGATCTCGGACTGCACGGTCGCGGTCGTCACCAAGACGGCCTTCCTGCGCTTCGTCGCCGAGCACGAGCTGTTTCCCGTGCTGGTCCGCTACGCCATGAGCCGGCTGCGGGAGTCCGACCTGGCCCGGACCGGCGGCGACGTCGTACCCCGGCTGGCGGCCGCCCTGGTCGCCCTGGCCGACCTGTCCGCAGGGCCGGTGCCGACGGCCGGTCGCCGCATCGAACTCGCCCTGACCCGGGACGAACTGGCCCAGCACCTCGGCGTCTCCCGCAACACCGTCACCGCGGCCCTGGTGTCCCTGGCCGCCCACCGCGTCGAGGCCGGCCGGAAGTCCATCGCGCTCCACGACCTCCCCGCCCTCCGCCGGGTGGCCGCATCCCTGCGCGACTGACGAGCCGTCACCTCACCCTTCCGTCGATGTGACCTCCGTCACTCGTTTTCCGCACCGAGTGAGCACACCGCGCCGCGCGACCTCGCGAAGCTTGGTGGCGCAAGGTCAGCACGGGAACCACAAGGAGCAGAGAATGACGGAGTTCGACCAGCCCATGCCCGAGGCCAGCGCGCTGCCGTACAGCCGCAGCCGGCACCTCCCGCCGTACCGGGGCATCGTCGCCGTGGACGCCAAGGACTTCACCGGACACCCGGCGATCGAGCACGGTGTGATCAGCAGGTCGGTGCCGCAGGTACTCCAGTGGTCCTTCGAGCGGGCCGGGCTGGGCGACGTCTGGCAGGACCGGAGGTTCCCCAACTCGACCGGCGACGGATACGTGTTCGGCTTCGACCCGGCCTGGATGCCCTTCCTCGTCCACCCCTGGCTGAACACCCTCCAGGAGGTGCTCACCGAGTTCAACGTGCACTCGGTCGGGACGGTGCGCATCCGGCTGCGGGTCAGCCTCAACATCGGCCCGCTGCCGGACACCGGCGGCGAGTTCGACGGCAACGGCACCCCGCGCAACGACACCCACCGGCTGCTCGACTCCCGCCCGGTGAAGGCCATGCTCGCCGCCTCCAACGAGAGCATCACCCACGTCGCCGCCATCCTGTCCGACCGGTGCTACCAGGACGCGGTGGCGAGCGGCTACACCGGGCGCCACCCCGACCACTTCATCGAGGTGCCGGCGACCGTCGAGGGCAAGCGCTTCGACCAGCAGGCATGGCTCTACGTGCCCTCGCCGTCCGGGAACCTGTACGACCGCAGGATCCTCGGCGACGCCGTGGTGCAGGAGCAGGAGGGACGGGACGGGCAGGACGGCCGGAAGACGGACCGGCCGGCGGAGGGGCGCCGGGCGCCCAGGACGGTCGTGACGCAGCGGGGCGACGGCAGCAACCTGAACAGCGGCACGGTGTACGGCGGCCAGAGCGTCACCAACGCGGGAGGCGACTCGTACGGAGGCTTCGGCGGCGACTACGTCCGGGGCAACAAGGATACCGTCCACGGCGACAAGCACGAGCAGCGCCGGTGAGCCCCGACGAGTACCCGGCCGGGGCTCCGGTCGGAGCTGACGACCTCGACCTCGACGAGTTCGAGGAGCTTGAGGTCGCCTCCGGGGGCCGGCGGTACGTCATCTACGCACCGAACGGCAACATCAACACCGGTTCGGTGCATGGGGGCCAGCGCATCGAGAACGGAGCCGCTGGGACGGCCGCGGGCGGTGAGTGGGTGGAGGCGCAGGACGGACCCATCTCCGCACCGGAGATCCTGGACGCCCAGACCGGGTTCGCCGAGCCGGACTGTTTTCCCGGAGCGTTGGAACAGCTCCGTACCCGATTGCTCTTCCTCACCGGAGAGCCCGGCACCGGACGCCGGACCACGGCCCTCAATCTGCTGTTCAAGGCCAGCGGGAACAGCATGGCCCTGCGTGCTCTCGACAGCGACTCGGACCTGTCGTCGTGGCGGCCCACGCAAAGCGGTGCACGCGGGTACTTGGTGCACGGCCTGTCGACCACGGTCCGGCTCGGCCCGACTGCGATCGCCAAGCTGCGTGACCGGTTGGACGCGGCCGACGCCTGCATGGCGGTGCTGCTTCCGCACGATCCAGACGCGCTGCGACGCCTCGCTCGTGAACTGGACATCACCCCGGTGCGCTATGCGGCCCCGTCGTCGCGTGCCGTCTTCGATACGCGTCTTGCGGCCTTGGTGCCGAACGCGCGACGGCGTCGGGAGCTGCTGGGTCGGTTGGAAGCTGACCTGGACGAACTACTGAAGCCCGAGCTGGTGCCTGCCCAGGTCGCGGAACTCGTCGCCGAGGTGAGCCGGACCGGGTGCGAGGGCCTCGACCCGGCCGACCTTGGCGACCGACTCAGCTTCCTTGCGGAGAAGGAGGTTCCGGGTCTTTTGGAGGAGCTTCGTGAGGACCCGGACGCGCTGGCGTTCCTGCTGGTGACGAGTGTCCTGGAGGGGTTCGACCACCGGATCGTCCGGGACGAGACCGACCGGTTGCTGGAACTGGCCGACGGCCGCCTCGATGCGGTGCTGCGGCCGGGTGCGGACGGGGACGGTGTGGGGCCTCGGCCGAATCCGAGGTTTGTCCTCCGGCGCTCGCTGGATGAACTGCTGGCGACCATCAGGGCCGAGCGGCTGCCCAGCGAGGTCCGGGAGGCCTCGGAGTTCACCTATACGGTGGAGCCGGTTCGATTCAGACGGCACCGGCAGGCGGAGACTGTGCTGCGACATGTGTGGCGGCAGTACGGGGATGTGTCGAAACTGCTGACCGAGTGGATGCAGAACGTTCCGGGCTCCGAGCGCGAACTGGCCGAACCCATGGGCCGTGTGGTGGGACTGGCCGCCGGCTGGGGCGGCGGTCGCCGAGCACTCAGGCAGATTCATGAGCTGGCGAAGTCCGATCACACGCTGAGCCGCAGGACTGCTGCCTACGCGCTGAGTGTCGCGGCGCAAGACCCGTTGCTCGCCGGCGAAGTCAAGTATCGACTCTCCAGCTGGAGCATCAGCGGTGGCTGGAGGCTCCGGTCAACTGTTGTTGACGCCTGCGGCAGGGACTTCGGGGCATCCAGGCCGGAGCTCGCGACCTCGCTGATAGAGACGTGCTATAAGGGGCGGGACGGGGATGAGCGGCACGTCGCTCAGGCCGTTAAAGAGGCCCTTCGTGGGCTGTTCCTGGCAGGAAGCCAGCCGGCCGTCTTCCGTCAGGTCGTGGAGTGGGCGGACGGGCCCGGGGACAACTCTGATTTCGCGCTCGACACCTTCTGCATGCTGTTCATCTGGGACCGGTCCTGGTTCGGGCAACAGCTGAATGCCGGGACCGAGTTCGCAGACTCCGTGATCACCATGATTCGGCGGGGCCTTGACGACAAGCGCTATTTCGGGCGGACGTGTCGCGGAATCATCGGTTGGTCACGGCTGGCGGTCGCGGACGAATCGCTCCGATCAGCCCTGGAAATCCTGCTGATCATGCTCGTGCAGGAGATGCGTCCCGGTGAGCTGAGGCTGCTGCTCGAGATCGAAGAGAGCCGCTACCCCGACCTGGCGGGCCGCGACATCGCCCACCGTGCCCTGGAGGCCTGGCGGCGCGGCGAGCCGCAGCCCTACCGCTCCGCTCCTGCCTTCGGAGGCCCCCGATGACCCTCGACACCGACCCGCCCGTCTACACCCAGGCCACCCGCGCTCCTTGGCGGGAGATCCTTCGGCACCGCTGGTCCGGGCGGCGCGACCGTGCGCTGGTCCTGGGGGATCGCCACGGGGTGTACCACCAGCTGGGGAAGGGCCGTCCGAACCCGGGGGGCGGGGTAGCCGCTCGGCTCGGGCTGCGCGGATTCGACCAGGCGTACCTGGTCGACCTGAACGAGCGTCCGGGCACTCGGGATGTTCGCCTTCCCACGTCCTTCGGCACGGCCTCGCTGGAGGTTCACGTCCTCTGGTGGGTCCACGATGCCGCACGGGCCGTGCAGACCCGGACCAGCCTGGGATGGCTGCCGGTGCGCAAGGACCTCGACGGGCGCTTGTACCAGCTCAGGGAGCAGTTCGCGGCCGCGGGCACCAGGCTGGGCCCCGAGGAGCTGGTCCAGTACCTGGCGGCGCCGTACGTGCTGCCCCACTACGGGCTCGGTTACCGAGTCACCGATGTCTCCGCGCGCGAGCACGGCAACGAACTGCGCCTGGGGGAGCCGGACGCGATGGACGTGCCCTTCGACTGGACGGTCAAGAGCAAGGAGGAGTACGAGTTCTGTCGGCGCTATGTGCAGGACGGCCCGGTCGCCCTCGCTGCCCTCTGGCTCGCCAGGAAGCCGGACGAGGTGCGCGACGTCCTGGACTGGGTGGTCAACCACTCCGACCTGCTCCGGGGAGAGAGCACCTGGCAGGACAAGATGGCCCTCATGCTGGGCAGGCTGACGGAACAGGAGCAGGAGGAGCTGTCCAGGATTCTGCGGGACCGTCTGGTCGCCCTCGGGCGGCAGGTCCCCGGGCCGCCTTCCCAGCCGCCGGGTCCGGGCTTCACCAAGCTCCACACCCACGTCAACGGTTGGGCGGGCGGCGTCCCGAACGGTGTCCCGAACGGCGTGCCGCGATGACCCGGGCAGGCGTGCGCCGCGAGCCGGTGCGCCGTTCGCCCCGCAGGCGTTCCGTCGCCGGAAGCCCTCGGCGGCCGGCCGTTCGACGGTCCCGCCGATCCGTCGCGCCGATAGCGGCGACCACCCCGTCCTCCGTGTCGGCGATGGAGCGCCTGATGGCGGCCAACAGCGCGGAGCTCGTCCGGGCCGACACCAAGGCCGCCGTCTTCCTGGCCTTCACCGGCGCGGTGCTCGCCACCTTCGTCCCCTTGGACGGCGGCGCCGGTTCCGGCGCCCTGGCGTGGACGGTTCCGCTCCTGCGGTGGAGTGCGGTGGCCGGCGCCCTGCTGGCGGTGGGCTGTTTCGCCGCCGCGCTGGTTCCCCGTCATCGCAAGGGGCGGCGGGGGGCCGCGGCCGGTCCGGGGTACTTCGAGCACATCGCCCCGGGTGCGGGCCCGGACCGGCTGCGTCGGGCCTTCGAGCGGGCCGGGCAGGATCCGGCGGGCCCGCTGCTCTCGGCGCTGGCCGGCACCAGTGCGATCATCCGCGCGAAGTACCGCTGGATCGAGGCGGGCACCGTCCTGCTCCTGCTGGCGCTGCCCCAGTTCGTGCTCGCGCTCCGGCCGCTGTGACGGCGGGCCGCTGACGGGCCCCGGCCGCATCGCCACGGCCGGGGCCGGTGGCACGGTCGGAGGCAACAGATGTTGCGCTGCAGGGCAATGATGGTTGACGGCCTCCGGCTCGGGTCCGTACAGTGCCGGGCCATGGAGACGGGCGATCTTGGTCGGCGGGTGGCGGAGGATGTGGCCGGTGGCGGCGGGGTGGAAGGGCTGCGGCGGCTGTCGGGGGTGATCGAGGCGCTGGAGGAGCGGCGGACGGAGCTGGTGGAGGAGCTGCGGCGCGGGCGGGAGGCGACCTGGGAGGAGATCGGGCGGGCCTGCGGGATGACGCGGCAGGGTGCGACCAGGCGGTGGGCCGGACGGCTGCGGGCGCGGTCGTTCGGGGTGGCGGTGGACGCGTACCAGCACGGCCGGCCGGGCTATCCGCGGGCGCTGATCGGCTCGGCGGTGCCCCGGGAGGCCCGACGGGTGCTCGATCTGGGCGCCGGGACGGGCAAGTTGACCGGTCTACTGGTCGACGCGGGCCTGGACGTGGTGGCGGTCGAGCCCGACGAGGGGATGCGGGCGCGGCTGGCCGCGACGGTGCCGAAGGCGGCCGTCCGGGCGGGCTCGGCCGAGCACATCCCGCTGCCGGACGGCAGCGTCGACGCCGTGGTGGTGGCGCAGGCCTGGCACTGGTTCGACCCGGCGGTCGCGGTGCCGGAGATCGCCCGGGTGCTCACCCCCGGCGGCACGCTCGCGCTGGTGTGGAACGTCCGGGACGAGTCCGAACCCTGGGCGGCCGCCCTGGGCGTGCTGATGCACCGCGCGGCGCCGCCGCGGATCGACACCAGGCCGGTCCTCCCGGCGCCGTTCGGTGCGCCCGAGCGGCTGGAGATCGGCTGGGAGCACGTCACCACCCGGGCCGGGATCGTCGACATGGTCGCCTCGCGCAGCTATGTGATCGCGCTGCCGGAGGACCAGCGGGAGCGCCTGCTGGCCGACGTCGAGCAGTTGCTGGCCACCCACCCGGACCTGGCCGGCCGCGAGGAGATCGCCCTGCCGTACGTGACGAGGTGCACCCGTGTCCGTCTCGGCTGAACACGGTCGGCTTGCCGCGGCGCGGCCCGTGGTGCTGCGTCGGCTGGGCGTCGCGGACGCCGAACCGTACCGGGCCTTCCGGCTGGCGGCGCTGCGCGGGACGCCGAGCGCCTTCACCTCCAGCTACGCCGAGGAGGCCGGCAGGCCGCTGTCGGAGACGCTGCACCGGCTGGCCGGGGCCGAGGCCGGGCCGGGCGCGCTGATCGGCGCCTTCGACGGCGCCGGCACGCTGGTCGGCACCGCCGGGCTGAAGGTGCCGCAGCGCGGTCAGGAGCGGCACAAGGGCACGCTGTACGGCATGGCGGTGGCCCGCAGCGCCGCCGGGCGGGGGATCGGCCGCGCCCTGGTGCGGGAGGTGCTGCGCACAGCGGAGCGGGACGGGCGGCTGCGGCAGGTGCTGCTGACCGTCTCGGAGGGCAACGAGCCCGCCCTGCGGCTCTACACCGCCTGCGGCTTCGAGGTGTGGGGGCGCGAGCCGAGGGCCGTCCTGGTCGACGGGCGGGCGGTCGCGAAGCTGCACATGGTGCGCCTGCTGGACGGGGACCGGGCGGAGGCAGCCGGGCGCTGACAGGGGCGGCCGACAGCGGTCGGCTCGGAACGCTCGGCCGGTGACGGTCGGGCTGCGACGGTCGGGTTGCGAGAGTCCGTCGTCAACGGCTCGGCGGCGGCGGCCCGCTGACAATTGTCACGGTGCGCCGGTGTGCGAACACACTGCCCCCGGGAACAGGTCCACGACCAGCATGGATGCCATGAACTCCACCGACCTGCAGCACCCCGACACCCGTCGGGCCTTCCGCACCGTCCGGCGACTCGTGCTCGCCTATCTCGGCCTCAGCATCGTCACACTGGCCGCCGCCGTCGCCCTCCGTGACCACCACACGATGGTCAACGCGCCGGTGCTGGTCCGCGGCACCATCGTCGTGGCCAGCGCCGCCCTCACCCTCCTGCTGACCGTCCGGGCCGCCAACGGCTCCCGGGGCGCGTTCCGGCGGCTGCGGATCCTCTCGGCCGTCATGCTGGTCGCCATCGCCACGATCATCGCCCTGCCGGGGACCTTCCCGGTGTGGATGAAGGTCGAGCAGGGCGTCTGCGGGCTCGCCCTGCTGGGTGTGGCCGCGGTGGTCAACGGACGGCACCTGCGTAGCCTGTTCGCCAGGCTCTGAGGAGGGGGGAACGAGGGTGACCGGCCTCGACCGCGCGGGCGACGACCGCGAGCGCGACCGCGCGGGAGACCGCGCGGGAGACCGCGACCGCGCAGGCATGGACCGCGCGGGCATGGACCGCACGGGAACGGACCGCACGACCGCGGCCCCCGGACCGGGGGCCGCACCGGGCCCCGTCCAGTACTGGGGCCACGGCTGGCGGCGCCCGCTGCTGGCCAGCGGGATGATGGTCTTCCCCGCACTCACCGCCGTCGCCGTCGGCGGCACCGTCTCCGGGGCGGCCGCGGTGGCCGGGTACGCCGTGGTCGTCGCGTTCTGCCTCTGCTACGCGCTGCTGGCCCTCGCCCTCGGACTGGGGCGGCGGCGCTGGATGGCGCTACTGCTGGGGGTGATGACGGCACTGTTCCTGGCCGCGCTGCCGTTCGCCCATGAGGACGCCTTCTTCCTCGCCACCGTGGTCGTCTCCGCGGTGGCGATCCAGTGGCGCGAGCACGCCGCCCGGGTGGTGGCGGCCGGCACGCTGGCCGCGCTGGTGGTGCCCTGGGCGGTGCGCCCCTGGCACACCGGTCCGGGCGGATTCCAGGCCCTGGCCCTGCTGTTCACCTCGCTCACCTGCGGTGCCTTCGCCGGGATCGCCGCCACCAACGACGCCCTGGTCGCCGCCCGGGCCGAGGTGGCGCGGCTCGCCTCGGAGGCCGAGCGCAACCGGATCGCCCGGGACCTGCACGATCTGCTGGGGCACTCGCTCACCGCGATCACCGTCAAGTCCCGCCTCGCCCAGCGGCTCGCGGGCAAGGACCTGGACCTGGCGGTGGCGGAGATGGCGGCGGTGGAGACGCTGTCCCGCCAGGCGCTGTCCGACGTCCGCGCCGCCGTCAGCGGCTACCGCGAGGTGACGCTGGCCGGCGAGATCGCCCGCGGCCGTGAACTGCTGCGCGCCGCCGGGGTGGTGGCCGACCTGCCGACGGCGGCGGACGCGGTCGCGCCGGGGGAGCGTGAGCTGTTCGGCTGGGTGCTGCGCGAGGGGATCACCAACGTGGTCCGGCACGCCCGGGCCGAGCGCTGCTCGGTGCTGCTCACCGCCACCTCGGTGGAGATCCGCGACGACGGGGCCGCCGCCGCCCGGAGCGGACCGGGTGGACCGGGCGGTACGGACGGGACGGGCGATGCGCGCGGACCGGGCGGTACGGGCGACGCCCGGGGCAACGGCGGTGCGGGCGACGGCAAGGGCCTGACCGGGCTGCGGGAACGCGTCGCCGCGGTGGGCGGTACGGTCGAGGCCGGCCCGCTCGACCCGCGCGGGTGGCGGCTGCTGGTCACCGTCCCGCCGGGCGGCCCGGGCCCCGCCGGACCCGAAACCGTCGGGCCGGACGCCGCCGGGTCGGACCCCGGCCGGCCCGACCCCGGCCACGAAGGGACGACATGACGATCCGCCCGATCCGCCTGCTGCTCGCCGAGGACCAGGAGCTGGTCCGCACCGCGCTGTGCACCCTGCTCGACCTGGAGGACGACTTCGCCGTGGTCGCCGCCGTCGGCCGCGGCGACCAGGTCGCGGAGGCGGCGCGGGAGAACCGGCCGGACGTGGCCCTGCTCGACATCGAGATGCCCGGGCTGGACGGCCTGGCGGCCGCCGCCGTGCTGGCCCAGCAGGTCCCGTGGTGCCGGGTCGTCATCCTCACCACCTTCGGCCGCGCCGGCTACCTGCGCCGGGCCATGGAGGCGGGCGCGCTCGGCTTCGTGGTCAAGGACGCCCCGGCGGAGGTGCTGGCCGACGCGATCCGCCGGGTCGCGGCGGGGGAGCGGGTGGTGGACCCGGAACTGGCCGCCGCCACCCTCGCGGCGGGCGCCTCCCCGCTCACCGCCCGGGAGCGCGACGTGCTGAACGCCTCCCGTTCGGGCGCGGGGGTGGCCGAGATCGCCGCCAAGCTCTACCTGTCCGAGGGGACGGTCCGTAACTACTCCTCGTCGGCCATCGCCAAGACCGGCACCCGCAACCGCAGCGAGGCCCTGCGGGTCGCCGACGAGCGTGGCTGGCTCTGACCGCTGTCCCGGCCGGCAGCACCCGGCCGCCGGGCTCCGGCTCCCTCCTGCCGTCGGCGTGCGCCGGCCGCGACGGCACGGACGCGGCCGTGGTGCCGCCCACCCGGTGGAGGCGGGCGGTACGCGGGGCGTCCGGTCAGCGGGCGAACTTCGCGACGGCCGCCGGGGTGACGGGGGTGAAGAAGTTGACGAGGTTGCCGTCGGGGTCGCGGAACAGCAGCGAGCGGTTGCCCCAGGGCATCGTGGTGGGCTCGTTGACGAAGTCCGTGACGAACTCGGACAGGCTGCGGTGGACCCGGTCCACGTCGTCGACGAGGAACTCGGTGATCACGCTCTGATTGGCCGCCGGCCGGGCGGAGCCGGGGGCGAACAGCGGTACGGTGCGGACCCCGGCGATCGCGAGGGTCGCGCCCGCCGTGCGGAGTTCGGCGAAGTCCTCGGTGGCCCACCGCGCCCGGACCGCCAGGGCGCGTTCGTAGAAGTCGACCAGTCGGGCGACGTCGCCGGTGATGATGCGGATCGAAACGAAGTCCATGGGGTGTTCTCCTCGGTCATGCCAGAACGCGAAACGGATACGGAAACGGAAACGGGAGCGGAGACGGAAACGGGAGCGGCCGCGGTCGTGCGGTCATCCGGTCGTGCATTCGGCAGACTAGGAGGAATAGTGGACAGAATCGGTCCCCTATTCGTCCTAGACTTTCGTCATGTCCCGACCCACCGGCCGCGTGCTGACCCTGCTCGAACTGCTGCAGTCGGGCGGCACCCGCACGGTGGCCGAGCTCGCCGACCGGCTCGGTGTGGACGGCCGAACCGTGCGGCGCTACGTGGACCACCTGGTCGACCTCGACGTGCCCGTGGAGTCCGTACGCGGCCGGTACGGCGGCTACCGGCTCTCGCCCGGACACCGCCTGCCCCCGCTCATGCTCGGGGACGACGAGGCCCTGGCGGTGCTGCTCGGCCTGCTCACCGGCCCCAGGGCCGGACTGGCGACGGCCGAACGCACCGCGGGGGAGACCGCGGCGGCCAAGATCCGGCGGGTGCTGCCCCGGCACCTCGCCGGCCGGCTCGACACGCTCCTGGAGTCGCTCTCCTTCACGGACCGGCCGCTCGGGACCACGGACCGGCCCGGCGAGGCCGGCGCACCGGACACCGGGGTCCTGCTCACCCTCGCCGACGCGGTGCGCCATCGACGGCCGGTCGCGGTCCGGTACACCGACCGCCACGGCCGGCCCAGCGAGCGCACGCTGCATCCGTACGGGATCGTCGCCCACGCAGGCCGGTGGTACGTCACCGGCGCGGACGCGGGGATCGGCCAGGACCGGACCCTCCGGCTGGACCGGGTCACGGACGCGAGGGCCCTGCCCGGCTCCTTCGAAGCGCCGACCGGACCGGCCCCGGCCGAGCGCGTCGTGTCGGGCCTGGCCACGGCGGACTACCGGCACGAGGTGACGCTGCGGATCCGCGCGACGCCCGAGTGGATCCGCCGTCACCTCCCGGAGAGTGTCGCGATCCTGGTCGAACCCGAACCCGAACCCGAACCCGAACCCGAACCCGAACCCGAACCCGAACCCGAACCCGAACCGCGGCCGGAGCCGGAGCCGGAGCCGGAGCCCGAACCGCGGCCGGAGCCGGACGCGGACCGGAGTTCTGAGCGCTGGCTGCGCGTCGAGCTCCGGGCGGAGCGACTCGACTGGCTGCCTCCGGTGCTCGCCGCGATCGACCGTCCCTTCGTGATCGAACGGCCCGAGGAGCTGCGAGGCCTCGTCACCGCCCTCGCGGACCGCCTCGCCGCGCACGCCCGCCGGACCTGACGGATCCGCACGACTCGTACGGTGGCAGGAGCGGTCGGACGGCGGCCGCGCATCGCCGCATCGCTGCCCTCCTGAAGCCCGGGGCCCGCTCCCCGTAGGCGAATTCGAGGGAGCGGGCCCCGGTGTTTCCTCAGGGTGCCGGGAGCGTAGCGCGGGGCACTGACAATGACGCAGATGCTCGGGTTCCGGCGGTCGTGGCTCGGGCCCGGCCGACGGGCGACCGGCCCCGGCCGACGGGCGACCGGCCCCGGCCGACGCGCGGCCGTCCGGACCCGGGGCGCACCGACGGCGGCGTCCCCCCGTCACTGCCGTATTCCCCCTGGCGGCGTTGTCGGTCCCGGCTGCCAGGATCGCGCCCATGGACCTCACCACCGCCCTCGCCGGGCTCGACGACCACCCCTGGGCCACCGTCTCGCACGCCTACGGCTGCGCCGAGGACCTGCCCGACCTGCTGCGCGCGCTCGCCGAGGGCGACGACGGGGCGGCCGAGGAGGCGGTCTCCGAGCTGTACGGGAGCATCCTCCACCAGGGCACCGTGTACTCGGCCAGCGTGGACGCCGTGCCGTACCTGGCCCGGATCGCCGCCGCCGGGATCCGGACGGTGGACGTGCTGTGCCTGCTGGGCGGGCTGGCCGAGAGCGAGGACGAGTGGCAGGTCCCCGAGGGCGCCGTCCGGGCCGCCATGGTTGCCCAACTTCCGCTCCTGCTACCGCTGTTGGCCGACCCGGACGAAACCGTCCGGCGGGCCGCCGCCTGGGCCGTCGGCCACACCCGGGACGGCGCGGCCGCGCCGTCCGCCCTGGGGGAGCGCTGGACGGCCGAGCAGGATCCGGAGGTGGCCGCCGAACTGCTCGTCGCCCTCGGCCGGGTGGACCTGAGCACGGCCGCCGGGGAGGCCCGGGTGCTGCTCGGCGAGGAGACCCCGGTGCCGCTGCGGCTGGCCGCGGTCCTGGTCTGCCTGCGGAACGAGGAGCGCTGGGGGGCCGTCCACCACGCGGCCGTGCTCGGCCTGCTGCCCGCCCGCGAGCTCACCGTCGACCGCTACAGCCTTGACCAGGAGGAGCTGCTGTACACGGTCGTCGACACCCTGCTGGAGCGCGACACCGACACCGACCGCGAGGCAGCCCTCGACCTGCTGGAGGCCGCCCTGCGCGACCCGCGCCCCGAGGTGCAGGCCGAGGCCCTGTGGGCGGCCGACCACGCCTGCTACGTCTCGCGCGGCGCCCCGTCCCGGCTGATCCCGGCCGTCACCCCGCTCGCCGCCCAGGACACCGCGGCGAGCCTGCTGGCCAAGCTCGGCCCGCTCGCCGCCGAGGCCGCGCCCGTCCTCGTCGGACTCGCCGACCGGCCGAACGACGGGCCGGACGACGCGCCGAACGATGGGCCGGAGGACGCGCCGAACGACAGGCCGGACGACAAGGTGGCCGACGAGGCCCTCGCGGCGCTGGTCCGGATCGCCCCTCGGCAGGCCGCCCCGCTGCTGGCCCGTGACCTGGAGCGGCGCCCGCGGGCCCGCCACGCCGCGGGTGACTCGCGGGCCCCGGCCTTCCCCTTCGATCCGGAGCTGCTCGCCGCCGTGCGCGCCCGGCTGGCCGTCGAGGGGCTCGGTACCAACGAGACCGCCGACCTGGTCCACCTGCTGCGGCGGTGGGGTCCGCGGGCCGTCGCCGGCCTGCCCGAGCTGTGCGTGGTGCTGCCCCGCTTCCCGTACGCCGCCTCCGCGGTCGCGGCCGTCGTCGCAGGCGGCCCGCCCGAGGCGTGCGAGCGGGCCGCCGAGGCGTTGCGGGCGGAGGCGGGACAGCTCCAGGCGGCCCGCGCCCACTACGACGTCACCGGCGAGCCCGACCTCCTGCTCGCCGCCGTCACCGAACGGCTGGCGGCCTCGCGCGAACGGGCCGAGACGGCCCGGGCGGCCGCCGACCTGGGCCCGGCCGCCGCCGGACTGCTCCCGGCCCTGCTCGCCGCGGTCAGCGAGGACCCGGAGCCGACCGCCCCGCAGCTGGACGCCGACGTCGCGACGGCCCGCGCCGTCTGGCAGATCGACGGTGACGCCGAGGAGGCCGTCCGGATCCTGGCGTCCGTCCTCGACCGCACCGCCGGGAGCCGACTGTGGGCCCGTTGGACGGTGGTCGGCGCGCTGCGCGCCGCCGCGTCCCTCGGGGCGGCCGGCCGGGACCTGATACCCCGGCTGGAAGCGCTGCTCGACGACCCGGAGAAGGCCGCCGGTGCTGCCCGCGCCCTGCTCGACATCGCGGACCCCGACACCGTCGACCTCGGCCGCCTCGCCCGGGCCGCGCTCCACGCGGTCGAGACGGGCGCCGACGTCACGGGCGGCTGCGAGGCGCTGCACGCGCTGGGCGCCGCCGCCCGGGACACCGACCTGCTCCCGTACGTCGGCGAGCTCGTCGAGCGCGACGGCCGGATCGTCACCTCCGGCCTCGCGTACGACATCATCCGGGAGGACGAACGGCTGCGCGCCCTCCTGGCCGAGCTGCGCTGAGCCGAACTGCGCTGAGCCGAGCCGAGCCGCGCTGATCCGAGCTGCGCTGATCCGCGCCGCGCTGAGCCGGGGCCCGCCGGAGCCGACTGTCAGTGCCAGGCCGTAGCTTGGGAGGTGTCGGCGGGCCGGTCCCGAACCGACCCCCATCTCCGTTGCCCGAAAGGGGACTCCGTCGTGTCCGTCGCCGTGGAAGAGCAGGTCACGTACCTCGAACTGTCCGAGGACGAGGGGAGCGCGCACAAGTTCTACGAAGTGCGGCTCGCCGGCCAGGTGGTGACGGTGCGCTACGGGCGGATAGGCGAGCCCGGGCAGAGCAAGTCGACGACGTTCCCGAGCCCGGAGAAGGCGGCCGCGTCGGCGGCCAAGAAGATCGGCGAGAAGGTCCGCAAGGGCTACGCCCCGGCCGTCCGGGGCGTGCGCCAGCGCCGGGCGGTGACCAGGCGGCAGATCGTCAGCAGCCGCTCGACCGCCCGTCAGGCACCGCTGCTGTGGCGCTTCCGCTCCGGCTCGCCCGCCTTCGGGATCTTCGTCGGCGAGGAGCACGCCTGGGTCGGCAACGAGCGCGGCGACGTCTACACCCTCACCCACGACGGCGAGGTGACGGCCCGCTACGGCCTGCCGGACGGCGTCAAGTGCATCGTCGCCGACGACTGGTGGATCTACGCCGGCTGCGACGACGGCAAGGTGTACGACCTGGGCGGCAAGGTCCCGCGGGTGGCGTACGAGATCGCCCAGGACGTGGACATCTTCTGGCTCGACATCCACGACGGCGTGCTCGGCGTCGCCGACGAGCGCGGCGGGCTCACGACGGTGGACCACGAGGACGAGTTCCAGTGGCGCCGACAGGCCGACGGCCGGGCCGGCTGGATGGTGCGCTGCGACGCCGACGGCGTCTACCACGGCCACTCGCGCGGCGTCGCCCGCTACGACAACCGCAGCGGCGACCAGCGGTGGCACACCCCGACCAACGGCGAGGTGCTGTTCGGTTGGCAGGAGGCCGACGAGGTGTTCGCCGGCACCGGCCGCGGCTGGGTGCACCGGCTGCGCAAGTCGGACGGCGCCGAGGTGGCCACCTACCGCTGCGACGCCGCCGTCTTCTCCTGCGCGGCCTCCCCGGACGGCGAGTACGTCTTCGCTGGGGACAACCACTCCTCGGTGTACTGCTTCGCCGCCGACGGCACCCGGCTGTGGAAGCTCGCCACCGGCTGCGGTTCGGCGTACAGCATGCAGTACCGGGCGGGGCGGCTCTACCTGGTGACCACCGACGGCTCGCTGGCCTGCCTGGACGCCGGCGAGCAGGCGGTGCGGGCGGCCGAGGACGGCACGCTGCCGGAGACCGCCGAGATCAAGGGCGCGGGCTGGGAGCCGGTGCTGGCCGGCGCCGGGCCGGAGACGGTCGAGGTGGTCACCGCCCGGACCGGCGGCGAGGTCGAGGTCGAGTGCGTCCAGGACGGCGTCCGGCTGCGGATGCGGGTGGTCTCGCAGGGCTACGACCCGTCGTGGCGGGTGCAGTTCCCCAAGGACATCCGGATCGCCGGGGCCCGCTACCTGGTCGCCGAGGTGCGGGAGTCCGCCTCGGGCGGCTTCTACCGGGCGCGCGGCGAGATCAAGCGCCTGCTCTGACCCCGGGCTCCCGCGACCGGGCCCGGATGCCGTGTCCGACCCCGGGGCCCGGGCCCGGACCCCGGCTCCCGTGTCCGGGGCCCCGGGCGGCCGTAGGGGGGTGACGGCCGCCCGGGGAGTCCGTGCGTCAGACGAGCCGCAGCACCAGCTTGCCGGTGTTCTCGCCCCGGAAGAGCATCCCGAAGGTCTCCGGGAAGTCGTCCACGGTGCCCTCCACCACCTGCTCCTTGACCTTGATCCGGCCGCCCGCGATCCAGCCGGCGAGCTCGGCGGCCGCCTCCGGGTACCGGCGGGCGTAGTCGAACACCACGAAGCCCTCCATCCGAGCCCGCCGCACCAGCAGGGACAGGTAGTTGGACGGGCCCCGCACGGCGCCCTCGTTGTTGTACTGGCTGATGGCGCCGCAGACCACCACCCGGGCGTGCATCGCCAGGCGGGTCAGCGCGGCGTCCAGGACGGGGCCGCCGACGTTGTCGAAGTAGACGTCGATGCCGTCCGGGGCGTGGGTGCGCAGGGCCTTGCGGACGTCCTCGGCGCGGTAGTCGATCGCGGCGTCGAAGCCCAGCTCGCCGGTGAGCAGCGCGCACTTCTCCGGGCCGCCCGCGATGCCCACCACCCGGCAGCCCTTCGCCTTGGCGATCTGGCCGACCAGGCTGCCGACCGCCCCGGCGGCGCCGGAGACGACGACGGTCTCGCCCTCCTTGAGCGCCCCGACCTCCAGCAGTCCGAAGTACGCCGTCATCCCGGGGATCCCGAGGGCGCCCAGGTACGTCGACAGCGGCGCGAGCGCGGGATCGACCGTGAGCGCGCCCTTCCCGTCCGAGACCGCGTACTCCTGCACCCCGAAGGCCCCGACCACGTGGTCCCCGACCCGGAACCCCGGGTGGTTCGACGCCACGACCTCCACCACCGAGCCGGCCCGCATCACCTCGCCCAGTCCCACCGGCGGCAGGTACGAGGGCCGGTCGTCCAGCCATCCCCGCATCGCCGGATCCAGCGACACGTACCGCGTCCGCCCGAGGAACTCGCCCTCGCCCGGCTCCGGCACCGCCTCCTCCCCGTGCGCCCAGTCCTCCGGACGCACCTCCCCGACCGGTCGACTGGCAAGGCGGATCTGACGGTTGACTCCGGTGGCTCCGGCCATGACGTCTCCTGGGGCGCTCGGGCTCGACGGCTGAACGCGCCCGATTCTAAGCAAGCGCTTGTTCAATTGGCCAGAGTGGGACATCGCTGGAGACGGACTAGGCTTCGCCCCGTGGAGACCGAGATCATCGAAGGGGTCACCGTCCCGGTGACGCACTCCTGGGCGCATCAGAGCACCGTCGACCTGCTCCGCGGGCAGCTCGCCCCGGTCCTGCGGTCGAGCGGCCTGTTTTCCGGCTCCGGCGATCTGGCCCTGCCGGGCACGGCGGACCGCTACGTGCCCGACCTGGCCGTCGTGCCAACCGAACTGGCCTGGCACGAAGGGGCGTTGATGCCCGACCGGACGCTGCTGGTGGTCGAGGCGACCGAGCCTTCCAGCGCCGAGACCGACCGGACGGTGAAGCGCCGGCGCTACGCCCAGTTCGGTGCGCCGCTCTACCTCCTGGTGGACCGGCAGGAGCGGGCCTGCACGCTGTTCTCCCAGCCCGGCGCGCTCGGCTGGACCCGGGTCGAGGGGCCGCACCCGTTCGGGGTGCCGGTGCGACTGCCAGAGCCGTTCGAACTCGACCTCGACACCAGCGAGTTCTGAGTCAGTACCGGTCCGCGAGGTGGCCGTAGCCGCCGGCCGTCCAGACGACGCGGCGGAACTCCGGGAGGCTGAGGGCGGCCGTCGGCACGCCGGTGGGTACGCCGGTGGTGGGTGGGAAGTGGACGGTGCCGCAGCGGGCGCAGTACCAGGCCTGGGCCCAGAGGTGTTCGGCCCGGGGCCGGCCGGCGAGTTCGCGGTCGGCGGAGGCGCGGAGTGCGGCCGCGGCGACGAGGAGGACGGTTCCGGCGATGGCGGCGACCACCGGGATCACCACGGGGATCTCGAAGGCGTGGTGGTCCCGGACCGGTGCGGCGAAGGCGGGCGCGTCGTCGTCGAACTGCCGGGCGAAGTTCCCGGCGAAGAACGTGAAGAAGGCGATCACGAGGGCGGCGGCGCCCAGCACCGTCGCCGTGCGGCCGGGTGGCTGGTCGCGGATCGGGACGGGTGCCAGGGCGCGGGCGAGGTCGGAGACGACCTCGCGGGTCCGGTGGGCGCCGCTCCCCTGCGAGGGTCGGGTGGTGACCCGCGTCCTCCCCGCGTGGTACACGGCCGGGACGCCGCGGACCTGGTCGGTGAGCCCGCAGTTCGGGCAGGGGTGCAGGGCGGGCGGCGGCGGTACGGGTGTGGCGTGGTAGGGCCCCATCGCGGTCTCCCCCCGGGGCGGCGTCCGGCCAGGGCGGCCGTCCGTCCGTACCGGCTTGGGACGCCGTGCCGGACGCGGTGGTTGCGGCCGACTCCCGCTGCCTGTCCGCCTGTTGGGGACAGGGAAGCGGTCGGGCGGGTCAGCCCTCGGCGGGCGTCGGCTGCGGACGCCAGCCGAGGGCGGGCCCGAGCCGGGTCGCCAGGTCGGTGAGGATCTGCACGTAGTCCTCGTGTTCGAAGGTGAACGGCAGGGCGAAGGCGACCTCGTCCACTTCGCGGTAGCCGGCGTGGGCGTGCAGCCGTTCGACGAGTTCCTCGGTCGTCCCGACCAAGTCGGGGGCGAACAGCAGCCGGGCCGGGCCCTGCGGGGCGAGGGTGCGCGGGGTGCGGGCGAGGGCGTAGGCCCGGTACTTGGCGCGCTGCTCGGGGGTTGCGCTGTCGGTGGGGATGACCACCAGGCCGTGGGAGACCCGGGCGCGCTCGCCGTCGGGGTGGCGCTCGCGGAAGGCGCGGATCTGGGCGGCCTGGATGGCGGCGAAGTCGAGCGGGCCCTCCTCGCTCTCCGGCTTCACCACGCTGCTGGTGAGCAGGTTGAGTCCCTGCTCGCCGGCCCAGCGGGCCGAGCGCAGGCTGCCGGCGCCGTACCAGAGCCGGGACGCCAGGCCGGGGGAGTGCGGCTGGACGCGGCGGGAGTACACCTCGATGCCCTCGGTGCCGGCGAAGTCGGAGGCGTCCTCGCCGCGGACCAGGGCGAGCAGCCGTTCGGCGCGCCGGGGGCTGAAGTCCTCCTGCTCGCCGGTGTCCGGGTAGAGCGCGCCGCGCACCTGCTCGTAATGGGTGGGCGGGCCGACGCTGAAGCCGGGGTTGAGCCGGCCGCCGGAGAGGACGTCCACGGTGGCCAGGTCCTCGGCGAGCCGCAGCGGGTTCTCCCAGCCGAGCGGGGTGACGGCGGTGCCGAGCTGGATGCGGCTGGTGCGCTGGGTGGCGGCGGCAAGCACGGCGATCGGGGAGGAGATGCCGTACTGGAGGTGGCGGTGGCGCAGCCAGGCGCTGTCGAAGCCGAGCCGCTCGCCGAGGGTGATGAGGTCGAGGGTGGATTCGTGGCCGCGGCGGGGGTTCGCCTCGTCGAAGAGCCCGATGGTCAGGAAGCCGAGTTTCCGCAGCGGGCGAGGGGTCGGCGACATGGTGGGCTCCGCGAGGGGTGAGGGGCGGCCGGGTGAGGGCCGGTCGAGATGGCGCGTTCCGAACGTAAGCGGCCGCCGGGCCGTCCGACAAGATCGACGCACGATCCGGTCACCGGCCCGCAATACGGCGCAACACGGGTGTCACGTGCGGCGGCTCCCACCCCGGTGGGCAGGGTGGGAGCCGCCGCGATCCGGGTCGCGCCCGGGCCGGCTCGGGTCGTGCCCGGGCTCTGCTCGGGCCGTGCTCGGGCCGCGTCCAGGTCGCGTCCGGGGGCTGTCAGCAGCTGCGCAGCTCCGGGCTCTGGTTGCGGATCTGGTTGTGCAGCGAGGTGAACTCGCGGTACGCCGCGCCGTCCTCGGCGCCGGGACGGAAGGCGCCGACGCGGTGGCAGTTGACGAAGGCGAGCTTCACCCCGAAGTGGCTCTCCAGGCTGCCCCGGATCGCGTTGCTGGCGAGCGCGCGCAGCAGCTGGGCGCGCTGCTCGTCGCTGGGCGTGGTGTTGTCGGTGGTGAACTCCTCCTGGCCGGTGGCGAGTTCGGTGCTGAGCCCGGACACGACCTGGTAGGCGTACGGGAGGGAGGTGCGGACGGTCTCGAGGAAGTCGGCCTCGTCGACGCGGCCCTGCTGGGCCTGGGCGAGGAGGGCGGGGGAGACGTCGAGCGACATGGAGGTCCTCTTTCGGGGATGCGTGGGCTTCGACCGGTGGCGGGCAGCGGTGACCGGCGGAACGGGCAGCGCTCACCCGCACCGGTTATCGAAGATGAAAACCATTGCAAGAAAGACTCTCCCGGTCACCCCGACGCCGTGTCAAGCGCCGCCCCCCGAAGGACTGACGGCGGGTGGCACCGGCAGGTGGCCGACCTTGATCACGAACACCGCGATCAACACCGCCGGCGCCGCGAAGACCAGGCCCATCTGGAACGCGCTGGCGATGCCGTGCACCAGCACCTGTGAGGAGTACGGCGCCGGGAGCCGGCCGGTGGCCCGGAACTGGGCGAGCTGCTGCGGGGTGGCCTGCCGCAGGAAGGCCCCGGCCTGCTGCCGGGCCTCGTTGCGGCTGGCCGTGCCGAACACCGTGACCAGGATCGACAGGCCGAGCGAGCCGCCCACCTACTGGGTGGTGTTGAGCATGCCGGTGGCCGCGCCGGTCTCGTGCGGGGCGACGTGGGAGACGGCGGTCAGCATCACCGGGACGAAGATCGAGCCCATGCCGAAGCCGAACAGCAGGGCCGGGCCGAGGATGCCGCCGACGTAGGTGCTGTCCCGGTTCGACAGGGTCTCGCCGTATCGATGCTGACCCTTTGCTGGGCCGCCGTGGCCGGCCTGGTCGGCCGGCCACGGCGCAGACCGGACGTCCTGCTCGCCGACCGGGGCTACGACCACGACAAGTACCGGCGCCTGGTGTGGAAGCTGGGCATCAAGCCGGTGATCGCCCGCCGCAGAGGCCCACATGGATGCCCTGGCTCACGCATCCCCGGGGATGCGTGAGCCAGGGCATCCGGGCTCACGCGCCGGTCAGTACTGGGTGGTGACGGTGACGCCGCTGAAGGCGGTCTTGCCGTAGAGGGTGATGTAGCGGTAGCCGGCCGTGGTGTTGGTGACGGTCACGGTCTGGGTGGTGCCGCTGTTCGTGGAGGAGACGGCGTAGTCCGTGTTGGAGGCCCAGCGGTCCGGGCTGTAGTAGAGGTAGGCGGTCCCGGTGCCGCCGGTGGTGGAGACGGTCAGCGTGGTGGTGCCGGCCGGCATGTAGATGTACATCTGGTCCGAGCTTCCGGCGTCGGCGGCGCGGCCGGTGCGGAAGCAGTTGTAGTCCAGCTTCCGGGCGTCGGGGTCGGTGCAGGCCGCCGGTGCGGCCGGCGCGGTGACGGTGACGGTCCGGGTCGTGGTGGCCGTCTTGCCGTTGCTGTCGGTGACGGTGAGGGTGACGGTGTAGGTACCGGCAGCGCGGTAGGACTTCGACGGGGAGGCCGCGGTGCCGGTGGTGCCGTCGCCGAAGTTCCAGGCCCAGCCGGTGATGCTGCCCTTGCCGGCGGTCTCGGTGGAGCGGTCGGTCAGCTGGACGTTCAGGTCCCGCACCGTGGCGTCGAAGGCCGCCTTCGGGGTGCCCGCGGTGAGGCAGGTGTCGGTGGCGCAGGTGTCGAGCCACCTGGTGAAGTCGGCGTCGTAGGCGGTGCCGATGCCGTTGTAGTACGCGTAGGCGCGGGCGTAGTCGCCGGTGCGGAGGAAGCCGAGCATGGTCTGGACGACGCCCGGGAAGCGCTCGATCATGTAGCGGGCGGCCAGGTAGCCCCAGTGGTAGGTGCGGACGACGTCGCTGTTCAGGTACGTGCTCTGGAGCAGGGTGCTGAGCGCGTAGGTGTGCTTGGGTGCCTGGGCCACCGCGTTGAGGTCGGTGACGCCGCGGTAGGTGTAGGAGATGTACTCGGCGACGCCCTCGATCCACCACAGGTCGGGCACGCTGGTCTGCTGGTAGAAGTCGCCCTTCATGTCGTAGCGGGCGTCCAGGACGTGGGCGTACTCGTGGTTGAGGTTCCAGATCCGGGCGGTGAAGCCGTTCTCGTTCGGGTGCCGGTACATGAGGGAGACCGGCTGGTTGGCCGGGTCGCTCGGGGTCCCGGTCAGGGTGACCCCGCCGTTGTTGGTGTTCGCCTCGTACATCGCGCCGGCGTAGGTCTGGTAGTCGGCCTGACTCGCGAAGACCACGAGCTGCACGGACGACTCGTACTGGCCGGGGATGGGGCCGTTGTCGCGGACGAGGCCGTGGAAGTACGCGTCCTCGCCCTTGAGGTCGGCGCAGACGGCGGCGAGTTCGGCCGCGGTGAGGTCCTGGGCCAGGACGGTGAGGGTGGCGTTGCAGGTCTGCCTGATCGGCAGCACGGCCTTGGTCAGCCGCTGCTTCAGGTCGCAGACGCCGTAGTAGGAGCACTGGTCCTTGTCGAAGAAGGCGGCCGTGTTGGCCGTGCCGACCCACAGCGGGGCGGTGGGGCCGGTCATCGACGAGCTGTCGAGCAGGGCCTTGGCCAGCGGGCGGATCCTGGCCTGGAACGCCGGGTACTTGACGAACCGGGTCAGCTCGATGCCGGCGTTGGAGACCAGGAAGCCGGGGTAGGTGCCGAGCAGGTCGTGGTGGGTGCGGGTGAACGCGTCGAGGGTGTCGATGATGCCCGGGTCCGCGGTCACGGCGTCGACGAAGGACTTGCTCTCGTGCCCCCGGTCCAGCGCGGAGAGGGCGCTGTTGACGTACGTGAGCAGGTTCTTCGAGCTGTTGTACGCGCTGGTGTAGCCGTTCAGCACCTGCCGGTAGGTGTTCAGGTAGCGGCCCTGCTGGCCGGCGCTGTCGGTGAGGATGATGACGTCGTTGGCGACCTGGCCGTTCGCGTCGGTGACGTCCGCGGCGTGCGGGCCGGCCAGGAAGGCGTCGATGCCGCGCGCCACGGCGGCGGTCAGCGTCGCGTCGTAGGGGCCGACGTGCGCGAGGTCCCTGTCCTGCACGTAGTAGCCCGCGCGCAGGTACAGGACGACCTGCCAAGTGGCGGCGGAGTTGTCGCCGGGGTAGGAGGCGGCGGCGCTCTGGAAGGCGTCGGCCATCGTCGCCATCTGGCTCTGGCGGAACAGGGCCGAGGCGTACGGGCTGCCGCCGAGCTGGAACAGCGAGCCGATGCACTGGGGGGTCGAGGCCTTGACGTAGGACACCAGAGCGGCCCCGGTCCGGCCGGCGAAGTCGGCCGGGGTGCACGACTGGGCGGTCGGCTCCGCCGCGAGCGCGCGCGGTGCGGCCTTGGCCAGGCCCTTGTCCTGGCCGGTCTCCGCCGGCGCCGTGCCGGACAGCGGGTTGACCAGCGGCAGTTGCGCGGCGGTGAGCCCGCGGGACTGCGGCGCGCCCGGGCTCTCGGGATCGGCGAACGGACTGCCGGGAACCTCCGACGAGCTGCCGGAAGGCTGATGCGGGCTGGCAGCGACCGGTGCGGGGGTGACCGGCGTGGGGGCGGCCTGGCTCGGTCCGGCGGATATGCCGAGCAGGACGGTGCCTGCCGCGGCAGCTGCGGCCAGCAGCCTGGACATGCGTGAGAGCGGACGCATCGTCTATTCCTTTGTGGGGGAAACGCGAACGGAGCGCCACGGACGTGGGGAAGTGGGAGGCATCCGCAGCGTGTGACGCACCGTCTCACAAGATCGGCGGGGCTATCAATAGGGTGTGACATGTCACCTGTCTCGGGTTCACCTCTGCCGAAAACGGCGGCCCTGGCACACCAGGGCCTGGCAGGCGAAGCGGTGCACCCGCAGGGCAGCCGTCACGGGCCGCCCGCAGCTGGGAAGATCCGACGGATAGCGCAGGTAGGAGCCGTGGACCCGCTCCGACCACGTCCCGCAGTCCGGGCATGACGCACTCGGAGCAGCCACGCGGGCGGCGATCCGCACCACCGCACCGGACGCTTCGACACCGAAGACCTCCACCCGGGGCAGCGACGGGAACAGCGACTCGCCGAGCCACGACCACGAGCGGCCAAGCCCCGGATCGCCCTGCAGATGACCGTGGCGGCGCTGGATGCCGGAGTGAGCACGTCGTGGGTAACAGGCGACGAGACCGATGGCCAGGACCCCGGCCTGCGGGCCCGACTGGAGGCCCGCGAAGTCGGCGACGTGCTGGCGGTCTCCTGCGCGACCAAGGTGCGGATCAACCAGGGCCGCACCGCGATCCGCGCGGACGAGGCTGCTGATCGCCTGCCCGCCTCAGCCTGGCACCGGCAGAGCGCCGGTCCCGGGGCCAAGGGTCCCCGCTACTACGACTGGGCCTGGGTGCACATCGGTACCGGCGACCACCGTCACCTGCTGATCCGCCGCAACCCCACCACCAGCGAACTCGCCTTCTACCTGTGCTGGTCACCCCAGATCGTCCCGCTGTCCGAACTCGTACGAGTCGCCGGCACCCGCTGGTGCATCGAAGAATGCTTCCAGGCGGCCAAGGGCCAGGTCGGCCTGGACCACTACCAAGTCCGGAAATGGACCGCCTGGCACCGGCACGTCACCCAGGCCATGCTCGCCCTCGCGTTCCTGGCCATCGCCGCTCAGGACGCGCGGCCGACCAGACCTGCGGATCCGAACCGCCCGGCCCCCGAAGCCGAGAGTTGGTCGACCTGACCGTCCCGGAAATCCGCCGCTTGATTGGTGCGCTGTTCAGCCCCGTCATGTCCCTGCGTGCACTCCTGCACTGGTCGAACTGGCCCAGAAGCCACCAAGCTTCGGCACGTCGCAGCCACTACCGGCGGCGACTCTCCGTCCCCGCAGGCACGTAGATCGCGAAGTCGCACTGGAGTATTGGAGGGCATCTGATCTATGTTGCGGGCGGTTTGTCCAGGGGTGAGTGACCGGATCTCGGGTGGGTCGTTGCAGGGCTCGTGACTTCTCGGCGCCCGTACCGCAGTGATGTGTCCGATGCCCGGTGGGGCCTGATCGAACCGGTCCTCATAGCCTGGCGGGGCCGCCGCACCGGCCCCGGCGCGGCGGCCCGAGTTCATGACCTGCGGGAGATCGTGAACGTGATCCTCTACGTCAACCGGACCGGCATCCCGTGAGAGTACCTGCCGCACGACTTTCCGCCGTACAAGACCGTCTACGACTACTACGCCAAGTGGGAATCCGGCGGCACCACGCAGCAGGTCCACGACCTGCTGCGTGACCGAACCCGGCGGGCCCACGGCCGTGACACGCGTGCGTCTGCGGCTGTTCTGGACGCCCAGAGCGTGAAGACCTCCGGCAACGTCGCCGAGACCGACCAGGGCATCGACGCGGCCAAAAGATCAAGGGCCGTAAGCGCCACCTGGCCACCGACACCCTGGGCCTCCTGCTCGCCGTGATCGTGACCGCGGCATCGGTCCAGGACTCCGCCGGCGGCAAGCGCCTGCTCGACGAACTCGCCGCCGACCAGCCGACCGTGACCAAAGTCTGGGTCGACGGCGGCTACAACAACACCGTGACCAACCAGGGAGCCGGCCTGGGCATCGACGTCGAGGTCGTCAAACGCCCGACCGCAGCCGGCTTCCAGGCCCTGCCGAAGCGCTGGGTGATCGAGCGGACCTTTGGCTGGCTGTTGCAGCACCGCCGTCTGGCCCGCGACTACGAAGCACTGCCACAACGGTCCCGCACGATGGTCCACTGGGCCATGGCTAACAAAATGAGCCGCGCACTCACCGGAGAATCCACCCCAACCTGGCGAATCGATCCGGGTGAAACGGGCATTTCTGCATAGAAGTTGATCAGATGCCCTCTTGCTGATCGTTTCAGAAAGAGGTTCGGCGCTTCCGAAGGGCGTCCTGAAGGGAGCCGGGGCACACGTATCTGGCCTCGCCGGGCGTAGGCGCTGCGGTTTGAGGTCAGCGGGCGTGGGGTGCTCGCGGGGAAGGTCCGGTACCCGGGTAGGCGGGCGGACAACCTTCCTGGGCGGGCGTTATGGGAGGGCCGTTGAGCCGGGCACAGGTTCTGGCCAAGTTCAGTGAAGTGTGCCGCTGTTGTGATCCGCCTGTGTACTTTCGAGCGATCCGGAAGGCATCGCTTCGCTATGGGGCTGGCGCTCCATGCCCTGGCGGCCATGCCGACGTCTCCTTCATCTTCCTTGCAGATGGGAATCGTGATGAGCACTCCGAGTACCGGAACACCTGCCACCACCCCTGCAACGACTCCAGCGAGCGCGACGGCCCCGGCGAGTACGTCGCCCCAGTTCGAGGTGGACAAGACGATGCTCGACGGCCCGACGCCGAAGGACTTGCTCCCCACCACCGGCAACTACCCGACGGAGATCGTCCGGTACCGCTCGGTGGTGCTCACCGACATTCCCGGGGCGAAGCCGGCACGCGCCCTGACCGGTGCCATCGACCTCGGCGAGGAGAACATGCCGTTCTACAACCGCCCGGCCGAGGGCATGATCGTCACCACCGAGCAGAGCTGGTCGGCCCAGGGCGTCACGCTCGGCCGACTGCTGCACAGCCTCGCGCTCGCGCCCGGCGAGAGCACCAGGGTCGCGGTTGTCGACTGGCAGCGCACCACTAGGGCTACCGGCACCGAGACGGCGTCCGAGGCCGAGGCACTGTCCGGGACCACCGACCAGAACCGGTCGATCAGCGAGGTCGCGAACGCGATCGCCCGCGAGGAGCAGGACGGCAGCTCCCTGGGGTTCCAGTCCAGCCAGTCGTCCAGCTCCGGCGGCAGCGTCGGCGTCGCGTTCTTCAATATCGGCGCCGGCGGCAACTGGAGCAAGTCGTCGAACACGGGCATCGCGACGTCGGTGTCGCGCTCCACGGGCGTGAAAACAGTCGCGGCGGAGACGACGCAGCGGATCAGCGCGCGGACCCAACAGCTGGCGACCGCGGCCCGCAGCCGGAACATGACGGTCGTACGCGAGACGACGCAGACGGAGAAGGACCAGGTCCTCACCCGGGTCGTCACCAACTACAACCACATGCACGCGATGTCGGTGCAGTACTACGAGGTCGTCCAGGTCTACAGCGTCGCGACCAGGCCGACCAAGCTCGAACGCTGCCTGTTCATCCCGCTGCAGGAACTCACCTTCACCCACACCAGCCTCCAGCGGTACAAGGAGGTACTCGCGTCGGTGGCACCGGTCGACTGGGCGGCGAAGATCCGCGCGGCGAACCCGTTCGACACCGCCGTGCGCAGGCTCGACGCGTGCTCGGCACCGGAGGTGCCGACCAGGCAGGAGTTCGACGGGGTGGAACTGGCCGACATCGCCGCTTCGACGATGGGCGTGTACGGGGTGCGCAAGGCCGACGGCAGCCCGGTCCGGTTCGACCCGGCGACGCAGCGGTGGAACGCGCTGCCCACCACGGGCCTGAGCGGTGGCCTGTCCCGCATCGCACCGGGCAAGAACACCGTCTGGGCGCTCAGGGCCACCGACAACATGGTCGTCCAGTTCGACGGGACGACCTGGCGCCCCGACCCGGCGACTGGCTGGGGGCTGCGCATCGCCTGCGGCACGGACGACTCGGTCTACGTCGTCGGCACCAACAACGTGATCCACCAGCGCGGCCAGAGCTCATGGTCGAACTTGGGCATCGTGGCCGACGACATCGCCGTCACCGGCAAGGACAAGCTGTGGTACTTCCGGCAGGGGGTCGTGTACGAGCGCAGTGGCAGCAACTGGGTGCAACGCAGCGCGACGGGCGTGCAGCGTCTGTCCGCCACGTCCGACGGCGCGCTCTGGGCCGTCGTCCAGCCTCAGTCCAGCACCGAAACCATGCCCCTCCTGGTGGAGTCCGGCGCGACGACCATGGTCCGCCCCACGGCTGACGGCCTCCAGAGCGTCACCGGCCTGGCACAGATCGCCTCGGCCGCCGCCGCCGACTACTGGGTGCGGATGAACAACGGGACAGTACGCCGGATCCTGGGACGAGAGACACCCGTAGCCTTCGACGACCAGCCGAAGGAAGACTCCTCCTACGCGTCCAGAATCGACGTCTGGTCCGACGACACCGCAATCCGCGGCATCCAGATCATCTTCCCCAGCCACACCTTCGGCTGCGGCGACATCGCCGCCTCCGGCACGCAGCAGGCGACCTACACCTTCGGCGCCGCCGACAAGCTGATCTCCTACGACGCCTGGTCCGGCAAGACCGCCCGCGGCAGCCTCGCCGGGCTGCGCCTGAAGATGACCTCGGGCGTGGCCAACTTCGGCGTCGCCGCGACCAGCAACGTCGCACCCGACCTGTCCGAGGACGCCGGGGGCGCCTCGGCCATCTGCGGGCTGTTCGGCTCGACGGTGAAGTCCGGCAGCCGCACCTACGTCGCGTCGCTCGGCTTCCACGTGCGGGGCGGGAACGTGCCCCAGTCGGTCCTGGACCACCTGAACGACAACCGCCGGCACTACAGCCAGGCCGTGTGGGCCAACGCCGACGAGCTGACGCTCAGCCGCATCCTCGCCAACTACTCGTACGCCCCCGCGGGTTCGACCGCCGCGCCGGTCCCGCTCGGCATGCTGCTGGACCCGAAGCCGATCGCCGCCACCGGCAACTACCTCGGCTTCCGCTGGAACTTCGCCAGCGAGGAGGAACGACAGGAGTGGACCGACTCCCGCAAGGCGAGCGACAACACGTTCGGAGTACCGGTGACCAACACGATCGCCATCGCCACCAACGGCGTCTTCGCCGAGGCCGTCCTCGGCCGGTCCAACTCGGCCGAGAAGATCGATCTCACCCGCTTCTGGAACTGGAAGGACTCGCCCCTCCAGATCACACCGGCCGACATCGCCCCGGTGTCCACCGCCTCACGTGCGCAGAACCTCGACATCACCGCGGCCGGCATGGGCGTCTCCCAGGCGAAGTTCGCGCCGACGGTGGTGATGCCCGACCCGGTCGGCCTCCAGACGGCGCAGGCCATCGCCACCGCGAACCTGTTCCGCGACATGAGCGGCCTCAACACCATGAGCCAGGTACTCGTCAAGGGCATCGAATCCGCCGCCACCAACGACAAGGAAGCCGGCATACGCGCCCAGGAAGCCCTGAAGACCGCCACCGAACACCTCCAGAAGATGGCCCAGATCGCGGTCGACGCGGCCGGCAAGGCGGCACCGGCCGCGACCGGCGGCGCCAGCAACCTCAGCGCCCTCGGCGGCATGCTCAACCAGGGCAGCAAGGCCGCCGCGGACACCAAGTAGCAGTTCAAGGCACCGTCCAACGGCCGGCTCTCGCAGAGCAAAAAACCTGATCACCGCGCGGGGCGGGCCCGGGGGGCCCCCCCCGCCCCCCCCCCCCCCCCCCCCCCACCCACCAAACGGGGGGGGGCGAATT
>NZ_JBHVSD010000012.1:85679-207052 GCF_042885395.1 Kitasatospora sp. NPDC058063
ACTTATCTTTACCCCGCCCCGCCCCCCCGCCGGGCACCCCCCCAAAAAAAACCCTCACCCCGGGGGGGGGGGGCCGGGGCCCCCCCCGCGCCCCCCCCCCGCCCGAACGCCACCACCCATTACGGGGGCATGCCGGAGATTCAGGGGAAGAGCCAGGGCCCGCACGTCCTCCTCCAGGTCTTCCGTTCCGAGTCTTGGACCTTGCACTCGCCGATCTTGGTCGGCAGGGTGTCCCGGTGCGCGCCGATCTTGTTCCGGACGACCTGTGGGAGCGGGTGGCCCCGCTGCTGCCACCCGCTCCCACCCGACGCCGCCGCCATCCCGGGCGACTTCGCGCACCCGACAGGGCGGCTCTCGCTGGCATCATGTTCGTGTTGCGCACCGGCGTTGCCTGGCGCGACGTCCCCGCCGAAACCGTGGGCTGCTCCGGAGTCACGGCCTGGCGCCGGCTGCGGGACTGGACCGAGGCCGGCATCTGGCCGCGCCTGCACACCGCCCTGCTGACCGAACTGCGCCTCGCGGGCTCACTGAACCTGGACGACTGTGCCGTGGAAGGCTCGCACGTCCGGGCCCTCAGAGGGGGAGAGCACGTCGGCCCTCGCCAGTCGACCGTGCCCGCCCCGGCTCCAAGCACCACCTGATCGTCGACCGCCACGGCACCCCGCTCGCCATCACGCTCACCGGCGGCAACCGGCACGACGTCACCCAGCTTCTCCCGTTGCTGGATGCCGTCCCGCCGATCCGGGGCCTGCGCGGACGCCCCCGCCGCAAACCCCGGCGCCTGTACGCCGACCGCGGCTACGACTTCGACAAGTACCGCCGTCCGCTGTGGAGGCGCGGCATCAAACCACTGATCGCCCGGCGCGGCGTCGCCCACGGTTCCGGGCTGGGCAAGTTCCGGTGGGTGGTGGAGCGCGCGTTGTGCGCCACGAGGCGCTCTGTTTGTATCCCTGGCTCAGCCAGGGATACTCGGAAGGAGGTTCCTGGGCCGGATGACTCACCTGGATCCGAAAGGTGAAGGGGACAAGAGCATGTCAGCAAAACAGTGACCGGGCCCAGCCGGGCGGCGCCAGCAGGTCATGCCCGAGGCGAAGCCGAGTTCCTGCGGGAGGTGTTCCCGGGCGATCCCGGTGTGCAGGACGAACAGGATGCCCTGGAACACCAGCCGGTCCGGATGCCGCTTGCGCCCGGGATGCCGGGTCCGGCGCTTGACCTTGGGCGGCAGCGGCTCGATCACAGCCCACAACTCGTCATCGACTTTCCACGGCTTCGGTCGAGCCACCCCGCACCCCGATCAACGGTCCCGGAGTGATCCAACCACCTCGAAGATCATTTCGTTGGGAGTTCTTATTCCGTCTGGGCGTCGTTGGAAAGCCTGGTCATCGGGTGTGGTGACCTTGTGGAATGACAGGTGCCATCGGCTTGGGGATCTTGATGACGAACGCTGCGATCGTCACCGCCAGCGCCGCGAAGACCAGGCCCATCTGGAACGCGCTGGCGATGCCGTGGACCAGCACCTGTGAGGAGTACGGCGCCGGGAGCCGGCCGGTGGCCCGGGCCTGGGCGAGCTGCTGCGGGGTGGCCTGCCGCAGGAAGGCCCCGGCCTGCTGCCGGGCCTCGTTGCGGCTGGCCGTGCCGAACACGGTGACCAGGATCGACAGGCCGAGCGAGCCGCCCACCTGCTGGGTGGTGTTGAGCATGCCGGTGGCGGCGCCGGTCTCGTGCGGGGCGACGTGGGAGACGACGGTGAGGGTGGCGGGGACGAAGATCGAGCCCATGCCGAAGCCGAACAGCAGGGTCGGGCCGAGGATGCCGCCGATGTAGGTGCTGTTGATGTCGATCTGGGTCGCCCAGGCGACCCCGCTCAGCACCAGCAGCGAGCCGGTGACCAGGAAGGGCTTGGGGCCCCAGCGCAGCTGGTTGCGGGCGGCGAACTGGGCGGCGGCGACGATGGCCACGCTGATCGGCAGGAACGCGAAGCCGGCCCGCAGCGGGCTGAAGCCGAGGATCTCCTGGACGAACAGGGTGATGAAGAAGAAGATGCTGAACATTGTTGCGGCTACGCAGAGCATCAGCGTGTACGCGCCCGAGCGGTTGCGCTCCCGTAGGAGGTGGAGCGGCATGATCGGCTGTCGTGCGTGCCGCTCGTTCGCCACGAACGCCGCAATCAGCGCCACGGCGAGGCTGAAGGCGGTGAGCGTCACGGGGTCCGTCCAGCCGTGGTCGGAGGCGCGGATGAAGCCGTACACCAGGGAGACCATGCCCGCGGTGGCGGTGAAGGCGCCGGTCAGGTCGAAGCGGCCGGGGTGGCGTTCGGACTCGTTGATGTACAGCGGCGCCAGCAGGGCGATCGCGATGCCGATCGGCACATTGACGAAGAGCACCCAGCGCCAGGACAGCCAGGAGGTGAGCATGCCGCCGAGCAGCAGTCCGATCGCGCCGCCGGCTCCGGCGACGGCGGAGTAGACTCCGAAGGCCCGGTTGCGTTCCTGGCCTTCCTTGAAGTTGGTGGCGATCAGCGCCAGCGCGGTCGGCGAGGCGATGGCCCCGCCCACGCCCTGGAAGGCTCGGGCGGCCAGCAGCCAGGCCGAGGACTGCGCGACGCCGCCGAGCAGCGAGGCCAGGCTGAACACCAGCACGCCGACCATGAACACCCGCCGCCGCCCGAGGATGTCGCCGGCGCGCCCGCCGAGCAGCAGCAACCCGCCGAAGGTCAGGGTGTAGGCGTTGATGACCCAGGACAGGTCGGTGGTGTTGAACTTCAGCGCCTGCTGGATATGCGGCAGCGCGATGTTCACGATCGTGATGTCGAGAACGACCATGAGCTGGGTGGCTGCGATGACGGTGAGGGCTATCCCCGGGTGCTGGCCCCGACGTGCGGTCGCGGGCGAAGCCTCGGCCAGGGCGCGCGAGGTGGCCATGGCAGGTCCCCCAATGGGTTCGGGGGTGAACGGCGGGCAGGGGACGGATTCGTTCACCACTACCGACGGTATCCCCGGGGCATAGGGAACACAATCGTTCATTACGGACATGCTCATGCTGCCCGGCCGCCACCGTCCATCGGTGCGGAACCGGGCTGTCGGGGACGGGCGGCTGGCGGCTCGGTCGGGATCAGACCAGGCCGGCGCCCCATGCGCGGGCTCGGTCGAGTTCGCCGGCGTGCAGTGGTCCGTCGCTGGTCCGGGCGCCGGCGGGGCCCGCGCCGCTCACAGCCGGAAGTGCCGGGTCTCGCCGGGCCGGACCGTCGCCTCAGTGCCGCGCAGCCGGATGCGGACCGGCTCCTGGCGGTCCTGGCGCAGGCTCACCGTGACGGTGCGGCGGTCGATGGCGAGGGTGAGGCCCCAGTGGCCCCGGTAGCGCAGGTCCAGTTCCAGACGGCCGAGGGCGGAGGGCAGGTGAGGGTCCAGCCAGAGGGCGTCCTCGCGGACCTCCAGGCCGGTGTAGCAGCGTTGCAGCAGGTCCACCGCGCCCGCCATGGCGCCCAGGTGGACGCCCTCGGCCGTGGTGCCGTGCTGGCTGTCCCGCAGGTCGGCCACCAGGGCGTCGCGGAAGTGGCGCCAGGAGGCGCGGCGGTCGCAGCGGGTGAGCACCCAGGCGTGCACCACCGAGCTGAGTGTCGAGCCGTGGACGGTGCGCCGCAGGTAGTAGTCGGTGGTGCGGCGGAGCAGCTCGTGGGGCGCCGGGTGGCCGAGGCGCCGTAGCAGGTCGCGGACCTCGCGGGCGGAGAACAGGTACCAGAGCATCAGCGCGTCGGCCTGCTTGGAGGCCTTGTAGCGGTTGACGGTGTCGCCCTCGGCCTCCAGGATCCGGTCGAGCCGGCGCAGGTCCGGGTAGCGGCGCCGGTACTGCGGCCAGTCGAGTTCGGCGAGGCGTTCGTAGCCGTCGAACTGGCTCAGGACGCCGTCGTGGAAAGGGACGTGCAGGTGGCGTCCGACCTCCTGCCAGCGGTCCAGTTCCGCGGCGTCGAGGCCCAGGCGCTCGCGCAGCTCGTCGCGGCGGTACCCGGGCAGGGCGTCCAGGGCGTCCTGGGCGCGGGCCAGCACCCAGGAGGCCAGCACATTGGTGTACGCGTTGTCGTCCAGGCCGGGACGGGTCTCCCAGGGGTAGCCGTCGTGGTACTCGTCGGGGCCGAGCACCCCGCGGACGGACCAGTGGCCGCGGGCCGGGTCGTGGACGGCGGCGGAGGACCAGAACCGGGCGATCTCCAGCAGCATCTCGGCGCCGGCTCCGGCGAGGAAGTCCCGGTCCCCGGTGGACTGGTAGTACTGCCAGATGTTGTAGGCGGCGGCCGAGCCGACGTGCCGCTGGAGGTGGCTGTGGTCGGGCAGCCAGCGGCCGGACAGCGGGTTGAGGTGCAGCTGCTGGGACTCCTCGCGGCCGTCCCGGGCGCTCTGCCACGGGTAGAGCGCGCCGCGCAGCCCGAGGTCCCGGGCCTGGCGGCGGGCGGCGTCGAGGCGGCGGTGGCGGTAGCGGAGCACGGCCCGGGCGAGCTCCGGGAAGCGGAGGTTGAGCAGCCGCAGCACGAACAGCTCGTCCCAGAAGACGTGCCCCCGGTAGGCCTCCCCGTGCAGGCCACGGGCGGGGACGCCGACGTCCAGGTCGACGGAGTGCTCGGAGCAGGTCTGGAGCAGGTGGAACAGGTTCAGGTGCAGCGGGCCGGCCCCGTCGAAGTCGGCCTCGATCCGGCAGCGGCGCCACAACTGCGCCCAGCGCACGGTGTGCTCGACGAGCAGCTGGTCGAAGTCGCCCGCCTCGGCGGCGAGCAGGCGGGAGGCGAGCAGCGGGGTCTCGATCGCCCGGTCGTGGGAGGTGTGCACGGCGACGGTCTTCGTCACGGTGACGGGCCGGCCCGCCGAGGCCTCCAGGGCGAGGAGGCGGGACACCCGGCCCTCGCGGCACTCGGTCGTCGCGGTGTGCTCCCGGTCGGCGCGGATTCGGGCGCAGAGGGCGATCCGCAGCGACGAGTCGATCGCGTCGGCTTCGAGCCGGAGCAGACCGCCCTCGTCCACCCCCTGGTCGGCCGGGACGAGGTGGCGCTCGGCCAGGCCCCGGTAGCGGGCGACCCCGGTGTTGGCGACGCGGCCGTCCAGCCCGGAGCGGACCTCCAACGGGCCGGACCAGTTCTCCGGGGTGAAGGTGCTCTCCAGAGCGAGCAGGTGCGGCCGGGCCTGGCTGGCCAGGCGGCGTTGCACGAGCCTGGTGCGCCGGCCCTGCTCATCGACCACCAGGGCGGTGCGGGTCAGCAGTCCCCGGCGCAGGTCCAGTTCCAGGGTCTGCTCGGTGGGCGGCCCGGTGAACCACCCGCCGTCGGCCGGGCGGAAGGTCAGCGGCAGCCAGTTCGGGCAGTTGATCAGGTCCTCATTGGCCACCACGTGCCCGCCGACCGTCGACTCCGCACGGTCGTAGCAGCCGGCCAGGTACGTCCCCGGGTAGTGCACCCCGTCGGCGACCGACTCCGGCGCGGCGCCCCGGCTGACCAGGTAGCCGTTGCCGACCGCGCACAGCGCCTCCCGCAGCCCCTCCTCGGCCGGGTCGAAGCCCTGGTAGCGGAGGGTCCACGGGTCCGGCATGTCGGGATTCCCCGCGGGCGGGTCTGCTGCCACGACGTGACCTCCGTGCGACCGGTCTGCCTCCAGTCTGCGGACGACGGCACCGCGCCGCTCGGCGGTCCGCCCGGGGCCGGTCGGCCCTTCCCCGGACCAGGGCCGGGCGCCGAGGCTGGGAGACGGAGACCGGAGGTGTGCCATGTCGACCGTCCGTCCGCCGCTCGCCACCGCCGAGGCCCTGCTCGCCGACGGCACCACCGTGGAGCTCCGGCCGCTCGGGCCGGACGACCACCGCGCGGTGCTCGACCTGCACGCCGCCGGGATGTCCGAGGAGAGCCGCCGGATGCGGTTCTTCGGTGTCAGCCGCAACGCGCCCCGCCAGGCCGCCGACCGGCTCTGCGGGCCGCCGCGCGCGGGTCTGCTGGCGCTCGGTGCCCGGGCCGGGGAGGAACTGGTCGGCGAGGCGGACTGCGAACTGCTGGACGGCCCGCCGGAGACCGCCGAACTGGCCCTCGCGGTGGCCGACCGCTGGCACCACCGGGGAGTCGCCACCCTGCTGCTGGAGCACCTCGTGCACGCGGCACGGGCCGCCGGCATCCGCTTCTTCGAGGCCGACACGCTGCACGGAAACCACGCCGTCCACCAGGTCTTCGCCGACCTCGGCCTGCCCGTCGAGCGCCGGTACACGCAGGGCGAGGTCAGGATCAGGGTGCCACTGGACGAGAGGGACGAGCGCTACCGCTCGGCCGTGGACGAACGCGGGCGCAGCGCCGACGTGGCCAGCCTCGCCGCGCTGCTGCGCCCTGCCTCGGTCGCGGTGGTCGGCGCGTCCCGGCGGGAGGGCTCGGTCGGTCGGACGGTCCTGACGAGGATCCGGCAGGGAGGTTTCGCCGGTCCGCTGTGGGTGGTCAACCCGCACGCCGACGAGATCGCCGGTACACCCGCCCACTCGTCGGTCTCCGCACTGCCTGCCGTGCCGGACCTCGCCGTGCTGGCCGTTCCCGCCGGCGCCGTCCCCGCGGTGGCCGAGGAGTGCGGTGCCGCCGGAGTGCGGGCCCTGGTCGTGCTCACCTCGGGGCTCGGCCCGCAGGAGGCCCGTGGGCTGATGCGCGCCTGCCGTCGGCACAGCATGCGGCTGGTCGGACCGAACAGCCTCGGCATGGCGCAGACCGATCCGGCCGTCCGGCTGGACGCCGAGTTCGGTGGGGCCTTCCCCAGGCCCGGCACCGCCGGAGTGGCCGTGCAGAGCGGCGGCGTGGGGATCGCGCTGCTGTCGCGGCTGGCCTGGCTGGGCATCGGGGTGTCGAGCTTCGTCTCGCTCGGCGACAAGTACGACGTCAGCGGCAACGACCTGCTCCAGTGGTGGGAGGCGGACGGGCGGACCGACCTCGCGCTGCTCCACCTGGAGTCCTTCGGCAACCCGCGGGCCTTCGCCCGCACCGCCCGCCGGGTGACCGGGAGCATCCCGGTACTGACCGTCGACGCCGGCCGCTCGACGGCCGGCCGCCGCGGCGCGGCCTCGCACACCGCGGCTGCCGCCACCCCCACCGTCACCCGGGAGGCGCTGTTCCGGCAGGCCGGCATCACCGCGACCCGCAGTATCGAGGAACTCGTCGAGGCGGCCGCACTGCTGCGCGCCCAGCCGCTGCCCGCCCCGCGCGGAGCGGTGGCCGTGGTCTCCAACGCCGGAGGCATCGGCATCCTCGCCGCGGACGCCTGCGCCGAGGCCGGACTGGAACTGCCGGAACTCCCGACGGAACTCGGCAAGCTGCTGCCGTCCGGCGCCTCCGTCCGCAACCCGGTGGACACCACGGCGGCGATCGGACCGACCGAACTCTCCCTCTTCCTCCGGGCGTTGGAACGCGAGGAGGCCGTCGACGCGATCCTGGTGTGCCTGGTGCCGACGGCGCTGGGCACCACCCCGGCCCAGGATCCGGTGCGCGCCCTGCTGGAGGGACCGGCCCGGCGCCGCGTCCCGATCGCCGCCGTGCTGCTCGACCAGCAGGTGCCCGTCCGCTACCGCACCTGCGCCGACGGCGGCGTCGTGCCCGCCTACTCGGACACCGTCGCCGCCGCCCGGGCCCTCGCCCACGCCCGGGACCGAGCCCGCTGGCTCGCCGAAGCGCCCCCCGCGCCCGCCGAAGCACCGGACTGCGACCGGAGCACCGCCCGAAGCCTGATCGACGGCTACCTCACCGCCCACCCCGACGGCGGCTGGCTCGACCCGCTGTCCACCGCCGACCTGCTGGAGGCCTACGGACTGCCGCTGACCACCGCGGTGTGGGCCCGCGACGAGCACACGGCGGTCGCCGCCGCGAACGGACTGCGCACGCTCGGGCACGAGGGCAAGGTGGCCCTGAAGGCCTACTGGCCCGGGCAGGTGCACAAGAGCGCGCTCGGCGCCGTCCGCACCGGCCTCGGCACCGAGGCCGAAGTGCGCTCCGCCTACCGGGATTTCACGGAGAGATTCGGCCCGGAGCTGGCCGGAGCGGTGGTCCAGCCGATGGCCGCGCCGGGCGTCGAACTGCTCGCGGGCGTCGTCCAGGACCGGGTCTTCGGGCCCCTCGTGGTGCTCGGGGCGGGCGGCACCGCCGCCGACGTGCTGGCCGACCGGGCGACCCGGCTCGCCCCGCTGAGCGAGCGCGACCTGACCACCATGGTCACCGAACTGCGCAGCGCGCCCCTGCTGACGGGAAGCACCGGGGCACCCGCCGTGGACCTCGCGGCGGTCCGGTCCGTCCTCGCCCGGCTCTCCCGCCTCGCCGACGACTTCCCGGAACTCGTCGAGGCGGACCTCAACCCCGTCATCCTCCGCCCCGACGGCGCGCTCTGCGTGGACGCCCGGGTCCGGCTGGAACGCCGGCCGTCCTTCGACCCCTACCTGCGGCGGCTGCGCCGCCCGGCGGCCGCCGAAGCGGAGTGAGTCCCGTGGACGAGGCCATCCGAACCGAGGCCCTCACAAGCGCGCGGAGGCTCGACGCGAGGCCCGCCCCGGGGCGAGCAGGCCGGCGGTGAGCGCCCATGGGGGTGGGCCGGCGAAAGCACGGCGCAGTCCGACGGTCCTCCTCTCGCTGCGCCGCTTCTCGTTGGTGGGGCCTGGTGCTCTCAAGGAGCGCAAGAGGTGATTCGGAATCAAGTCCTCTCAAACCGGTCAAATGTGAGTACGTGGGCGAATTCTCAAGCATCCGAAATGTGCGCTTGTGGTGCGGAACGGCGGGAGGCGTCTCATTGATTCACTCCGCCGTCGACGAACAGTCACCATCCCGTTGTTCGACGAATATTATGCAATTCCGGTGGCGACACGGTCGGTGAGCGCTGATACTTTACGCATGCTCCGCTCGTGCTGAACAAGCATGCCAACGCCAGAAATCACGCCGACGTTGTCTCGGATTCGAAGGACTTGCTTTGCTTGAATCCGGCAGCGCCAGTGCGGAGGACACCACGGTCAGCGCTCCGTCCTCGTCGAACTGCGCGCCACCGGCTGAACCACCGCACTGCCGCCTTCTCCCGTGGCGGCGGCTTCGCCCGTCACCCGGACCGGCCCGACCGAGAAGTCAACACCCCGCTCGGACCGGGTCCGTGTTCACCGGAGCACGAGGCAGTCAGAGCCCATATCTGGTCCCGGCTGTCGGCGAGCGGCGAGCGCACGCCCTGACCCGCCCAGAACCTCTCTCACCCATCGGAGACCGAACCCTTGTCCCGCAAGCCCATACGCCCCGCCCTCAAGGCCGGCGCCCTCGCAGCGGCCCTCGCCGGTGCCATGACCACGTTCGCCACCCCGCCCGCCGGTGCCACCGCCGGTGACCCCGCCGCCAACGGCTCGTACGCCTACACCGCGCGCATCGCGATCGGCGACAGCTTCCGTGCCTGCACCGGCGCCCTCGTGGACCGGTACTGGGTGATCACCTCGGCCGCGTGCTTCGCCGACAACCCCGCCCAGCCGACCGCGGTGGGTGAGACCCCCAAGTGGGCCACCACCGTGACGGTGGGCCGCACTGACCTGACCGCGACCGGCACCGGCGCGACCAGCAAGGTCGAGAAGCTGGTGGCCCGTCCGGAGCGCGACCTGGTGATGGCCAAGCTCGCCACCCCGATCGACGGCATCGCCACACTGCGGGTCGCCACCACGGCGCCCGCCACCACCGAGAACCTCCGGGTCACCGGCTACGGACGTACCAAGACCGAATGGGTGCCCGACAAGCTCCACTCAGGAGCCTTCACCCTCGACACCGTGAACCCGACCGCCATAGGCACCACCGGCACCGCCGGCTCGGCGCTCTGCAAGGGCGACACCGGCGCCCCCGTGATCCGCGAGACTGCGGCAGGTGCCGAACTGGTCGCCGTGGTGTCCCGGTCCTGGCAGGGCGGCTGCCTCGGTGAGACCGAGACCCGCACCGGCGCCTCCCACACCCGCGTCGACGACCTCGGTACCTGGATCAAGGAGGTGCGCTACAGCACCGCGGACGTGAAGCCGGGTACCCACGTCCAGGTCCTCGGCTCCGACTCCACGCTGTGGGACACCGTCACCGATCACCGGTCCGGCCGCTGGGCCGACCGCTGGTCGATCGCCGACAGTGGCAGCGGCACCGGCACCCAGACCACCGTGGACAGCGTCGCCATCGGCAACGCCGTGCACGTCTACGCAATCGGCACCGACGGCCACGTCTACACCCGCGACGGTGTGGTCGGCGGTACCTGGTCCGCCTGGCAGGAGGTGCCCGGCGGTGCCAGCGGTGTCCAGGACATCACCGCCGCCACCCGTGGCAACACGGTGAGCCTCCAGGTCGTCGGCTCCGACGGTCGCTTGCACACCACCAATGTCGACTACGGCGCCGGCACCTGGGACCCCCGCTGGGTCAAGGTCGACGACAACGCCGTCAAGGCCATCACCAGCAGTGCCACCCCGGACAACACCGTGCACGTCTACGCCATCGGCACCGACCTCAACGTCTACACGCGCGACAACAAGCCCGACGGCACCTGGACCAACTGGCAGCTCGTCCCCGGCGGTGCCAGCGGTGTCCAGGACATCACCGCCGCCACCCGTGGCAACACGGTGAGCCTGCAGATCGTCGGCTCCGACGGTCGCTTGCACACCACCAATGTCGACTACGGCACCGGCACCTGGGACCCCCGCTGGGTCAAGGTCGACGACAACGCCGTCAAGGCCATCACCAGCAGTGCCACCCCGGACAACACCGTCCACGTCTACGCCATCGGCACCGACCTCAACGTCTACACGCGCGACAACAAGCCCGACGGCACCTGGACCAACTGGCAGCTCGTCCCCGGCGGCGCCAGCGGCGCCCAGGACATCACCGCCACCGCAGCCGCCACCGTCGGCTGACCTCACCCGCATTCCAGGGCTCCGTCCGGCACCGGGCAGCAAAACCGTTGTGCGTCGGCCGCATTCGCTCCGCAGGCAGAGCCGGAAGCCCTGGGCTGCACCGGCGACGTCATCGTCACCCGGACGGTCCGCACCACCGGCCCGGCCCGGCTACGCCGCCCCGTGACGCTCGTTGGCCCCGGGGATGCACACCCCGGGGCCAACACCGCAGCCGCCTCGCCGCAGCCGGTGCCCGTTCCTGCACCGCGTGAGGACAACAGGGCACACACGGCGGGTGGGTCAGTTCCAGACGGTGCAGTTGATGTTGGTGCCCCACTGGGGGTTGCCCCACGGGTCGCCCACCGCGAACGACGCGCTGCAGGCCCGTACCCAGTTGCCCGGCCCGTCGTAGGCTTCGGGGGTTTGGAAGTGGGCCTGCCCGGTGACCTGAAGCAGGTTCTTGGCCTGCCACGGCCAGTGTCCGTTGCCCGCGGTCTGCGAGACGTCCAGGTAGGCCCCGTCGCGGTTGTAGTCAGCTGAAATCCGCCGCTGCGTGCCCCGCCGAGCAGCCTTGACGTGACCATGCGTATTCTTTGCGTCTCGTTGCCACGACCGCGAGCTCGCCGACCGGGTCCGCTTCGAGCCGGCCGCCACCCTCGGCCCGGATGCCGCCGTCGAGAGCGACATCCGCTCCGAGAACGGCCGGATCACCCTGACGGGCGAACTGCCGGGCACCCTCTCCGGACCCCTCCTGGAAAGGCTGCTGCGCTCCGTGCCCGGCGTGGTCGACGTGGAACTCCGACTCGGCGCGCCGGCCTGAGCGGAGGCACGGGGACGGTCGCGTTCGCCGCTGGCGACGGCTCCCCGGAGAGCCTGGCCGCCGCCCGCCGGGCCGCCGTCCCGGACGTCCGACGGGCCCGGGCCGCCGACGCGCTGCGCGGGCGGGAACGGGCGCGGAGAATCGGTGGTGTCAGCGCCCCGTGCACCCAGGAGCAGGCCATGGACTCGCCCCAGCCCGTACGGGTGTTCCTGCTCGACGACCACGAGGTGGTCCGCCGGGGCGTCCGCGACCTCCTGGAGGCCGAGCCGGACATGGAGGTCGTCGGCGAGGCCGGCACCTGTGCCCAGGCCCTCGTCCGCGTACCGGCGCTGCGCCCGGACGTCGCGGTGCTCGACGTACGGCTCCCGGACGGCGACGGGGTGACCGTCTGCCGGGACCTGCGGGACCGGATGCCCGGGCTGGGCTGCCTGATGCTGACCTCCTTCGACGACGACGACGCCCTGCTCGACGCGATCATGGCCGGCGCGGCCGGCTATGTCCTCAAGCAGGTCAAGGGCGCCGAACTGGTCGGCGCGGTGCGAACGGTGGCCTCCGGCCGGTCGATGCTCGACCCGGCCACCACCCACAGGCTGATGGAGAGCCTGCGCCACCACGAGGAGAGCGCGACCGACACCGCGCTCGCCGGGCTCACCCCGCGCGAGCGGGAGATCCTCGCCCTGGTGGGGGAGGGCAGGACGAACCGCCAGATCGGCCAGGAGCTCTACCTCGCCGAGAAGACAGTGAAGAACCACGTCTCGCGGCTGCTCGCCAAGCTGGGCGTGGAACGACGCCTCCAGGCCGCCGTCATCGCCGCCCACGCCGAATCCGAGCAGCAGCAGCACCAGCGCCCGCACTGACGCCTCCGTGCCCTGCCCACCGATGCCCACCGACCGGCCCGGGCTCGCCCACCGGGCAGCGGGGCGCAACGGGGTCCATCGGCCCACCGGGAGCACCCCACCGGCCCCCTGGCGACGGGCGCGGCCGTGGAGAAGTCTGGAAGGGCGGGCGGAACCGTCCCGGCTCCGCCCTCCGAGAGGAGTGATCGCGGCATGAAGGCGCTCACCTACCACGGACCCGGCCGCCGCACCTGGGGCGACGTCCCCGACCCGACCGTCCGGGACCCGGAGGACGCCGTCGTCCGGGTGGACGCGGTGACCATCTGCGGCACCGACCTGCACATTTTCAAGGGCGACGTCCCCGAGGTCGAGGAGGGCCGCGTCCTGGGCCACGAGGCCCTCGGCACCGTCACCGAGACCGGCCCGGGCGTACGCACGATCACGGCCGGCGACCGGGTACTGGTCTCCTGCGTCTCCGCCTGCGGCCGCTGCTCCTACTGCCGTACAGCGGCCTACGGGCAGTGCACCGGCGGTGGCGGCTGGATCCTCGGCCACCTGATCGACGGCTGCCAGGCCGAATACGTCCGCACCCCCTTCGCGGACACCTCCCTGCACCGGCTGCCCGAAGGCGTCCGGGACGAGGACGCGCTGCTGCTCGCCGACATCCTGCCCACCTCCTACGAGGTCGGCGTCCGCAACGGCGGCGTCGGCCCGGGCGACACCGTCGCGATCGTCGGCGCCGGACCGATCGGACTCGCCGCCGTCCTCACCGCGCGCCTCTACAGCCCGGCCCGGATCATCGCCGTCGACCTCGCCCGCAGCCGTCTCGACGCCGCGAAGCGCTTCGGTGCCGACACCGTGCTGACCTCCGCCGAGGCCACCCCCGAGGCCGTCCGGCAGCTGAGCCGCGACGGCCTCGGCGTGGACGTCGCGATCGAGGCCGTCGGCGTGCCCGAGACCTTCGAGCACTGCACCCGCCTGGTGCGCCCCGGCGGCCGGGTGGCCAACGTGGGCGTGCACGGCAAACCGGCGGTGCTGCACCTGGAGGACCTCTGGATCCGCAACGTCACCATCACCACCGGCCTGGTGGACACCAGCAGCACCCCGATGCTGCTGGACATGCTGGCCGCCGGCCGGCTCGACACCGGTGGGCTGGTCACCCACCGCTTCGGCCTGGACGAGATGCAGGAGGCCTACGACGTCTTCGCCGACGCGGCCGACACCGGCGCGCTCAAGGTCGCGGTGTTCCGGACCTGAGCGCTATGGACGGAGGAGCCGACACCATGACCGCGCATCCCGACTGCGGCGACATCGCCCGCCGGATCCTCCGACGGAGCGATCAGCTCGGTCTGAGCGAAGGCATGCTGGCCCACCGGGCCTCGATGTCCCCTGCCTACTTGCGACAACTCCTCTACTCGGGGCCGGAGTTCGATCCGCCCGGGTTCGTCCGGATCGCTGCCGTGCTGGGGATGGCCTGGCCGGAGCTGCTGTCGGGGAACCGTCCGGACGCCCCGCCGGGGCAGACCGACACCGGCCGCCGCGGTCAGCTCCTGCGTCTCACCGAACCGCAGTGCTGGGAACTGCTCGGCACCCGCGGCGTCGGCCGGGTCGGTCTGCCCGGCTCCTCGGCGCCCGTCGTGCTCCCGGTCAACTTCGCGGTGGACGACCGGACGATCGCCTACCGCACGGCCCCCAGGGGAGCCGCCGCCCCGGCCGACGGCTCGCCCGTCTCGTTCGAGGTGGACCGGATCGACGAGCACCGGAGCGCGGGCTGGAGTGTCCTGATCCTCGGCCAGGCTCATCTGGTCGACACCTCGGACGAGGAACAGCACCTCGCGGCACTCCCCGGCACCACCCCCTGGGCCGGCGGCGCCCGCCCGCTCTGGGTGCGCATCCGCCCGGCCGCCGTCACCGGGCGCCGCATCGACACGGGGTGACGTACGTCGAACGGCGGCTCGCCCTGGCCGACGACCAGGCCCGCGTCGCGCTCAAGGCCCGCGCCACGATCCTGGGCCGCAACCGCGCCCTCATCGCCCGCAACCTGCCGCTCTTCGACGCCTTCTTCATCGGTCTGCGTCGTCAGCGCCCGAACCGGCCGGATCCGGGCGATCCTCGACGACCGCGGCCTGCTCACCGCCTGGCGCACCGCCGCCGCGGGTGCCTTGGCGACCCACGCCAGGGCCCGGCCCGACGCCGCCACCCTGGCCGTGTTCGGCACCGGGGAACAGGCCCGCCTCCGGGTCGAATGGCCGGCCGGGCTCCGCCCGATCGACACGGTCCTCGTCCACGGCCGCAGCCAGGCCGGGACGGGGGTGTGCGCGCCGAAGCCGTCCGCCGCGGCGGGCCGGAGCGGGCCCACGGTCCGGAAGGATGATCAGTCGGCCGCGGGGAGCCGGATCTCCAGGTGCCCGGAGAGCACCCGGGTCTCCAGCACCGGCTGGGGTGCGGTGGCCGGGCCGTGCACGACTTCGCCGTCCCGGAGCCGGAACGTGCTGCCGTGCCACGGGCAGCGCAGGCAGCCCTCCACGAGGGTGCCCTCGGACAGCGGCCCGGACAGGTGGGCGCAGTGCTCGGCCAGCGCGTGGCAGTGCTCGCCCTCGCGGACCACGACCACGGTCAGTTCGCCGGCCGTCGCCCGTACGGGCGTCCCGTCCGGGAAGTCCTCGACGGGGCCGAGGGCGACCCAGTCGGCCGGTGCCAGGCGGGGTACGGCGGCGGCCCGGTTCGGCCCGGCGGCCTGCCGGTAGGACAGGTGCCCGCCGAGCGCGGCCGCGGCCGAGACGGCGGTCGCCCCGGCCAGGCCGAGCAGCCGGCCGCGGGTCCGGTGCCCCCGGCAGCGCGCGAGGAGCGAGCCGGCGTACAGCAGCACGCCGGTGGTGTTGCCGAGTGCGTGCACCAGGCCAGTGCGGCGGCGCGGCGGGTCGAGCCGGGCCCAGTCCACCCAGCCGGTGAGGGCGGTGGGCCCGGCGGTCAGCAGTCCGGCCGCCACCAGGGCGTCGGCGGACCGGTGTTCGCCCGGGAGGTAGTCCAGCAGGGCGGCGGAGGTCCAGCAGCCGATCGGCAGTTGGATCATCGCGGGGTGGAGCGGGTGGCCGAGCCACACGCCGTGCAGCGCGTCTCGGTACGGCCCGAGCGGGAGGGCCTCGACCGCCTTGGCGAGAGGGCGGGCCGGGGCGTCGAGGAGGTCCCAGCGCTCCGGTGCGTCCATGGCTCGGCGCAGTCGGCGGGACCACCGGCGGGTGTGCAGTGGTGTGTTTTCCATACCAGAGCGGCTAGCCGGGCAGCGGACCGGCAAACCCGGACGGCGGGGTGTGTCCGGGGACCGGTCCGGGTGAGCGCGCGCAGGGGGTCGTAGGCCCGACCGCGGCCGGAGAACGCGCCCGGCCCACGTTCGCGGGACACCTCGCTCCTCTATCCTGCGCCGGGACCGGAGGCCGACACAGTGGCGGGCCGGGAGGCTGAGGAGTGGGCATGGGGACGTCGGCATCCGCCCGGGGCGGGGAGCTGAAGCGCCATCTGGGCGTGTTCGACGCCGTGGTGATCGGGCTCGGCTCGATGATCGGCGCGGGGATCTTCGCCGCCCTCGCCCCCGCCGCGGCCGCCGCCGGCTCCGCCCTGCTGCCCGCGCTCGCCGCAGCCGCGGTGGTGGCGTACTGCAACGCCACCTCCTCCGCCCGGCTGGCCGCCCGCTACCCGCAGTCCGGCGGCACCTACGTCTACGGCCGCGAGCGCCTCGGGCCCTTCTGGGGCTACCTCGCGGGCTGGGGCTTCGTGGTCGGCAAGACCGCCTCCTGCGCGGCGATGGCCCTCACCGTGGGCTCCTACGTGTGGCCCGCCCAGGCCCACGCCGTGGCGGTCGCCGCCGTGGTGGCGCTGACGGCCGTGAACTACGTCGGCGTGCAGAAGTCCGCGTGGCTGACCAGGGGCATCGTCACCGTCGTCCTGGCGGTCCTCGCCGCCGTGGTCACCGCCTGCCTCACCGGCGACGCCACCGACACCGCGCGCCTGGCCATCGGCGCGGACGCCACCCCCGGCGGGGTGCTCCAGGCAGCTGGGCTGCTGTTCTTCGCCTTCGCGGGCTACGCGCGCATCGCCACCCTCGGAGAGGAGGTCCGCGACCCCGAGCGCACCATCCCCCGCGCGATCCCGCTCGCGCTGGGCATCACCCTGATCGTCTACGCGGCCGCCGGGGTGGCCGTCCTCGTAGTGCTGGGGCCGGAGCGGCTCGCCCACGCCACCGCACCGCTGGCAGAGGCCGTGCGCGCCGCCGGCGTCCCGGGACTCGCCCCGGTGGTGCGCGCGGGGGCGGCCGTCGCGGCGCTCGGGTCCCTGCTCGCACTGATCCTCGGGGTCTCGCGCACCATCCTGGCGATGGCCCGCGACCGGCACCTGCCCCACGCCCTGGCCGCCGTCCACCCGCGCTTCCAGGTCCCGCACCGCGCCGAGCTCGCGGTCGGCGCGGTGGTCGCGATACTGGCCGCCACCGGGGACGTGCGCGGCGCGATCGGCTTCTCCTCCTTCGGCGTCCTGGCCTACTACGCCGTCGCCAACGCCTCCGCCTGGACCCTCACCCCCGCCGAGGGCCGCCCCGCCCGGATCGTCCCCGTCGTCGGCGCCGCAGGCTGCGTGGTCCTCGCGTTCGCCCTGCCGCTCGCCTCGGTCCTGTCCGGGGCCGCGGTGATCGCCGCCGGAGCCGCCGCCTACGGCCTGCGCAAGGGCGCCGCCCGCACCTGACCGGCGTCGGCCCGGACTCCACGATCGAGGGCTCCTGCGCCGCCGCGGTCGCCCGGCAGCTCTCCGCCGGTCCTCCCGCGCGGATCCGGGGCCCGGATCAGGTGAGCGGTCCGGCGGACCGCGGTGTCGCGGAGGCGGGCGGGAGGACCGGCGGCGAGGAGGCCGGCGGGCGGCCGCCGCAGGTGCCCGTGGAGTACAGGTCGTTGGAGGTCCGCTGCATCGCGGCGTGGTCGGACAGGTCGTACCGGTTGATCGAGGTGGCGAACTGCCGCTTTCCGGTGACCTCGCCGACCAGCAGGGTGTTGTAGCCGGGGATGCCGCCGCTGTGTCCCCAGAACTCGCCGCAGGGCGTGGTCATCCGCTGGAGTCCGAGGCCGTAGCCGACGGCCTCGCCCGGGCCGCTGGTGCGCTTCATCTCGGCGAGTTCGGCCGGGCCGAGCAGTTGCCCGCCGAGCAGGGCGGAGATGAAGCGGGTGAGATCCGCGGTGGTGGAGATGCCCGCCCCGGCCGAGGACGCCATCGACGGGTTGAGCAGCGTCACGTCGGCGGGGCCGGTGGCGAGCTTGTAGTAGCCGTGCGCGTGCGAGCCGGGAATGAAGGGCGAGTCGATGGGCATCGAGGTGCTCGTCAGGCCCAGCGGCCGGATGATGCGGCGGTCCACCTCCTGCGCCCAACTGCGACCTGTGAGGCGCTCGATGATCATGCCGACGAGCACGTAGTTGGTGTTGGAGTAGTGCCAGCCCTGTCCGGGGGCGAAGTACGGCGGGTACTTGTTGGCGATGTCCACGAGCTGCTGCGGTCGGTAGGACGTCCAGCGCCCACCCGCCAGCCACTGCCGCAGCGTCGCCTCGTTGCCGACGTCGAACGCCGGGTCCTCGGTGAAGTCGTGGATGCCGCTGGTGTGGTTGAGCAGTTGACGCACGGTGATGCCGGCGCCGTTCGGCACCACGCCCGGCAGGCGGCTCTCGACGGAGTCGTCGAGGCCGAGGCGGTGTTCCGCGACGAGCTGGAGGACCACCGTCGCGACGAAGGTCTTGGTGACGCTGCCGATCCGGAACCGGCCGTCCGGATCGGCGGGGGCACCGGTGGCCAGGTCGGCCACGCCGGCCGCACCCTTCCAGACCGTGGAGCCGTTCTCCCGGACACGGGCCAGCGTCGCCGCTGCGCCGCCCTCCCGCACCATGGCCCGGACCACCGCGTCCAGGGCCGCCCCGTCCGCTTTCCGCGCCCCGTCCGCCTCCACCCGGTAGGGCGCCGCCGGGGCGTCCGTCGCACCGGCGGCCGGAGCCAAGGCCGCCAGCAGGCCCGCGCCGGCGAGTACGACGACCGCCGACCGCCCGGCCGTGGCCCGCCACCGCCGACCCTTCGAACCGATCCTCCCGAGTCTCGGATCCGCCGCCCCGTCCGCCATGCCGTCCTCCCGAAATCGACCGACGGATGCCGTCAACATCCGTCACAACAAAGACAGTTGACACTGTGCCAGATCGCCGGGAAGCGAGGCGTCCGTCTGAGGTCCGGAGCATGTCCGCCCCGGGGCCCATCTTCCCGCCCGTCGAAGTCCACCTCAGGTCGAAGGCCGCCCCCGACGGATCCCTGAGCCTCGGCCGACCGAGCGACCGACGACGTGAGCACGGTCGTCTCCGCCCCGGTTCGATGGGGCACCGAAAACCGTCCCGAAGGCCGTAGATTTACCCGTGCCCAGGATGCGGGCACAGGGCGGGTGGGACGGCTGGAGACACTTTTGCGGGACAGTTTTTCCGATGGATTCCTTACGCGGCTGGCACACGACACGCATCCGGTGGACCTGATGTGCCTCTATCTGCTGCACGGCTCGGTCGAACGGATCCCCGGCCTGTTGGTCGATCGGGAGACGCTGTCGTTCGAGTACCTGAGTCGGCATGTCCGTACCGAGAACCGCTCCAGCCATGGCGACGCGGACCTGTTCTCGCTCTGGATCAGGAAGAAGGTCCGGGGACGGCTGTACGGCTTGGAGTTCAGGGTCTATTTCATCGCCGGTGAGCCCTGTGCCGACGCGGTGATTCCGTTCGGTGCCCCTGTCGGCCTGCCCCGGTTCATGCACCACCTTCGTGGGTGCTACGGCTCGGGCGGAGCCCCGGGTGACTGGGACTTCGACGTGTACACCGACGTGCGTGATCTCCGCGAGAGTGTCGTGCTGTTCGGCAATCGGCGCGAGGTCTGGTTCCAGGTCAACCGCGGTCCGGTGGTGGCCGGCGGGTCGAGGTTGATTTCCCGGAGCCGGGGCCGGTTGGTCACCGGCCGTCTGCACGGGAACCAGTTCGGGACGAATGCCCAACTGCACGCGGGGGGAGTGCTGTTCCCCGACCGCCTGGCCGCCGTCGAGGGCGTCTCGGCCGAGGCGCGGGCGTACCGGCGGTATGTGGCCAGGCTGCGCGATCCTCTTCCCTCGCGGGCGGGCCGGTCGGTCCGTCCCGAGTTCGGCGCCACGATGCGGCATCGCTCCGTGAACTGACCGATGCCGCCAGGCCGTTCATCGGCCCCGCCGGACCCACCGCGACGGAGGCGCGGCCGCGGGCCCCGCGGCCGGCCGTGCGCACACCGTCCGGGGCGCCGCGGACCCCGCGACATCAAAACGTAACGTCTCCGCGAGAAGTCGTCGGGCGTAAAGTCTTCCCCAAGTCCTGCCCAATCTGGCATGTTTCCTTCAATTCCCGTGCGATCCCCCTCACGCACGGGCCGAACAGGAGGACACGTGTCACCCCTGATATCCCGGCGGCTCGGCCGCCCGGCCGCAGCCCTCGCCGTGCTCTCGGCCATGGCGCTCGCCACCCCCACCGCGTTCGCGACCGCCGCCACCACGGCCACCACCCCCACCGTCCCCGGCACCGTCTCCGCGCCCGCCGCCCAGGCTCCCGTCGCCCAGGCCCCCGCCGCCGCGGGCGCCGCGGCCGGCTGGGCCGCCGGCACCCGCGCCTACCTGGTGATCAGCGCCCCCGCCGACATCGCCGCCGCCAAGACCGCCGTCGCCGCCAAGGGCGGTACGGTCTTCGCGAGTTACGACGCGATCGGCGTCATCGTCGCCCACTCCACCAGCACCGGCTTCGCCGCCGCGCTGCGGACCGTCACCGGCATCCAGCAGGTCGGCGCGACCCGCACCTCCGACGTGCCGGCCGACGCCTACAACCCGGCCCTGCCCGCCAACCCCGCCCAGGCGGCCACCACGCTCACCGAGTCCAACCGCTGGGACATGACCCAGATCAAGGCCGACCAGGCCTGGAACGTCACCACCGGCTCCCCGTCCGTCAAGGTCGGCGTGCTCGACACCGGCGTGGACGACCAGCACCAGGACCTCGCACCGAACTTCGACGCCGCGGACTCGGCCTCCTGCGCCTACGGCAAGCCCGACACCCGCACCGGCGCCTGGCGCGACGTGGACACCCACGGCACCCACGTCGCCGGCACCATCGCGGCCGCGAAGAACGGCAAGGGCGTCATCGGCGTCGCACCGGGCGTGAAGATCGCCTCGGTCCGGATCGCCGAGCCGACCAGCACCCTCTTCTACGCGGAGAACACCGTCTGCGGCTTCGTCTGGGCCGGCGACCACGGCTTCAAGGTCACCAACAACAGCTACTACACCGACCCCTGGCAGTTCAACTGCCCGAACGACCTCGACCAGGCGGCCATCATCGAGGGCGTCAAGCGCGCCCAGGAGTACGCCGAGGGCAAGGGCTCGCTGCAGGTCGCGGCGGCCGGCAACTCCAACTACGACCTGGCCAACAAGACCACCGACAGCGAGAGCCCGAACGACTCCACCAAGGTCACCCGGACCATCACCAACGCCTGCGTCGACATCCCCACCGAACTCCCCGGCGTGGTGACCGTCGCTGCCACGGGCAGCGGCAGCGGCAAGGCCTCCTACTCCAACTTCGGCCGGGGCGTCATCGACGTCGCGGCGCCCGGCGGCGACGGCGCCACCGGCGTCTACTCGACCCTGCCCGGCGGCAAGTACGGCACCAAGAGCGGCACCTCGATGGCCTCCCCGCACGTCACCGGAGTGGCCGCGCTGATCGCGAGCACCAACCCGTCGCTCACCCCGGCGGACATCCGGGCCCGGCTGGCGAGCCAGGCCAACGACCTGGCCTGCCCCGCCTCCGACAGCCGCTGCACCGGCACCACCGCCGTCAACGGCTTCTTCGGCGAGGGCCAGGTCGACGCGCTGAAGGCGGTCGGTGGCGCCACCCCGCCCACCGGCACGTACTTCGAGAACACCGCCGACGTGGCGATCCCCGACAACACCACGGTGGAGAGCCCGATCACCGTCACCGGCGTCAGCGGCAACGCCCCGGCGGCGCTCAAGGTCGGCGTGGACATCAAGCACACCTACCGCGGCGACCTCGTCCTCTCCCTGGTCGCGCCGGACGGCACGGTCTACCTCCTGGAGGACTTCCCGAACAGCGACAGCACCGACAACGTCGCCAAGACCTACACCGTCAACGCCGCCGCGAGTGCGGCGAACGGCACCTGGAAGCTCCGGGTGAAGGACGGCGCCTCCGGCGACACCGGCACGATCGACGCCTGGAACCTCACTTTCTGAACCGTCTGAACCGTCTGAACCTGCTGAACCCCTTGACCCCGCCGTTCCCCCCGGCCGCCCGACGCCCGAGCGCGTCGGGCGGCCGGATCGCGTGCGGGACGCCGACCACCGTGCGCTACTCCGCGACGAGCACCGCGACACCCGTCACCCGGTCCGCGGCGAGGTCCGCGAGTGCCGCGTCCGCACGGCGCAGGGGGTAGCGGGTGTCGTGGACGACCGGGCGGGTGCGGGCGGCCTCGGCGAGGTAGGCGCGTCCGTCTGCCCGGGTATTGGCGGTGACGCTGCGCAGGGTGCGCTCCTGGAAGAGGTGCCGCCGGTAGTCCAGCGCCGGGATGTCGGTGAGGTGGATGCCGGCCACGGCGAGCGTGCCGCCGCGGTCCAGCGCGGTGAGGGCGACGGGCACGAGCTCGCCGACCGGGGCGAACAGGATGGCGGCGTCCAGCGGCTGCGGGGGCGGGTCGTAGGAGTCGCCGGCGAAGTCGGCGCCGAGGTCCAGTGCCAGCCGGCGGGCCGCCGCGGCCCGGGTGAACACGGCCACCCGGGCGCCCCGGGCGAGGGCGAGTTGGGCGGTCAGGTGCGCGGACGCGCCGAAGCCGTAGATGCCGAGCAGCCCGCCCGCCGGGAGTTCGGCCCGTTCCAGGGCCCGGTAGCCGATGATCCCGGCGCACAGCAGCGGGGCCAGCTCCTCGGCGGGCGGGCCCTCGGGCAGCCGGTAGGCGAAGCGGGCGTCCGCGGTGAGGTGCCCGGCGTAGCCGCCGTGCCGGTCCCAGCCGGTGTAGCGCGACGCGGGGCAGAGGTTCTCCCGCCCGCTGCGGCAGTACCCGCAGCTGCCGCAGGTCCGGGCCAGCCAGGCCACCCCGGCCCGGTCCCCGACGGCGAAACCCTCGACCCCGGCCCCCGCCGCCAGCACGCGCCCGACCACCTCGTGCCCGGGCGTGCACCGGGCCAGCCTGGGGGAGAGGTCCCCCTCCGCGAGGTGCAGGTCGGTGCGGCACACCCCGCAGGCCTCCACCTCGACCAGGATCTCCTGGGGGCCGGGCGCGTCCAGCGGCCGCCGCTCCCGGACCAGTGGCCCCGGCCCCGGCCCGCCGACCGGCCCGGGGCGCTCCACCGCCCAGGCCCAGGTCTCCGCCGGTAGGGGTTGCGTGCTGCTCATCGCCGTCTCCTGCCGCTCGGCCTGCGGGGTCGGTGCGCGCCCGGGGTCCAGTTTCCCGCTCCGCGGCGGCCGCCGCGTGCTCGACGGCGGAGAAGCCGTCCGGGGAGGGTGGCGATCCGGTCAGCCCCAGTACCCCGTGTGCACGGCGGTGGCCTCCTCGAAGAGGTGCGGGCCGGAGACCTCCACGGTGCCGCCGCCGGCCGCGAAGACCTGGCGGCAGGGCAGGTCGAGCACCGGCTCGTCCGGGTCCACTCCCGCGATGGCGTTCAGCTCGGTGGCGGCGAGCGCGTAGACGACCTTCCGGATGCCGCTCCAGTGGATCGCACCGGCGCACATCGCGCACGGCTCGGTGCTGCTGTACAGGACGGTCGCGGAGAGCTGGTGCGGGGCCAGGGTGCGGCAGGCCTGGCGGACCAGGTTGGTCTCCGCGTGCGCCGTGACGTCGTGGTCGGTCAGCACGGTGTTCTCGGCCGTGAGCAGGACGCCTCCGGACTCGTCGGTCAGCAGCGCGCCGAAGGGGTGGTTGCCGTGCGCGCGGGCGGAGGCGGCGAGTTCGATGGCCGCGAGCAGGTGCGGGCGGGTGAGGTCGGTCATCGGCGTGCTCCTCGGGGGCGGACCGGACGGGGTGACGGGGACAGGGCCAGGGCGTACGGCGGACAAGGACGGGGCGCGGAAGGGCGGGGCGCGGATCCCGACGGCGTCACCGGCCGCCACCACGGCGCTGCCGCAGCCGGGCAGCGGATGCGTGACAGGAGGGCCGCGCGCACGACGACCGGCTCTGTCGGCCTCCACGGCCCGCTCCCGATGCCCCGGCGGACGCTGCCGGTCGGACGGTCGCACCCGCGGTGCGCGCGGTGGCGGTGCGTGCGGTGCCACTACGTCGCCAGGAAGGCGAGCAGCGCCGCGTTGACCTCCTCGGCATGGGTCCAGAGCAGGCCGTGCGGCGCGCCCTCGACCTCCACGTACTCGGCGGAGGGCAGCGCCCGGTGGAAGGGGCGCCCGGTGCTGTCGATCGGCAGGATGCGGTCGGCGGTGCCGTGCAGGATCAGGGCGGGCACGTCGATGCGCGGGATGTCGGCCCGGAAGTCCGTGTACCAGGTGGACGGCGCCGCCGCGGCGGCGAAGAAGCCGCCGCTCGCCGCGACGTTCCAGCTGTTGCGGACGGCCTCCTCGCTGATCCGGCTCCCGAGGTTCTCGTCGAGGTTGTAGAAGTCCCGGTAGAAGGCGGTGTAGTAGGCGTACCGGTCGGCCTTGACGGCGGCGACGATGCCGTCGAAGAAGTCCTTCGGACCGGCCCCCTCCGGGTTGTCGTCGGTCTTCAGCAGGCAGGGCTCCAGGGAGCCCAGAAAGGCGGCCTTGGCGATGCGGCCGGAGCCGTACCGGGACACGTAGCGGGCGACCTCCCCGGTGCCCATCGAGAAGCCGACCAGCACGGCGTCCCGCAGGTCGAGGGTCTCCAGCACGGTGTGGAGGTCGGCGGCGAAGGTGTCGTAGTCGTAGCCGGTGGTGGGCTGGGAGGACTGTCCGAAGCCGCGGCGGTCGTAGGTGATCACCCGGTGGCCCGCGTCCAGCAGGGCGGCGCTCTGCCGCTCCCAGGAGTGCCCGTCGAGCGGGAACCCGTGGATGAGGACGACGGGCTGCCCGGAGCCGTGGTCCTCGTAGTAGAGGTCGATGGGGGTGGAGTTCTCCTGGCCGACGGTGATGTACGGCATGGTGTCCGGTGTTCCTCTCGTCATGGGGCCCGGACGATGACCACGGGGCAGGCGGCGTGCTGCGCGCAGTGGATGCTCACCGAGCCGAGCAGGGTGCGGGTGAAGCCGCCGCGGCCGTGGCTGCCGACCACCAGCAGCTCGGCACCCCGGGCCGCGTCCAGGAGGATCTCGGCGGGGTCGCCCATGACCATCGTCTGGCGGACGTTCACCGGGGAGTCGTCGCCGAGCACGGTGTGCAGTTCCTCGGCGAACCGCCGCTCGGCCAGCTCCCGGTCGAAGGTGCTGTCGACCACGGGCGCCGACCAGCCGAAGTGGCTGGGGGGTTCCCAGGCGCCGACCGCGTCCACCACGCCGCCGATCAGCGTGGCGTGCCGGGCCGCCCAGCGCAGCGCGGCGTACGACGACGGCGAGCCGTCGACGCCGACCACGACGCGGGGAGCGGAGTCGTTCGCGTTCATCTGCACCGTCCCTGGCTGACCGTCCTGCGGATCGTCGCCCCCCGACCACGGTGCTGGCCGCCGGACGGCGCCGCCACCACGGCCCGCCACCCGGGTGACGGCCGACGGCCGGGCGGGTACCGTCGGTGGCCGCCGAGCGCCCGTGACCGGGCGCGGCCGTCACCGGAACGGGGGAGGACGGGTGCGAGTCGAACACGCGGTGCCGGGCCCGGCGCTGAGGCCCTGGATCGACCGCTACTGGTGGTACCGGGCAGGCCCCGGCGACCTGCCCCGGCTGCTGCCCGGAACGGGTGCCGAGCTGTGGATCCACTGGGCCGGCGGGGTCCACCTGGACGACGGGGCCGGGCCGGTGCCGCTGCCCGCCGCGCACCTGGTCTGCCTCCGCGGGGCCCGCTGGGAGCCGGTCTCGCGGGAGGCGGGCGGCTTCGTGGCGGTGCGGTTCCGGGCCGGCGCCCTGCGGCACTTCCTGGCGCCGGGGGTCGACGAGGTGGCCGACCGGGTGGTGAGTGCCGCCGAGGTCTGGGGGCCGTGGGCCCGGCGGACGGCCGAGCAGGTGTGCCTGGCGTCCGGGCCGGCGGAGCAGGCGGCGGTCCTCGACCGGGCGCTCGCCGAGCTGCTCGCCGCCCACCACCGGGCCGACCCGTGGCTGGACGCCGCGGTGCGGCTCGTCCACCGGCGTCCCGGCGAGGTGCGGGTGGACGCGCTGGCCGAGCACCTCGGGGTCACCGTCCGCCGGTTGCAGCGGGCGTTTCCGGCGGCGGTGGGCGCGGGTCCGAAGGCGTTCCAGCGGGTGGCCCGGTTCCAGCGGCTCACCCGTGCGCTGCTGCTGTCCGGCGAACGCCGTTACCTGCCAAGGGCGTTGGAGGCGGGCTACTACGACCAGGCGCATGTCGTCCGGGAGTTCCGGCATTTCACCGGTCGGCCCCCGACGGCCCTGCTGGGTCAGGGCCTGTCGCATTTCTACTATGAGCGGCTGCCCGCTCCCCGCCAGGCTGGGCCCTGACCGAAGGAACCGACGGAGAGCGGACGTGCGATGACCATGGTGGTGGCGATCCTGCAGGCCAGGACCGGACGGGAGGAGGCCCTCGCGGCAGCCCTGCGCGAGGTCGCGGAGCGCACCCGGGAGGAGCCGGGGGCGCTCGCCTACGCGGTGGGCCGCCAGGAGGGCGGCCGGTTCGTGGTCACGGAGCGGTACGCCGACCGCCCGGCGCGCGAGGCCCACTTCGCCTCCTCCTACGTGACCGACCTGCTGGCGCGCTTCCCGGAACTCCTGGCGGACGAGCCGCAGGTCGAGTTCACCGACGTGGTGACGGCCTTCGCCCGGTGACCACCCGCAGGCCCGCGTGCGCCCGGCACGGCCTCAGGCCCGGATGCCCAGCTGGGCCAGCAGGGTCGCGTTGTCCTCGATGTGCCAGTCCTCGGTGATCCGGTCGGCCCCGACGTGCTGGATGTCGATGGCGTTGAACTCGATGTTCTGGCCCTGCCCCCGCACGCCGTCGAAGGTACCGGTGAAGTGGCCGCGGAAGACCAGTCGGGCGGTGATCCTGTCGCCGCTGATCAGGACGTCGGACAGCTCGCAGGTCAGGTCCGGCACCGCGGCGCGGAAGTTCTTCGAGGCGAAGGTCGGTCCGGCGGGGCCCTGCGGGCGGCCCGGCGGCAGCGTGTTGTCCCGGAACCGCGGGCTGATCGCCGCGTCCAGGTACCGCTGCTGCCCGGTGTTCCAGAACGTGTACAGCTGCTGTGCCAGGTGGACCTCCTGGGCGGCGCGCCGGGCGCCGATCGAGCGGTCCGCGGTGAGCGCCTTCGGCTGGACGAGGCCGGGCGAACGGTCGATCAGGCGCTGCGGCCAGTCGCGTGCGGAGTCGTGGTGGCCGCTGTCGTGGACGGGGGCGGCCGCGGCGGTGCCGCCCGCCAGGCCGGCCGCCGCCGCGAGGACGGCGGCGGTACGGATCAGGGTGCGCGAGCGCATGGGAACAGCTCCTCGGTTCGGGGGCACGCCGGCGGATCGGGGCGTGCGGGGGTGGTCGGCCGGTCGGAAGCTCCGGCCGGCCGGGGCGGGGGAACCATGCCGCCGGAGGCGGACCGGCGGACCGGCGGGTCAGGCGGTCAGGCGAGCCGGCCGCCGCCGTCGACGTGCAGCACCGTGCCGGTGACGTACGGGTTGTCGATGGCGTAGCGAACGGCCTTGACCAGGTCCTCCGGGGTGCCGACGCGCCGGGCCGGGTTGCGCTCGGCGACCCCGCGCAGGAACGCGTCCTTGTCGGCACCCAGGCCGTCCCAGGAGCCGGTGTCGACGATGCCGGGGGAGACGGCGTTGACCCGGACCGGCGCGATCTCCACCGCCAGCGCCTGCACCAGGAAGGCCAGCGCGCCGTTGGTGGTGGCCATCACCGTGCGCGCGGGCGCCGGGCGCCACGCGGCCACACCGGAGAAGAAGGTGAACGAGCCGCGCTCGGAGACCTGCCCGACCAGGTGCTTGGCCAGCAGCAGCGGGCCGATCACCTTCGCCGCGAACGCCCGCTGCACGTCGGCCGCTTCGAGCTCCCGCAGCGGGCCGTTGGCGGGCATCGCGGCGGTCGAGACCAGGTGGTCGAAGCGGCCGGCCCGGGCGGCGAAGGCGGCGATCGACGCCTCGTCGGCGATGTCCAGGGCGATCACCTCGGACGGTCCGGACAGCTCGCCGGCCGTCCACTCGAGCTTGCGAGGGTCAGGGCCGGCCAGCACCAGGGCGGCGCCGGCCGCCGAGGCGGACTTGGCGACGGCCTGCCCGGTGCGTGAACCCGCACCGACCACGACGAGCCGCTGACCCCGGAGGGAGGTGGTGTCGGACATGGTGGAACTCCTTCGGACGATCGGGGAACCGGCCGCCCGCTGCTTCCCGCGGCGGCCGCACCTCGACCCTCTCCCGACCAGCGCTGATGAGTCCAAGGCTTGTTTTCTACCCCGGCGATAAAATCTGTTCATGGCAACGCCGACGCTCAGACAGCTCGAATACCTGGCCACCGTGGTCGACACCGGATCGTTCACCCGTGCGGCCGAACAGCTGCACGTCACCCAGCCCGCGCTGTCCCACCAGATCCGTGCCCTGGAGGGCGCCCTCGGCGGCCCGCTGCTGGAGCGCCTGCCGCGCTCGGTGCGGCTCACCCCGATGGGCCGGGCGGTCCTGCCGCACGCCCGCGCCGCGCTCGCCGAGGCCGAACGGCTGCAGGCGGCGGCCCGCCGTTCGGCCGGCCTGGAGGAGGGCGAACTGGAGGTCGCCGTCGTCTACTCCGTCAGCCTCGGCATCCTGCCGCCCGTGCTGCGGGAGTGGCGCCGCCGCCACCCCGGTGTGCGGATCCGGCTGCGCGAGTACCCGCACACCGACGCGCTCCGGGAGGCCATGGCGGCGGGCCGCGCCGACCTCGCCATCGGCCCGGCGCCGAGCGGCTGGGAGGGGCCGATCCGGGAGCTCGGCGTCGAGGAGTTCACCGTCGTCCTGCCCGCCGACGACCCGCTGGCCGACCGTCCGGCCGGCACCGTCGCCCTCGCCGAACTCGCCGACCGCGACTGGGTCCACTACGCCCCCGACAACGGCCTCGCCGACCTGCTCGACCAGGTCTGCGCCCGGGCGGGCTTCCACCCCCGGGCGGCGATCCGCGCCGAACAGACCTCGGCCGCCCCGCTGCTGGCCGCGGCCGGGCTCGGCCCCGCCCTGGTGCCCGCCAACATCGTCCCGGCCCACTTCGAGGGCGCCCTGCTGCGCCCGGACCCCCCGATCCTGCGCACCCTCACCGCCTACACCCGCACCCGCCCCGATCCGCTCACCGTGGCGTTCGCCGACCTGCTGGCCCGTCAGGCCCGGCTCGGCCCCGTGGTCTCCGGCCGGTCGGCCGGGTCCGGGCCCGGCGGCGGAACGCGCGCCTGAGGTCCGACGGGACACTCGTGCGAGGCCCCGAGGACACCGTGCCTGAGGTCCGATCGGGCGCCGTGGCGCGTCAGCGCGCGGCGCCGCCGACCGGCTCGTGCTCGTCGTCCGCGTCCTGCGGGTCGACGGCGTCGCTGAGGCCCAGCCGCAGGTGCTCGATGTGGTAGACGGCCTGGTCGAGCAGTGCGGCGACGTGGTTGTCGTAGAGCGCGTAGACGACCTGCCGGCCGTTGCGGCGGCCGATGACCAGGCCGAGGTTGCGCAGCAGGCGCAGCTGGTGGGAGCAGGCGGACTGCTCCAGGCCGACCTCGGCGGCGAGTTCGGTGGCCGCGCAGGGGCCCTCGCGCAGCCGGGAGAGGATCAGCAGCCGGGAGGGTGTGGCGAGGGCTTGCAGGGTGGTGGCCACCCGGGCAGCGCTGGTCGCGTCCAGGCGCGTGTGCGGGACGGCGGTGGCGGGGGTGGCTCCATGACCCATGCGGGCCATCCTACAACTCATAGATGAACGAGCCTTCATATGTTCATGTATCGTGAACGAGTCAACGGCCCCGCCCTGCCCAGGCCTGCCCGAAGGGTCCCCCCGCCATGTCCACCACCACCCTGACCGGGCGTTCCGCGCCCCCGGCCGCGCCACGCCCGGACACCGTGCCCGCACGGCGCACCCGGGTGCTGTCGCTGCCCGAGGCCCGCTGGGCCGCCGCCGCGACCGTGCTCTTCCTGATCGCCCTGCCGCTCCAGCTGACCGGCGCCCCCGCCTGGGCCTGGGGCCCGCTGTACGCGCTCGCGTACGCCACCGGCGGCTGGGAGCCTGCCTGGGCCGGGCTCCAGGCACTGCGGGAGAAGACCCTCGACGTCGACCTGCTGATGATCGTGGCCGCGTTCGGCGCCGCCGCCGTCGGGCAGGTCATGGACGGCGCGCTGCTGATCGTCATCTTCGCCACCTCCGGCGCCCTGGAGGCGCTGGCCACCGCCCGTACCGCCGACTCGGTGCGCGGACTGCTCGACCTCGCCCCGGCCACCGCCACCCGGCTGCTGCCCGACGGCCGCGAGGAGACCGTGCCCACGGAGGAGCTCGCCGTCGGCGACACCGTGCTGGTGCGGCCCGGTGAACGGATCGGCGCCGACGGGCGGGTGCTCGACGGCGCGAGCGAGGTCGACCAGGCCACCATCACCGGCGAGCCGCTGCCCGTCCTCAAGGAGACCGGCGACGAGGTGTTCGCCGGGACCCTCAACGGCACCGGGGCGCTGCGGCTGCGGGTCGAGCGGGACGCCTCGGACACCGTGATCGCCCGGATCGTCCAGCTGGTCGAGGAGGCCTCCGGGACCAAGGCGCCCACCCAGCTGTTCATCGAGAAGGTCGAGCAGCGCTACTCGCTCGGCATGGTGGCCGCCACGCTCGCGGTCTTCGCGGTCCCGCTGGCCTTCGGTGCGGCCTTCACCGGCTCGCTGCTCCGGGCGATGACCTTCATGATCGTCGCCTCCCCGTGCGCGGTGGTGCTGGCCACCATGCCGCCCCTGCTCTCCGCCATCGCCAACGCCGGACGGCACGGCGTCCTGGTCAAGTCCGCCGTCGTGATGGAGCGTCTGGGCCAGGTCGACGCCGTCGCACTGGACAAGACCGGCACCCTCACCGAGGGCACCCCGCGCCTCACCGACCTCCGGCCGCTCACCGGCTCCGGCCTCTCCGAGGAACGGCTGCTGGCGCTGGCGGCCGCGGCCGAGCACCCCAGCGAGCACCCGCTGGCCCGCGCCGTCGTCGACGCCGCCCGCGCCCGCGGCCTGACCCCGGCCGCCGCCGAGGACTTCACCTCCACCCCCGGCGTCGGCGTCACCGCCACCGTCGACGGCCGGGTCCTCGCGGTCGGCGCGCCGGCCCGGCTGATCCTGGGGCGCACCGACGCGGCCTCCGCCGAAGCCGCCGCGCTGGCAGCGGAGTTGGAGGAGGGCGGGCGCACCGCCGTCCTGGTCGAGGCGGACGGCGAACCGGTCGGCGTGCTCGGCCTCGCCGACCGGCTGCGCCCGGATGCCGCCGCCACCGTCGCGTCGCTGCGGGCGCTGACCGGCACCGCGCCGATGCTGCTCACCGGCGACAACCCGCGCGCCGCCGCCCACTTGGCCGCCGAGGTCGGCATCACCGACGTCCGGGCCGGACTGCTGCCGCAGGACAAGGTCGCCGCCGTCCGGGAGCGGGAGGCGGCCGGAGGCAAGGTGCTGGTGGTCGGCGACGGCGTCAACGACGCGCCCGCGCTGGCCGCCGCCCACGCCGGCCTCGCGATGGGCCGGGCCGGCTCCGACCTCGCCCTGGAGACCGCCGACGCGGTGATCGTCCGCGACGAACTCGCCACCGTCCCGGCCGTGGTGGCGCTCTCCCGGCGGGCCCGCTCCTTCGTGGTGCAGAACCTGGTGATCGCCTCGGTGTTCATCACCGTCCTGGTCGTCTGGGACCTGGTCGCCACCCTCCCGCTGCCGCTGGGCGTGCTCGGCCACGAGGGCTCGACCGTCATCGTCGGCCTCAACGGCCTGCGACTGCTGCGCGAGAGCGCCTGGAGCAGGGCCCGGGGACAGCGGGAGGCCCTCGACTGAACGGTTCCGCGCGGAACTTCAACGAGGGGAGGGGTCCGATCGGTCGGACCCCGCCCCTCGCGCGCACGCCGTCACCGCAGCCGCCCTCGTCATCCGGCTCCGCACATGATCGCCCGGACAGCTCCGCCCGGTACTCCGGTGAGAGTTCTCCAATGGGCCCCGCTCACCAGGTCACGGGCAGTGACCGCATCCCGTAGATGAACGACTCGGTACGGAACTCGCGCTCGCCGGCCGGCCGCAGCCCCGGCAGCCGGCGGAACAGCGTCTCCAGGGCGATCTGGAGTTCGGCGCGGGCCAGCGGCTGGCCCAGGCACTGGTGCACGCCGAAGCCGAACGCCAGGTGCCGCCGGGCGTCCCGGTACAGGTCCAGCTCGTCCGTCGCCCGATGGCCGGCGCCGCCGAACGCCGCCTCGTCCCGGTTGGCGGTGGAGAGCATCGCCATCACGCCCTCCCCGGCCCGGACGGTGACGCCGCCCAGCTCGACGTCCTCCAGCGCCACCCGGGGCAGGCCGGTGTGCACGATGGTCAGCAGCCGCAACAGCTCCTCCACCGCGCCCGGCAGGGTGGCCGGGTCGGCCAGGCCGGGGATCTGCTCGGGGTGCTCCAGCAGCAGCGCGGTCGACAGCGCGATCATGTTCGCGGTCGTCTCGTGCCCGGCGATCAGCAGCAGCACGCCCATGGCGGCCGCGTCGTCCGGGGTCAGGTCGTCCCGCGTGGCGAGTCGGCTGAGGACGTCGTCCTCCGGCTCTGCGCGCTTGCGGGCCGTCAGGTCGCGCAGGTAGTCCAGGACCTCCTCCTGGGCCTCCCGGAGCTGCTCCACGGTGCTCTCCCGGTTGAGCATCGTGCGGCTCAGGCTCTGGAAGCGGTCGTGGTCCTCGTACGGCACGCCGAGCAGCAGGCAGATCACCAGCGAGGGCACCGGCAGCGCGAAGTCGGTGACCAGGTCGGCCGTGGTCCGGCCCGCGGTCATCCGGTCCAGTGCCTCGTCCACGATCCGCTGGATCTCCGGGCGCAGCACCTCCACCCGCTTGACCAGGAATTCCCCGGTGAGCATGCGGCGCTGGCGGGCGTGCTCGGGGTCGTCGAGCCGCAGGAAGTCCGGATTGTCGGTGATCAGCTCGCGAGCGCCGGCGACCAGCAGCGGGAAGGCGGGGTGGCGTATGTCGGCACTGAACCGGCGGTCGGACAGCACGGTGCGGACCTCGGCGAGGCCGGTGACCAGCCAGCAGAGGTCGCCGTCGGGCAGCTTGGCCCTGGTCACCGGCCCGGTGGCGGCAGCCTCGGTGTACGCGGGCGGCGGGCCGAACGGGCAGCCGCCGGAGTGCCGGGCCGGCACTGGGAGGACGGGGGTGGTGGGTGCGGTGGTCAAGGCGGGGGTCTCCTCACGTCGCGGGTGTTCTCGTGGGGTTCGGGCCCGGGAAGGTTCCCGGCGGCCTGCGGGGCCGGCGGCGGGGGTCCGTCAGGCCCCGGTCAGCGCGGGCTCGTCCCCGGTGACGGTGATCGCCCGGCCCGGGCAGAGCTCGGAGGCGAGTCTGACGTCGTCGAACTGCTCGGGCAGCAGGACGGTCTGACGGAGCATCACAAGACTGTCCCGGTCGTCCTGGTCGAAGACCGCGGGGGCGTTCGTCACGCACAAGCCGGAGCTGCAGCAACGGTCCCGGTCGACGCTCACCTGCATGTCGGGCACCTTTCGCCAGGGCGGCGCCGGCTGCCCGGCGGCCGCCTCTCGTTGTCACGGTCAAACTAGCCGTCGCCGGTCCGTTTACGGACGGGTACGGTGGCCGGACCGAGAACGGCTGATTCGGCCCCTGTGGGTGAACCCCCATGGCGGCACAATGCGTTCAACCCGCGGTACTTCGCCGGGCGGGTCGGCGGACCCGTCCGCGCGGACGGCCTCACAGGCCTCCGACGGTGGCCAACTCCCGTACGGAGGCCACCGTGTCGGCCTCGGCGGCGCTCCTGTCCCGCCGGTAGCGCACCACCCGGGCGAACCGCAGGGCCGGCCCGGCGGGGTGGCGGGGGCTGCGCCGGAGGCCGTCGAAGGCGACCTCGACGACCGGTTCCGGCCGGACCGGCACCGTCCGGGCGTCCCGCCCGGTCTCCCGGGCGAGCAACTCGGCGCTCTGCCGGGCGAGCGTCCGGTCGGTCGGCCCCTTGAAGGTCTTGCCGAGCATCACCCACGGGCCGAGCCCCGGCTCGCCCGCCGCCCGGGCGGCCGGCGAGGCCCTCGGGCGGTCCCGAGGCGGTCGCACCACCAAGATCCACCTGAGCGCGGAGGGCCGCTGCCGGGCGTTGGCCCTGGCCATTGCGCCGGGACAATGCGCCGACTGCACCCAATTCGAGCCCGTCATGGACAAGATCCGGGTTCCGCGTCTCACGACCGGCCGTCCTCGCACCACGCCTGACAGCGTCAGTGCCGACAAGACACCCCAGGCGGCTACGGGGTCAAGCAGCTGCGGCGAGCCGTGACGGCTTTGGTTGGGTGAACGCGATTGTCTCATCGAACTTCTGGCGGCTGGTCAGGCAGTGGTGGAGCCGGCCGAGCGTGCGGTTGAACAGGTTTCGCAGGGCCGGGTAGTAGCGGTCGCCGGTCTCCCGTCGGCGGTTGTCGTGGTCGTGGTCGTGGGCTCCGGGTGAGGCGGTGAGTGCGGCGAAGGCCCGGTGTCTGCCGGTCGCGGCCGGGCGGCCGAGATCCGGATCAGCTTGCCCTGCTCGTCGGTCAGGGCGAGGAAGTGCAGGCCGTGGCGGCGGTGCTTGCCGGAGTAGTTAGGCCGATTCGCCTTCCCGGTGCGGCGCTGGGTCGGGATCAAGGTGCCGTCGATCAGCACGACCCCTTCGCCCCGCGCGGCTATCCTGCGAAGCGCCCGGTCCAGGCGCGGAGCCTTCGCGGCGAGCAGGTCGATCATCTCGTCGCGCCAGCGCCGCAGGGTCGACTCGGGCACGCTGTTGCCGCCGGCCAGGTCCAGCAGGCGCTGGTCATGCCGCAGCATCGCCGGCACCAGCACCGCTGTCCGGCCCGCAGGCTGCGACCGTAACGGGGATCGGATCGCCTTCAGGCGGGATCGCAGCAGGTCACGGAGTAGACGTTGGTGCTCGTGGACAGGTTCAGGCGGCATTGGTGGACAAGGGAGATGCCCGCGGCGGGCTCGTCGGTATTCGTCGCACAACTCCAACGGCCGCCGGGGGCAACGTGGTTACGGCCGACCCTCCACGGCGCCGCAGGTCACAGGCGCGTGGTGAACTTGCCGTCGGGCAGCTTGCGCAGCGGGCCCGGCGAGCTTGGACAGCTTCCCGCGCGGCGGCTCCAGCTTGCCCCGCACCGCTACCTCCAGCCCGAGTTCCTCGCCGACCTGCTTGACCGCCACCGGCCCGCCCGCGTCGCGCACGATCGCGAGGATGCGCTGGTGGTCCGGTGGCAGCGTGTCATCACCAACTCCGAAGTTGGCGGATCCTCTCTCTGGACGGAACCGGCTGAGCCCGTCAGACTTTCGCCGTCCGGGCGCGGCTGACCGGCCGTCGACCATGACGTGGAGCAATGGGGACATGGAAGTCACGTTCAGGCAGTTCTATGACACGGTCAGGACGGCCATCAGTGGTGACGAGAGGCAGCGAGGCGGCGCCCTGCAACGGCTGTTGACACGCGCGTCCGAGTTCGGGCCGGCGTGGATGGAAGCTCACTTGCACGCCATGCTGGCTGATGTCGAGGCGGCGTACGACGAGAGCAGCGCGCTCAGGCACCTGAGCAAGGCCGTGGACCTCGGCTGGAACGACTGCGTCGCCATGTGGTCCGGCGGTGGGTTCCACCGACTCGCAACCTCGTTCACAGTCCCGACCGCGACGGATATCTCGACCGGGAACAGCCTCCTGGACAGGATTGGTCCTCCGACCGCGATTGCATTCAACCTGCTCTATCGCCGTATCACAGTCTCGCCGGCCGACCTGGAGGAACTCCAGTGGCTCCACAGGGAGACGGATCAGGTCATACAGGAGATGTTCTCGGTCACGGTCGACAACATCGGCCGCGTTGACGGGATGCTGACGGAAATCCCCCAGTGCCCGGTGCCCGGCCGCGCCACTCACAGTGTCGGCGTCCGCGGCGCCCGGGCCTTCCTGGCAGTTGTACAACTGTGGGAGCGGCAACTGATCGGTGCCGAGGACCTTCGCCGCAACACAATGCAGGCCGCGGTCGACCTCATTGGCGGCCCCGATTACTCCTACTGGGATCAACAACGAGACGGATCCCGTGCGGACGACTTGGCTGCCGATCGGCGCCTCGCCGTCGCCCGGCGCAGCTTCCGGCCGTCCCCGAGACTCTCGGCGGTGCCGGAGAAGGCTCCGGCATATCGTCGCCTCTGATTCCGTCCGCGGGTCGGAGCGGCGTGCGCGTGTGGAAGTGATCGGTCAAAGCTTCGAGCAGGCGCCGACGGCGGGTCAACGCGCCGAAGTCGCAGTTGAGGTTTCCATGATCGCTTCTGCCCAGCTCCGGGAGACCTGAGAAGTGCCCTCCTCCTTTCCGGGCAGGTTGGTCACGAAGAATTGCGAGGAATTGGACGAGTTTGAGGTCCAGTTGAAGGACTTGACCCGGCCGCCCTCCCCTTGGAATATGGAGAATCTCACGCATTCCGCCCGAGGCACACCGGCGAGCCTCGCGCAGTCGGGCTTCCAGGACGGCTTCGGCCAGCAGGGCGTCCGCGTCGGAAAGGGCGCTGAGGCCGTCCCAGTCCAGGCGCAGGAGGGGGCGGCCGAGCGCGTGCGCGGTCGCCGCGGCGACGGTCTCGGCTTCCCCGCCGACGTGCCCGGGCCGGTGGCGGACGTGGACGGGGCGGCGATCGGGTGCGCCCAGGATCGCCGCGAGGCGGTCGGCGGTCGCCTGGGCCGGGCCCGGAAGCGGTGGCGGCGTCGGGAGGGGGTTCAGGAACGGGCGCAGCCGACGGGGGAACGCGTCGTGGACGAGGAGGTGGTCGGCGGCCCGGTCGGGAACGCACAGGACTCTGGCTCCAACGCCAGATCCACGAGGTTGAACACCGAGTTCCCTTCGTCCCGGGGCCGGGCGGCGCAGTCCGGCCGGTCCGCAGCACCTGCAGTGTCCGGCCTGGGTGGCGACACGCCCGGCAGGGGACGGGGGAGTCCGCCCGTCCGGCCCGTCCGGCCCATCCGGCCCGTCCGGAACGGAGGTCGGGACCCGGGGACGGTCCGGCCCCGTGCTCGCACGGACCGTCGCGGGGCGGGTGTTGGCGGCAGAAATATTAGGTTAGCCTCACCTAAGCTGCGATGTGCGCCGGGAGAGTACGAACCGGCGCGGCCGCGGCGTCCGCCCGTACCGATGGAAGGAGCCCGCCCTGTCCACCGTCACCGCTCCCGCCCGCTTCGCGCTCTTCCCCCTGCGCGTCGCCCGCACCGCGCGCCTCACGCCGCACCTGGTCCGGATCACGCTCACCGGGGAGAGCCTCACCGGGTTCGTCAACGGCGGCCTCGACCAGCGGATCAAGCTGCTGCTGCCGCTCGCCGGCCAGACCGAGCCGCTGATCCCGCCCGGCGACGGCGACTTCGGCTGGTACCACAGCTGGCGGGAGATGTCCCCGGAGGTGCGCCCGGTGCTGCGGACCTACACCGTCCGCGGCCGGCGCCGCGAGCCCGACGAGATCGACATCGACATCGCCGTGCACGGGGACGCCGGCCCGGGCTCCCGATGGGCCGTCAGGGCCGCCCCGGGCGATCGGGTGGCGGTGTACGGGCCGGCCGTCGAGCGGGCCGGCGGGGTGGAGTTCACCCTGCCCGCCGACCCGGACTGGGTGCTGCTGGCCGGGGACGAGTCGGCGCTGCCGGCCATCGCCGCCATCCTGGAGGAGCTGCCCGGGGACCTTCCCGTCCGGGTCTTCGCCGAGGTGGACGGGCCGGGGGAGGAGGCCTACCTGTCGCCCGGCCGCGCCGGCGTCGAGACCGTCTGGATTTACCGCCGGGACGGCGCGCCGGGCCTGACCGGGGCGGTGCGCGCCGCCGAACTGCCGGGCGGCCGGCCGTACGCCTGGATCGCCGGGGAGGCGGCCGGGGTCCGCGAGCTGCGCCGCCACCTGGTCGGCGAGCGGGGGATGGACCGGCGCGCGGTCTGCTTCATGGGGTACTGGCGGGCCGGGCGCACCGAGGACCAGCGCGGCGAGGACGGCCCGGAGGAGGAGGCGTAGGGCCGGTTCGGCAGGGAGCGGTCCGGAGGCGTCAGCCGGTGGCGCCGCGCCGCCGCTCCTCCGGCAGCGGCACGATCGGGACGACCGGTTCCGGGCCGACCGCGCGGATCCGTCCGACCGCCGTCGGCCACCCCGTCCACGCCACCGGAACCCGTCCGTCGTGCCAGGACAGGGCGAGCGCGGAGCCCGACTCCAGCGACACCTTCCGTCGGCGGAGCGGTTCGAGGCGGTCGGGGCCGGCGAAGGCTCCGGGGGAGAGGCGGAGCCGGTCGAGGCCGTCGATGCCGACCGAGACCAGGTCCCAGCCGTCCCTGCGCCCGCCGCCGTCGGTGGGCGGTACGGCGAACTGGACGGTGGCCCCGGCGGTCGAGCGCTCGTGCTGGTGCTCGTCGAAGTCGACCGACAGCAGCCGCAGGACGGCCGTCCGGGGCAGCTTCGGTGGCGACTCGGGCGGTGGGGTCCAGGGCCCGGGCGGTCGCGGGCCGGAGCGCCGGGTCAGTTCGACGGCCAGCTTCCGGGCCCAGGCGCCGGTCGGGCCGCGGCGGCTGTTCACGTGGAGGATCCCGGCGAACCAGTCGGTCAGCGGCTCCCCGCCGCGTTCCACCCAGCGCAGGATCAGCCGGCGGAACGCCCGTCCGCCCTGCGCGCCGGCGGCGAGCAGTTCCGTTCCGGCGCCTTCGAAGACCCGGCAGAGCGTGAGGATGTGCCGCTGGTCGACCCGTTCCACCCCGCGGGCGCGGGAGATGCCGGCCAGCGCCTGCCGTACCAGCGCGGAGGCCAGCCGGCTGCCCGCGTGGTGGGGGAAGGCGAGGGCGAAGGCAGGGCCGAGCGGCCACTCCTCGGGGCGGCGCTCGCGGTGGTGGCGAGGTGTCACGGCGGCGGCGGCCCGGCCGGGTTCGCTGAGGTGCCAGAAGGCGTCACCGATCCGCAGGACGGCGCGCTCGGCGACCAGCCGGCCGTGCTCGCCGGCCAGCACCTCGACCCGGCCGTTCCCGGTGTGCCAGGCGAGGGCGCCGGTGGGGCCGCTGCCGCTGGTGAAGGAGAGCTCGGAGACGGCTTCGAGTTCGATGCCCAGCCGGGCCCCGGCACGGACGCGTTCGCCGGCGTCGTACCGGCGCGGCAGCTGAACCGTCAGGGCCGCGTCGAGCCGGTCCCGGCGGAACTCCGCTTCGAGGCCGAGGAACCGGCAGTCCGCCGGATCGTACGGGGAGAGGGCGGCTCGGGCGTCCTCGCCGAGGGGCTGGCTCCAGGGCGGCGCGATGTGGCCCCAGGTGTCCCAGGAGGGCAGGGCCGGATCCTCGGGCCGCGGGGGGAGCAGCAGCCCCGCCGTGCCCGGGTCCTCCGCCGCCCAGGTGTGGCGGTCCTCGCCGTGGCCGGCGATCCACCGCAGCGTCCGCCGGGCGAGCAGCTCCCGCCCCGTCCCGGGGCGGGCGGCGAGGGCGGCGACGGCCGGTTCGACATCGCTCCAGAAGCCCGTCTCCCGGGCGATCAGGGCCCGGTCGAAGGTGCGGGCGTCGACGGCGGCGGCGGCGATCCGGGCGAACGTGCGGTCGATCAGCCGGGCCAGGGCGCGCAGTGCTGTTGGCGGCACGATCCCCCCAGTGGTGTCGCCGTACGGGCGTGGGCTCGATGGTACGGAGCCCGCCGGCCGTCCGGAGCCCGTTGGGGGGATTTCGGCCCGCCGGAGCCCACCGGGGCCCGCCGGAGCCCACCGGGGGCACCGGAGCCTGCTGGGCCGGCGGGGCCTGGTGGGCCCGGCCAGGCGCCGGCTCAGGTGTCGATGCCCTCCCAGCCGCGGCGCGGCGCGCGCTCGGCCGGCTGCCCGGCGGGGCGGCTGCGGTAGACCAGGTACGGGCGGAACAGGTAGAACCACGGCGCGCTGAACATGTGCACCAGCCGGGTGTACGGCACGACGGCGATCACCAGCATGCCGAGCACGGCGTGGGCCTGGTAGGTGGTGGGGACGCCGGCCCACAGGCCGGTGTCGGGCCGCAGGGTGAACAGGCTGCGGGCCCAGGGGGCGATGGTGGAGCGGTAGTCGTAGCCCTCGCTCGGGCCGGAGTTGGTGAGTTTGCTGTACAGGCCGAGGCAGATCTCGCCGAAGAGCAGCAGGTACATCGCCTTGTCGTTGCGCGTGGTGCCGCGGAAGACGGGCGTGTTGGTGCGCCGCCGGTAGAGCAGGGTGGCGAGGCCGGCCACCGCCAGGACGCCGGCGGCGGTCCCGCCGATCAGCGAGAGCAGGTGGTAGGCGTGCTCGTCGATGCCGAGGGCGTCCGTCCAGCCCGCGGGGACGAACAGGCCGAGCAGGTGTCCGGCGAGGACGAGGAGGATGCCGTAGTGGAAGGCGGGCGAGGCCAGGTTGAGCAGCCGGGACTCGTACACCTCGCTGGAGCGGGTGGTCCAGCCGAACCGGTCGTAGCGGTGCCGCCAGAGCAGTCCGAGGACGAGGGAGGCGAAGGCGAGGTAGGGCAGCACGCCCCACAGGAAGGCGTCCATCAGCGGTCTCCGGTGATCACGGGGAGCTGGTGCAGGTGTCCGTAGGGCGCGAGCGGTCCGTCCGCCGGCGGCTGCCCGTGCGGCGGTAGGCCGCTCCCGGCGCCGACCTCCTCGCGGGGCGGGCCGGAGCGGGCGAGCGCGAGGGCCTGGGCGCGGTCGGCGGGGCTCGGGCCCGGCAGGGTGGCGCAGACGGCTTCGAGCGGGCCGGCGTAGGGGGTGCCGGCCTCCAGCAGGGCCAGGCGCAGCAGTTCCAGTCCGGGCCGGTGGTCGCGCAGCAGGTCGTCGGTGTGGGTGGCGGCGGCGAACTCCAGGACGACCGGGAGGAAGTCCGGCAGTTCGCCGTCGAGCTGGTCCAGGCCGTGGTGCCGGTAGGTGTCGCGGAACCGGAGCAGGGCGGCGCCGCGCCGCCGGGTGTCGCCGTCGGTCCACCAGCTGAGGTGGAGGCTGTGGCGCTCGGTGAAGTCGAAGACCTCGACGTAGTGCTCGGCCAGGGCGGCCGGGCCGATGCGTTCGGCGTGGTCGAGGAAGCGCAGCAGCCCGTCGGCCCCGGGGAGGGTTCCGGCGAAGACCCCCGGGAGGGCGAGGGCCTCGCGCAGCAGCGGCAGCCGCTCGTACAGCTCGGCGTCCGGGTGGACGAGGCAGAGCGCGGCGGCCTGGCGGACCACGGCGCGGCGGTGGGCGCCGCGGCTGTTCGGGCCTCCCCGGCGGGTGATCCGGAGTCCTCGGCCGGTCATCGGGTGTCCTCCTCGCGGTCGGCGCGCTGGCGGCGGCGCAGCGCGTGGAAGGACTCCAGGGAGACCATCGGCAGGGCCCGGCGGCCGGAGTTCTCCCCGAACGGGCCGCTGCCGCCCGGTGCGTCCTGGTGCTCGACGGCGCATTCGGAGGGGACGGCCGACTCCTCCAGCGCGCGGGCGTCGGCGAGGGCGGCGGTGGGGACGACGTACCGCTCCTCGTACTTGGCGATGGCCAGCAGCCGATACAGCTCCTCGATGTCCGGTGCCGTGAGCCCGACGGCGGCGGGCACGGCCGGGTCGGGTTCCTCGCCGAGGTTGCGGGCACGCAGGTGGGTGCGCATGGCGGCGAGCCGGCCGAGGGCCGTGCGGACGGGCCCGGGGTCACCGGCGGTGAACAGCCCGGCCAGGTACTCGACGGGGATGCGCAGCGCGTCGATGGCGCCGAAGAGGTTGCCGGCGTCCTCGCCGTCGAAGCCGGTCGCGGTGAGCGCCTCGACGACGGGGGAGAGCGGTGGGACGTACCAGACCATCGGCAGGGTGCGGAACTCCGGGTGCAGCGGCAGGGCGACCCGGTGGCGGGCGATCAGGGCGTGCACCGGGGAGCGCCGGGCGGCCTCGATCCAGTCGTGGGTGATGCCGTCGCGTTCGGCGGCGGCCCGCACCGCCGGGTCGGCCGGGTCCAGGAAGACGCCCAACTGGGCCTCGTAGAGGTCCTGTTCGTTCTTCACCGAGGCGGCGGCGGTGACCTTGTCGGCGTCGTACAGCAGGACCCCGAGGTGGCGCAGCCGGCCGACGCAGGTCTCCGAGCAGACGGTGGGCAGGCCGACCTCGATCCGCGGGTAGCAGAAGGTGCACTTCTCGGCCTTGCCGGTGCGGTGGTTGAAGTAGACCTTCTTGTACGGGCAGGCGGTGACGCACTGCCGCCAGCCCCGGCACTGGTCCTGGTCGACCAGGACGATGCCGTCCTCGGCGCGCTTGTACATCGCCCCGGAGGGGCAGGCGGCGACGCAGGAGGGGTTGAGGCAGTGTTCGCAGATCCGTGGGAGGTAGAACATGAAGCTCTCCTCGAAGGCGAACCGGACCTTCTCCTCGGCCTGCCGGCGGACCCGGGCGACCATCGGGTCGGCGTCGGCGTGCTCGGGCAGGCCGCCGAGGTTGTCGTCCCAGTTGGAGCTCCACTCGATCTTCATCGGCTTGGCGGTGAGCATCGAGCGCGGGGTGGCCACCGGGTAGTCGTCGCCGAGCGGGGCGTCGGTGAGCCTGTTGTAGTCGTACGTCCAGGGCTCGTAGTAGTCCTTGATCGTGGGGAGCACCGGGTTGGCGAAGATCCTGGCCAGCCGTTCGACCCGGCCGCCGGAGGTGAGGGTGAGCCGGCCCCGGCGGTTGAGGCTCCAGCCGCCCCGCCACCGCTCCTGGTCCTGCCAGCGGCGCGGGTAGCCCTGGCCGGGCCTGGTCTCGACGTTGTTGAACCAGACGTACTCGACGCCGGCCCGGGTGGTCCAGGTCTGTTTGCAGGTGACCGAACAGGTGTGGCAGCCGATGCACTTGTCGAGGTTCATCACCATCGCGACCTGTGCCATCACACGCATCAGTACTGCACCTCCTGGGAGCGGCGGCGGATCACCGTGACCTCGTCGCGCTGGTTTCCGGTCGGCCCCAGGTAGTTGAAGCCCCAGGACAGCTGGGCGTAGCCGCCGATCAGGTGGCTGGGCTTGAGGAGGATCCGGGTGAGCGAGTTGTGGACGCCGCCGCGCCGGCCCTCCCGCTCCGTCCGGGGCACGTTGACGGTGCGGTCCTGGGCGTGGTGCAGGTAGACGGTGCCGGGCGGCATCCGGTGCGAGACCACGGCGCGGGCGACGACCGTGCCGTTGCGGTTGACCGCCTCGATCCAGTCGTTGTCGGCGACGCCGATGGCGGCGGCGTCGCGGTCGCTCATCCAGATCAGCTGGCCGCCGCGGGAGAGCGCGAGCATGAACCAGTTGTCCTGGTACTCGGAGTGGATGGACCACTTGTTGTGCGGGGTCAGGTAGCGGACCGTCACCTCCCGCTGCCCGTCCGGGCCGAGCCGGGGTTCGCCGAACAGCCGGTGCATGTCCAGCGGCGGACGGTAGACCGGCAGGGCCTCGCCCAGCTCGTGGATCCAGTCGTGGTCGAGGAAGAAGTGCTGGCGGCCGGTCAGGGTGTGCCAGGGCTTGAGGTGCTCGGTGTTGAGCGTGAACGCGGTGTAGCGCCGCCCGCCCGCCTCGCTGCCCGACCACTCCGGCGAGGTGATCACCGGGACGGGCGCGGCCCGGGTGTCCGCGTAGGTGACCCGCTTGCCCTCGTGCTCGGCCGCGAGCCGCGCCATCGGCTGCCCGGTGCGCCGCTCCAGGGTGTGGAAGCCCTGGACGGCGAGGCGGCCGTTGGTGGTGCCGGACAGTGCGAGGATCGCGTCGGCGGCCTTCACGGCGGTGTCCAGCAGCGGGCGGCCGTCCGCCGCCCCGCCCCGGGCGGTGCCGTTGGACGCGGCCAGGGCCGCGATCTCGGCGTCCGGGTGCAGCGCGATGCCCTTGGCGGGCAGGCCGAGCCGTTCGGCGAGCGGCCCGAGGGCGGCCATCTTCGCGGCGACCGCGGTGTAGTCGCGTTCGACCACGGTGAGACCGGGCAGGGTCCGCCCGGGGACGGGTGCGCAGTCGCCGGCCCGCCAGTCCGGGGCGGTGCCGCCGGGCTGGGCGGTCTCGCCGGGGGTGTCGTGCTGGAGCGCGGTGGCGACCAGGTCGCGGCGGGTGCCCAGGTGGGTGACGGCGAGCTCGCTGAACCGCTGCGCGATGGCGTGGAAGGCGTCGAAGTCGGTCCGGGCCTGCCAGGGCGGGTCGATCGCGGGGGCGAAGGCGTGGACGAACGGGTGCATGTCCGTGCTGGACAGGTCGTGCTTCTCGTACCAGGTGGCGGCCGGCAGGGTGACGTCCGACAGCAGGGTGGAGGAGGTCATCCGGAAGTCCAGCGAGAGCAGCAGGTCGAGCTTGCCCTCCGGGGCCTCGTCGCGCCAGCGCACGTCGCGCGGACGGACCGACTCGGGGGCCTCGGCGGCGCGCAGGCCGGAGTGGGTGCCGAGCAGGTGCCGGGAGAAGTACTCGGCGCCCTTCGCGGAGGAGCCGAACAGGTTGGAGCGCCACAGGGTGAGCACCCGCGGCCAGTTCCCGGGGGCGTCCGGGTCCTCGCCGGCGAAGCGCAGCGTCCCGGCCCCGAGCTCCGCCACGGCGGAGGCCACCGGGTCCTCGGCGTCCCCGAGGTCCAGCGGGTTGCGGTCGAAGGTCGGGTAGGAGGGCATCCAGCCGGTGCGGGCGGCCTGGGCCAGGCAGTCGGCGGCGGTCATCCCCCGGAAGGCCCCGGAGCCCAGCGGGGAGGCGAGCACCTCGGCGCGGAAGTGGTCGTAGCGCCACTGGTCGGTGTGGAGGAAGAACCAGCCGGTGCCGATGGCCTGCCGCGCGGGGCGGGCCCAGTCGGCGGCTCCGGCCAGCGTCGCCCAGCCGGTGGACGGGCGGCACTTCTCCTGCCCGACGTAGTGCGCCCAGCCGCCGCCGTTGCGGCCCTGGCAGCCGGTCAGCTGGAGCAGTGCCAGGAAGGAGCGGTAGATCGTCTCGGAGTGGAACCAGTGGTTGGTGCCCGCACCCATCAGGATCACGCAGCGGCCCCGCGACTTCTCCGCCGTGGTGGCGAACTCGCGGGCGATCCGGGCGCAGGCCGAGGCCGGCACCGAGGTGTGCCGCTGCTGCCAGGCGGGGGTGCCGGGCGCCTCGGCGTCCTCGTAGCCGGTGGGCCAGTCACCGGGCAGGCCGGGGCGGCCCACCCCGTACTGGGCGAGCAGAAGGTCGAAGACCGTGGTCACCAGCGGCCCGTCCGCGCCGCCCAGGCGGCGGGCGGGCACGCCCCGGCGCAGCACCTCGCCGCGCCCCTGGCCGTGCTCGCCGCCCTCGGTGTCGAAGCGCGGCAGCAGCACCTCGACGGCCTCGCCCGCGCGTCCGTGCAGGGACAGGGCGGGCCGCAGCGCGCCGAGGTCGAGGTTCCAGCGGCCCTCGCCGGACGGTGTCCAGCGGAAGCCGAGCGATCCGCCCGGGACGGCGGGCTCGGCGGTGGCCTCGTCCAGCAGCACCGTCTTCCAGTCCGCGCCCTCGCCCCCGTCGCCGAGGTCGGCCGCCCGGAGGAACTTGTGCGGCACGTACCCGCCGTCCCGCTCGGCCAGCGTGACCAGGAACGGCAGGTCGGTGTACCGCCGGACGTAGTCGGTGAAGAAGGGCACCTCGCGGTCGACGAAGAACTCCTTGAGCAGGACGTGCCCCATGCCGATCGCCAGCGCGGCGTCGGTGCCCGGGTGGGGGTGCAGCCACTCGTCGGCGAACTTCGCGTTGTCGGCGTAGTCGGGCGCCACCACCACGACCTTCTGACCGCGGTAGCGGGCCTCGGTCATCCAGTGCGCGTCGGGGGTGCGGGTGACCGGCACGTTCGAGCCCCACATCAGCAGGTACGCCGCGTCCCACCAGTCGCCGGACTCGGGCACGTCGGTCTGGTCGCCGAACACCTGCGGGGAGGCCACCGGGAGGTCCGCGTACCAGTCGTAGAACGACAGCATCGGGGCGCCGATCAGCGCGTGGTAGCGGGCGCCCGCCGCGTGGGAGACCATCGACATCGCCGGGATCGGGGAGAAGCCGGCGATCCGGTCCGGCCCGTACGCCTTGATGGTGTGCACCTGGGCGGCGGCGACGATCTCCACCGCCTCGTCCCAAGTGGCCCGCACCAGGCCGCCCTTGCCGCGGGCCCGCTGGTAGCGGCGGCGGCGCCGCGGATCGGCCTGGAGGTCCGCCCAGGCCAGTACCGGGTCCCCGAGCCGGGCCTTCGCCTCGCGGTACAGCTCCAGCAGCACCCCGCGGACGTACGGGTGGCGCACCCGGGTCGGCGAGTAGGTGTACCAGGAGAACGCCGCCCCGCGCGGGCAGCCGCGCGGCTCGTACTCCGGGCGGTCCGGACCCACCGACGGGTAGTCCGTCGCCTGGGTCTCCCAGGTGATGATGCCGTCCTTGACGTACACCTTCCAGCGGCACGACCCGGTGCAGTTCACCCCGTGGGTGGAGTGCACGACCTTGTCGTGGCTCCACCGGTCGCGGTAGAAGGCGTCGCCCTCCCGGCCGCCCTCGACCTCCACCCGGTGCAGGTCGGCGGCGGCCGTGCCCGGGCGGAAGAACCGCCCGGCCCGCAGCAGGAGCTCTCCCGGTTCCGACGTCGACTCAGCCATGACGGACTCCTGACCACTGCTGCCCACGGATCGACCGGGGACCAAGCTATGCGGACGAAGCGGACGAACCATCACAACGGCGGCACCGGCGTGGCGGCTCCGGCCTCCCCGCCCGGAGTTCCGCTCGAATGGGCACATGAACTCTGCGACCAGCCCCCGGAGCGCGCGCCCCGACGCCCGGAACGGGTGGTGGAGCACCGTCCCGCCCGCGGCCGGGGCAGCGGTGATGGCCACCGGGATCGTCTCCGTCGGCCTCCACCTGACCGGGCAGGAGGTGCTCTCGTACGTCCTGCTGGCCCTCGCCGCCGGCCTCTGGGCGCTGCTCGCCACGGCCTTCGCCCTGACCTTCCTGAACGCCCGCGGCGAATGGACCCTCAAGGCAGCCACCCCGCCCGCCCTCACCGCCGTCGCCTCCACCGGCGTCCTCGGCACCCGGATCTCGCTGCTCGGCGAACAGGGCGCCGCCCTCGCGCTGCTCGCCCTCGCCACCCTGGCCTGGCCGTTCCTGCTGGCCTCCGTCGTGCGCCACTGGCGCCGCGGCATGCCGGGAGCCGTCTTCCTGGTCTGCGTCTCCACCCAGTCGCTCGCCGTCCTCGCCGCGACCGTCGCCCCGGCCGGCGGGCCCGACCTGCTGGCGCCCGCCGCGCTCGCCGCCTTCTGCCTCGGCCTCCTGCTCTACCTCGGGGCCCTGGTCCGCTTCGACCTCCGCCAGGTCCTCACCGGGGCCGGCGACCAGTGGGTGATCGCCGGGGCGCTGTCCATCTCGGCCCTCGCCGCCGGCAAGCTCACCGCCCTGCCGGACCGGATGCCGGGCCTCCACGACGCCCTGCGCACCGCCACCTGGGTGCTGCTCGGTCTGGCGCTCGCCGGCTACGCCGTCCTCCTGGCGGCGGAGCTGCGCAACCCGCGCCCGGACTACGACCTCCGCCGCTGGGCCACCGTGTTCCCGCTCGGCATGACCGCCGTCGCCGCCCTGACCGCCGCGACCGCGACGGGGGTGGACTGGCTGCGCCCGCTCGGCCGGGTGCTGCTGTGGATCGCGGCGGGCGCCTGGCTGCTGACGGCGGCCGGCTTCCTCGCCGCCGCGTCGCGGTGGCCCCGGGTGCGCCGCGCCCTGCGGCGCGTTCGCTGACGTTCACCCGGATTTCCCCGCGAGGACGGTACGCGCCCTTCCCGCGCCCGGGGTTCCGTCATATCGTCGTCCCCCGTCGACGGCGCCGGTGCGCCCGGTCACGGCCCGAGCCACCTCATCACAGCGGGGACGATCATGAAGAGTCTTGCGGCGCGCCTGCTCGCCCTGGCCGCGGCCCTGCCGGTGCTCGCCGTCCTGGCGGCGGGCCCCGGGGTCGCGGCGCCGGAAGACGGACCCGAGGCCCGGCCGGCCGCGTCCTGGACCGGACCGCTGAGCACCCGCGGGCGCTACGTGGTGGACGCCAACGGCGAGCGCTTCAAGCTGAAGTCCGCCAACTGGGCCGGCGCGCAGGGCACCTGGCAGGGCAGCGGGAGCGCCGACGATCCGGCGAACAACCAGGCCGGGCAGGTGTCGCACAACATCCCGTTGGGTCTGGACCGGGTGCCGGTGGCCCGGCTGCTGGCCGACTTCCACGGGCTCGGCGTCAACAGCATCCGGCTGCCGTTCGCCAACGCGATGATCCACGACACCGTCCCCGTCCCGGACTCCGCCGTCGCCGCCAACCCCCAGCTGCGCGGCCGGACCCCGCTCCAGGTCTTCGACGCCGTGGTGGCCGCGCTCACCGCCGACGGCTTCGCGGTGATCCTCAACAACCACACCACGAGCTACCGCTTCTGCTGCGGCCTGGACGGCAACGAGCGCTGGAACAGCGGCCAGTCGACCGCGCAGTGGGAGGACGACTGGCTGTTCATGGTGAACCGCTACAAGGCCGACAAGCGGGTGGTCGGCGCCGACCTGCGCAACGAGGTCCGCCGGGACGTCTGGGACGACCCCAACTGGGGCCTGGGCGACGCCCACGACGAGTACGCCGCCTTCGAGGAGGCGGGCAACCGCATCCTCCGGGCCGACCCGGACCTGCTGGTCGTCATGGAGGGCATCAACTGGTACGGCGTCCCCGCCGCGGGGTTCAGCCACGGCCGCCCGATGCTCACCCCGGTGCGCAACCTCTCCAACACGCTGATCGACTCCGGGAAGCTGGTCTACTCCGCGCACTTCTACGCCTACACCGGCCCGGCCAACACCGGTGCGGGCAGCGGTCCGGGATCCACCGCCGACCCGCGCTACCAGGACTTCACCCCCGAGCAGCTCGCCCGGGTGGTGGACGACGAGGCGCTGTTCGTCACCGGGGCCGGGCAGCACTTCACCGCCCCGGTGTGGATCAGCGAGTTCGGCGCGGGCGGCCGGGGCTCGACCGACGCCAAGGAGCAGGCCTGGCTGCACGCGTTCACCGACATCCTGGTCCGCGAGGACACCGACTTCGCCGTCTGGCCGCTGGTCGGCTGGGCCGACACCACCGGCCGCCCGCTGGACAGCTGGGCGCTGATCTCCTACGGCCCCGACGGCAGGCGCACCGGCCTCACCGACCCCGGCGACTGGCGGGCCGCCGACTGGACGAGGCTGATCGACGCCCCGGCGGCGAGCGGCCCGGTGCCCGCGGTGACCCACTGGAACATGCTCGCCCTCGACCACGGCGACCAGGACCTCTCCCGGCGGATGCTCGCCCGCGCGGACTGGAGCCCGGGCAACCGCAAGGGCAACTGCCCGGACGGCCAGCGGCTGACCGCCCTCGCCCGCGGCGACAGCCGGGCGCTGTGCACCGACGCGGGCGAACCGGCCGCCGGCAGCGGCGACTGGACCACCGTCACCGACGAGCGCTACGTCACCGGGGGCGACTGGGCGTCCGGCTACGACAAGCTCCAGTGCCCCGACCGCACCTTCGCGGTCGGCTACGGCGTGCGCGGCAACGGCATGGCCGCCCTGCTGTGCGCACCCGCGGCCGCCCCGCTGCCGCTGAACGGCCGCACCCTCTGGTTCGACCGGGGCGACAACCGGCCCGCCGCCGGCGGCTCGGTGGCGAGCGACTGGGCGCCGGGCCGCTACAAGGGCCAGTGCGCGGACGGCGAGTACCTGGCCGGTGTCGCCTCCACCTGGCAGCGCCTCCAGTACGGGGCCCCGGCCGCCCTGCTCTGCCGCCCGCTCGCCTGATCCGGAGCCCGTCCGGGGCGGGTCCGCGGCGCCCCGCGGACCCGCCGGAGTAGCGCCGGGGTGGCGCCGGGGCGGCGCGCCCCGGGCGGGCGCGGCCGGGCGAGGGCGCGGGGCCGTCGGTGCCCCGTGGTCCGGTCGGCGGGCGGTACGACGATGACGAACGATCAGAAGGCCTGCCGGGACGGCATTCCCGCAGGCTGGACGCGTTCATGACGCCTTTGTCAGCGGGGTGGACGACCCTTGACGGCGGTGGGCATCTCTGCCAACCTCTCGGCAGGTCTGGACCAAGATCGGTCTTTTTCATCGGGGGAGAGGACCGGCTCCGAACCGGTCGTGCGCAGGGGGGATCTGCGGGCCGGGAGGGTCGAGGCCGGAGCGGCCCGTCGGCCGGCCGGGGGCCGGTCGGACGCCACCCGGCGGCCGGGTCGCCAGAGCATCCGCGGCGCCGGCCACGTCGGCGCCCGGCCACGGGGAACGCGCCATTCACCGACTGCCGAATCGAGCCGCACATGCCACACTCCCTCCCCCTGCCCGCCTCGCCCTTCCAGCGGGGCGTCTGGTTCACCGAGCGCCTCGGCCAGGCGCACGGGGTGTTCCACATGCCCGTCCTGCTCTCCTTCGACCGGGTCGACGCCGAGGCCCTCGCCCGGGCCGTGTCGACGGTGACGGCACGTCACCCCGCCCTGTCCCGGGTGTTCGTGGAACGCGACGGCAGCCTCGTGCTGGAGCCCGGCCCCGCCCCGGTCCTCGACGTGGTCGACGCCTCCGAGGAGTGCGCGCGGGGCCGGGAGAAGCGGCTGGCCGAGGAGACGGCACGACCGTTCGACCTCCAGGCGGGCCCCCTGGCCCGGTTCACCCTCTACCGCGGCAGCGGTGAGGCGGCGGAACTGCTGGCCGTCGCGCACCACGCGGTCTTCGACGGGGAGTCGAAGGACGTCCTGGTGGCGGAGCTCGCCGCGGCCTACGCGCAGGCCGTGGGCGAGGCCGCCCCGGCCGCCGACCGGATCCCGTCCGCGCCCCTCTCCCCGCCCGACCCCGACCTCGTCCGCCGGGCCGCCGACTGGTACGGCCCGCGGTGGGCCGCGGCGACGGAGCCCGTCCTCCCGGGACTGCCGCACGCCGTCACGGCCCCGGCGTCCGGCGGGTCCGACGCGTGGCGGATCGACGCGCGGGGCCGGGCGGAGCTGGCCGAGGCCGCCGAGCGCTGCGGCGTCACCGTCTTCGAGTTCCTGCTCGCCGCCCTGCACGCCCTGCTGCTGCGCTACGGCGGCGAGGCCGTCCCGGTCGCCGTACCGCTGTCCGTCCGGACCCCCGAACAGGCCGGGGAGATCGGGCTGTTCGTCAACGAGCTGCCGGTGCACGCACCGGCCGGGGTGACCGCCCGGACGTCCTTCGCCGCCTTCGCCCGGGCCGTGCGGGCCGAGGTCCGTGGCGGGTACCCGTTCCGCCCGGTGCCCTTCGGCGCGGCGGTCGGCGGCCTCACGCCGCGCGCCGGACTGGCCCCCGTGTCGTTCGGCTACCGGCGCGGCGCGGCCGCGGACCCGGTGTTCCCGGGAAGCACCGTCCGGGTGGACCGCGCGGTGTTCAACGGCGCCGCCCGCAACACCCTGCACCTCCAGGCGGTCGACACCGCCGACGCGATCGCGTTCTCGCTCCAGTACGCTCCGGCGGTCCTGTCGCCGGACGCCGTGGACCGGATCGCCGGGCACTGGACGGCCCTGCTGGAGGCCGCGACGGCCGCGCCCGACACCGCGCTGAGCGCCCTGCCGCTGCTGGGCGAGTGCGAGCGGCACCTGGTGACCGAGGAATGGAACGCCACCGCCCGGGCCTACCCGCGCGAGCGCACGGCGCTGGACCTGGTGCGGGAGCGGGCCGCCGAGACGCCGGACGCCGTCGCCGTCGGCGCGGGCACCGAGCGGCTGACCTACCGCGCGCTGGTGGAGCGGATCGACGAACTGGCCACCGTCCTGGCCGGGGCCGGGGTCCGCCGCGGTGACGTCGTCGCCCTGCACCTGGAGCGCTCCGCCGACCTGCCCGCCGTCCTGCTCGCGGTGCACGCCGCCGGCGCCGCCTACCTGCCGCTCGACCCCGGCCACCCCGCTGAGCGGCTCGCGTTCCTGCTCGCCGACTCGGGCGCCGCCCTGCTGGTCGCCGACCGGGAGCCCGCCGCCGACGTGGTGGCGGCGGCACCGGCCGTCCTGCGCCTCGGCGGCGGCCGCACGGAACCGACGGCCCCGGGGGCGGAGCCGGCCCCGCCCGGCGACCTCGCCTACGTGCTGTACACCTCCGGCTCGACCGGGCGGCCCAAGGGCGTGGAGATCGGGCACCGGGCCCTGGTGAACCTCCTGACCTCCTTCGCGGAGCGGCTGGGCTCGGGACCGCAGGACGTCTGGCTCGGCCTGACCTCGCTCTCCTTCGACATATCCGGGCTGGAGATCCTGCTGCCGCTGGTCACCGGCGGCCGGCTGGTCCTCGCGCCGGACGGCGCCGCCCTGGACGCGCCGGGCACCGTCGGGCTGATCCGGCGGGAGGGCGTGACCCATCTGCAGGCGACCCCCTCGGGCTGGCGCGTGCTGCTCAGCGCCGGGCCGCTGCCGGCCGGGCTGACCGGGATCGTGGGCGGGGAGGCGCTGCCGCTCCCGCTGGCCCGCGAGCTCCGGGGCTCCCTCGGCCGGCTGATCAACGGGTACGGCCCGACCGAGGCGACGATCTACGCCACCTGCGCCGACGTCCCCGCGGAGCCGGACGCCGTGGTGATCGGCCGGCCGGTCGCCAACACCAGGGCGTACGTCCTGGACGCCGACGGCCTCCCGGTGCCGATCGGGATCCCCGGAGAGCTCCACCTGGGCGGCGACGGCCTCGCGGACGGCTACCGGGGGCGGCCCGAACTGACGGCGGAACGTTTCGTCGGTGACCCGTTCGCCGACGGCCGGATGTACCGCACCGGCGACCTCGTGGCGTGGACGCGGGACGGCGAACTGGAGTTCCACGGCCGGATCGACGACCAGGTGAAGATCCGCGGCCACCGGATCGAACTCGGCGAGATCGAGGCCGCGCTGCTCGACCACCCGGCCGTCGCCGCGGCGGCCGTCGCCGTCCGCGAGCAGGCCGAGGGGGAGCCCGCCCTCGTCGGCTACCGGGTGCCCGCTCCCGACAGCGCACCGCTGCCCGACGCGGACCTGCGGGACCACCTGCTGCGCACCCTGCCCGCGATCATGGTGCCCCGGCAGTTCGTCACCCTCGACCGCCTGCCGCTCACCCCGAGCGGCAAGCTCGACCGGCGCGCCCTGCCCGACCCGCCGCGCGCGCGGGCCGCGGGAGCGGCGGAGGCCGACGACGTCACGGCGGGTGTCCTGGCGATCTGGGAGGAGGTCCTGGGCGTCTCCGGCCTCGGCCCCGAGGACGACCTCTTCGACCACGGCGGACACTCGCTGACGATCATCCAGATCACCGCCCGGATCCGCGCCGCCTACGGGGTCGAGCTCGCCTTCGACCTGATCTTCGACGCCTCCACCCCGGCCGCCCTGGCCGCCGTCGTGCGAGAGCGGCGTTGACCGCCGCCGACCGCCCCTGCGCGTCCTCCCCGCTCCACGCCCGAACGGACTGCCGATGACCGACACCCAGGACCTGCCCGCGGGCTGGTCCGCCACCAAACGATCCCTCCTCGCCCAGCGCCTGCGCGGCGCCGCGGCCCCGGTGCGGGTGGTCGAGCCCCGCCCGGAGGGCAGCGCCCCGCCCCTGTCCAGCGGACAGGAACGGCTCTGGTTCATGGACCAGTTCTCGCCCGGCGGGACGGCCTACACGCTCGCCCCGGCCCGGCGGCTGCGCGGCCCGCTGGACCGCTCGGCGCTGGACACCGCCCTGGCCGCCCTGGTGGCACGGCACGAGGGCCTGCGGATGACCTTCCCGGTCACGGAGGACGGCAGGGCCGAGGTCGTGGTCGCCGAACCGGGGCCCTTCGCCGCCGCCTTCGTGGACGCCTCGGACGATCCCGACCCCGGCCGAAGAGCCGCCGACGAGATCGGGGCGCTGGTCGCCAGACCCTTCGACCTCGCCACCGGGCCGCTGCTGCGCGCCCTGCTCGTCCGGCTCTCCGCCGAGGACCACGTCCTCGCCCTGGTCATGCACCACATCGTCGGCGACGGCTGGTCGATCGACATCCTCAACCGCGAACTGGACCTGCTCCACGCCCGGTACGCCCACGGCGCGGAGCACGAACTCCCGCCCGTCCCCGTCCAGTTCGGGGACTACGCACGCTGGCAGCGGGACCGGCTGGACAGCGGCGCCCTGGCCGCCTCCCGCGACTACTGGCGCACCGAACTCGCCGACGTCCCCGCCCTGGAACTGCCCGTCGACCGGCCCCGGCCGCCACTGCTCACCTTCGACGGCGCCGCCGTGGAACTGCACTGGAGCCCGGAACTCGCCCGCGCCGTCGCCGAGTGCGCCCGCGCCCGCGGCGCGTCGACGTACATGGTGCTGATGGCCGGGCTCCAGGTGCTGCTCGGCCGGCACACCGGTCAGCGGGACTTCGCGATCGGCTCGGCCGTGGCCGGCCGTCTCCACCGGGAACTGGAGGCGGTGGTCGGGGCCTTCGTCAACATGCTGCCGATCCGCGCCCGGCTGGAGGAGGGACTCACCTTCGGGCAGCTGGTCGGTCGGGTGCGGGAGACCACGCTGAACGCCTACACCCACCAGGAGGTGCCCTTCGAGCAGATGGTCGCCGATCTGGACATCGAGCGGGACGTCAGCCGCTCGGCGGTGTTCCAGGCCACCTTCGCGTTCCAGAACTACGGCGACCGCGCCGCCCCCACCGCACCCGCCGCCGGCGCGGAGGGCTTCGGGCACGCCGCCACCACGAGCCACTCCGACCTCGCCTTCTACCTGCGGGAGAAGAAGGACGGCGGGCTCTTCGGGCTGATCACCTACCGGACCGACCTCTTCGACGCCGACACCGTGCGACGCCTCACCGAGCGCTTCGAGGTCCTGATGACGGCGGCCACGGCCGATCCGGACCGGGCCGTCGAGGACCTGCCGGTGACGACCCGCACCGAGCACCGCGACCTGGTCGAGGAGTGGGCGGCCGGCCCGCCGCTCCCCGAGGACGGGCCCGGAACGCTGACCGCGCTGCTCGCGGCGGCGGCCCGGCAGGCGGGCGACCGCCCCGCGCTGGTCTTCGAGGACGCCACCGTCACCCACCGCGAACTCGACGCGCGGGCGACGGCCCTGGCCCGGCGGCTGCGGGCCCTGGGCGTCGGCCGGGACGACCGGGTGGCGGTGTGCCTGGAACAGTCCCCGGACCTGGCGGTCGCCCTGGTCGCCGTGCTGAAGGCCGGCGGCTGCTACCTGCCGCTGGACCCGGAGCAGCCGCCCGCGCGGCTCTCCCACCTGGTGGCCGACGCGGACGTGCGGGTGCTGGTGACGGACACGGAGCTGCGGGAGCGGTTCCCCGCGTACGGGGGCGCGGAGCTGCTGGTGGACCGCGCCGACGCCGCGCCGGACGGAGTGCCGCAGGACGCGCCGCTCGCCGAGGCGTCCGGGCCGGACGACCTCGCCTACGTCATCTACACCTCCGGCTCCACCGGGCAGCCCAAGGGCGTCGCGGTGCAGCACCGCGAGATCCTCAACTACCTGGCCGGCGTGCGGGAACGGCTGAGGATCGAGCCCGGCGCCCGCTACGGGCTGCTGCAGTCCCTGTCGTTCGACTTCAGCATCACGATGCTCTACCTGGCGCTCACCACCGGCGGCCGGGTGCACCTGCTGCCGCGGCGCATCGCCGGCGCCGAACTCGCCGCGCACATCGAGGCGTCGGCGCTCGACTACCTCAAGATGACGCCCTCCCACCTGGCCGCGCTGTCCGCCGACGCCCCGCTCGAACGCCTGCTGCCGCGCCGCGCTCTGGTGCTCGGCGGGGAGGCCTCGTCCTGGGCCTGGGCCGCCGATCTGGCCGGCCGGGGCGACTGCGCGGTGTTCAACCACTACGGCCCCACCGAGGCGACGGTCGGCGTCACCGTCCACGAGGTCCTGCCGGGGGAGCACGGCCCGGGGAACACCCCGATCGGCACCCCGCTCGCAGGCGCGCGCTGCTACGTCCTGGACGCGGCCCGGCGGCCGGTGCCGCCCGGCGTGACCGGCGAGCTGTACCTCGGCGGGGACCGGCTGGCCCGCGGCTACCTGGGCCGTCCCGAGCTGACGGCGGAACGTTTCGTCGAGGACCCCTTCGCCGGCGGCCGGATGTACCGCACCGGCGACCTGGCCCGCTGGCGGCCGGAGGCCGGCGGAGGCGTGCTGGAGTACCTGGGCCGCGCCGACGACCAGATCAAGGTCCGCGGCTACCGGGTCGAGCCCGGCGAGATCGAGGCCGCGCTCACCGCGCTGCCCGGCGTCACCCAGGCCTTCGTCACCGTCCGCGGCGAGGGGATCCGGCAGAACCTCGTCGCCTACCTCGAACGCGCGGCCGGTGCGGCCGTCCCCGCCGCGGCCGAACTGCGGGTGACGCTCGGCGAGGTCCTGCCGGACTACATGGTCCCCGCCCGGTTCGTCGTCCTGGACCGCCTGCCGCTGCTGGCCCACGGCAAGGTCGACCGCAAGGCGCTGCCCGAACCCGAGGACACCGCCCCGGCCGCCGGACACGTCGAACCCGAGGGCGACACCGAGACGCTGATCGCCGCGATCTGGGCCGAGGTGCTCGACGTCGCGAAGGTCGGCGCCCTCGACGACTTCTTCGAGATCGGCGGGCACTCGCTGCTCGCCACCCAGGTCGTCGCCCGGCTGCGCCGCACCTTCCCCGACCTGCCGACCCCGGTCGGCGTGATGGACCTCTTCCGCTTCCCGACCGTCCGGCAGCTCGCCGGGCTCGTCACCGACCCGGGCGCCGACCGGGGGCCGCAGGGGCTGCTGCACCGGCTCACCCCCGAACGCCGCCGCACCACCGCGAGCGTCGTCTGCGCCCCCTACGGCGGCGGCAGCGCGCTGATCTACAAGCCGCTCGCCGACGCCCTGCCCGAGGACTGGGCGCTGCACTCCATCGCCGTCCCCGGCCACGAACTCGGCGAGGAACCGATGGACGTCGACGAGGTCGCCGACCGGTGCGCGCGCGAGATCGTCGAGGGCGTCGAGGGCCGGATCGTGCTGTACGGGCACTGCGGGGTGGGCGTGCGCCTCGCCGTCGAGATCGCCCGCCGGGTCGAGGCCGCCGGCCGGGAGATCGACGCGGTCCACCTCGGCGGCATCTTCCCCTTCGCCCGCCCCAGGGGACGCGGCGCGGCCGTCGGCGAGCGCTGGGCCGAACTCCTCGACCGGATGCGCAGCGACCAGGACATGATCAACGGCCTGGCCGCCGCCGGGATGGACACCGACGACCTGGACCCGGAGCAGCTGCGGCTGATCGTCCGCAACCGCCGCACCGGCACCAAGGACGTCGAACGGTACTTCACCCGGATGTTCGGGACCGAGGGCGGACGGATCAAGGCCCCCGTGATCGCGGTCTGCGGCGACCGCGACCCGGCCACCGAGTTCTACCAGGAGCGCTTCCGCGAGTGGCACCGGATCGCCGACACCACCGCCGTGGTGGTCCTCGACGAGGCCGGCCACTTCTACCTCAAGTACCGGGCCGCCGAGCTCGCGGCCGTCGTCACCGGCGTCCACCGGTCGATCGCCGCGGGGCAGGAGGACCGCCACCGCCGGACGGAGGGCGCCACCTGGTGGCTCGCCGGGCTCTCCCGGGACGCCGAACGGCCGGTCGCGCAGGACGCGCAGGCGCCCGTCCGCCCGACCATGCGCCGCTTCCTCACCGTCGCCTCCGGGCAGCAGGTGTCGATGATCGGATCGGCGCTCACCGAGTTCGCCCTCCCGGTCTGGATCTACCTGCGCACCGGCTCCCTCGCCCAGTTCGGGCTGCTGGCCGCCTGCGGCCTGGTGCCCGGCATCCTCGCCGCCCCGATCGCCGGAGCGATCGTCGACCGGGGCGACCGGCGCCGGACCATGCTCCTCGGCGACTTCGCCGCCGGCCTCACCCAGGTCGTCCTGCTCCTGCTGTACGCCACCGGCGGACTGGAGGTCTGGCACGCCTACGCGCTCGTCGCCGTGCTGTCCGCCGCCCTCTCCTTCCAACGGCTCGCCTGGAACGCGGCCGTGCCGCAGCTCGTCCCCAAGCGCTACCTCGGCCGCGCCAACGGCGTGGTCCAGATGGCCTTCGGCCTCGCCCAGTTCCTCGTCCCGCTGTTCGCCGTCGGCCTGCTCGCCGCCATCGGGCTCGGCGGCATCCTCGCCCTCGACGTGGCCGGCTACGCGGTCGCCATCGGCGTCACCCTGGCCGTGCGCTTCCCGGACGTGATGGGCTCCACCCGGCGGGAGAGCATTCCCGCCGAGATCCGCGAAGGCTTCCGACGGGCCCTCGGCAGCAGCCACTTCCGCGCGATGCTGCTGTACTTCGCGGTCCTGAACGTCTTCCTCTCCCCGCTGTTCCTGCTCACCACCCCGCTCGTGCTCTCCTTCGCCCCGCTCTCCGCGGCCGGCTGGGTGTCCACGGCGGCCGGCCTCGGCGCCGTGCTCGGCGGGATCACCCTGGTGGCCTGGGGCGGACCGCGCCGACGGAAGCTGCGCGGGGTGCTGCTCGCCACCCTGGCGGTCGCCGGGGCCTGCCTGCTCACCGGGCTGCGCCCGTCGATCTGGACGGTCGCCCTCGGCGCGTTCGGCATGACCTTCGCGCTCGCCCTGCTCAACGGCGCCTACGCGACCATCGTGCAGACCAAGGTGCCGCTGCGCTTCCACGGCCGGGTGATCGCGGTCAACACCATGGTCGCCTGGTCGACCCTGCCGGTCGGGTTCGCCGTCGTCGCCCCCTTCGGCCCCGGACTCCTCCAGCCGCTGATGGACCGCGGCGGCGCCCTCGCCTCCACCGTCGGCCGGCTCATCGGCACCGGCGACGGCCGCGGCATCGGACTGCTCTACCTGCTGTTCGGCCTCGCCATGGCCGCCCTCGCGCTGGTCTGCCTGGCCGTCCCGGTGCTGCGGCACTTCGACCGGGACGTCCCCGACGCCGAGCCCGACGACCTGGTCGGCCTCAAGGCCATCCAGGACCGGGCCGCCGGCACCGCCCGGCCGTCCGGCGACGCCGACGCCGACGCGCCCACCCTCCCGCACCGCTCCGAGACCGAGGTGACCGTCCGGTGACCACCACCGCCACCCACCCGTTGACCGCCGAACAGCGCCGGCTCTGGTTCCTCCAGCAGCTCCACCCGGACGACGCCGGCTTCAACATGTACCTCAACCGGCGCTGGACCGGGCCGATCGATCCGCGGGCCCTGCGCACCGCCCTCGGCCGGCTGGCCGAACGGCACGAGATCCTCCGCACCCGCTTCGGGTACGACGACCCCGAGGCCGCGGAGCCCGTCCAGCTGGTCCAGCCCCCCGCCGCGATCGACCTGATTACCCTCCGCCTGCCCGAGGGAGCCACCGAGGCGGACTTCACCGACGCCTGCCGCCCGTACGTCAACGCGCCGTTCGACCTCGCCGCCGCGCCGCCCCTGCGCGCGACCCTGATCAGCGCGGGGGAGCGGGAACACGCGGTCAGCGTCGTCGTCCACCACATCGTCGCCGACGGCTGGTCCTTCCGCACGATGTGGCGCGAACTGCTGGCCCTCTACCGCGAGGCGATCGGCGAGGCACCGGCCGAGCTGCCCGAACTCCCCTTGCAGTACGGCGACTTCGCCCGCGCCGAACAGGCCAGGACCGGCGGGGAGGCGGGCGAGGAAGCGTTCCGGTTCTGGGCGGACCGGCTCGCCGGCACCGGAGCGCTGCGCCTCCCGTTCGACCGGCCGAGACCGTCGGACCCCACCAGACCCGCCGGCTTCGTCACCGTCGACCTCGGCCCCGAGCTGACCGCCGCCCTCGACCGGCTGGCCCGCCAGGAGCGGTGCACCCCGTTCATGGTGCTGCTCACCGGCTACCAGTGCGTGCTCGCCCGCTGGACCGGCTGCCGGGACTTCGTGGTCGGCACCCCGCTGGCGGGCCGCACCGAGGCGGCGCACGAAGCGCTGCTCGGCTACTTCAACCGCACCGCGGTGATCAGGTCGGACCTGACCGGGGACCCCGACTTCCGCGGGGTGCTGAAGCGGACCAGGTCCGCCGCGCTCGCCGCCCTGAGCCGTCCCGACGCCCCGGCCGAGCGGCTCGCCGCCCACCTCGGCCTGCCCGCGGACACCGGAGCCGGACCGCTCTACCAGGCCGTCTTCGTCCACCAGAGCCAGAACGACCTCGCGGACGGCTCCGGCGAACCCGCGCTGCCCGCGGGCGTCCGCACCACGAGCATGGACTCCGGCTTCGAGCAGGCCAAGACCGACCTGCTGCTCGACAGCTGGCGCACCGCCGACGGCGGCATCACGCTCTCCTTCTGCTACGACCGCGAGCTCTTCGACCGGGAGACCGTCGAGGCGCTCGGCGGCCGGTGCCGCGAGCTGTACACGCGGATCGTCGAGGACCCGGAACTCCCCCTGCACGGCGACTGGTTCGTCGGAGCGCGGGAGCGGGCGGCACTGCTCGCCCTGGGCGCGGGGCCGACCGCTCCCGCCACCGTGCGAACGGTGCTGGAGCGGTTCGCGGACCAGGTCGCCGCGCGGCCGGACGCGCCCGCCCTGGACTGCGACGGCCGGACGCTGTCCTACGCCGAACTCGACCGGCGGTCCACCGAACTGGCGCACCGGCTCGGGCCGGTGGCGGGCCGGGTGGTCGCGGTGTCGATGGCGCCCTCCTTCGACCTGGTCGTCGCCCTGACCGCGGTCTGGAAGGCCGGCGCCGCCTACCTCCCGCTCGACCCGGCCCACCCCGAGGACCGCCGCGCCCTGATGGTCCGCGAGGCCGACGCCGTCCTCACCCTCACCGGCGCGGACCTGCCCGGCGCCGGTACCGCCGACCTGCCCGGCGCCGGGACCGCCGACCTCGCCCCGCCCGACCCGCGGGGCCCGGCCTACGTCCTCTACACCTCCGGATCCACCGGCACACCGAAGGCCGTCGCCGTCGACCACCCGGCGGTGTCCGCCCGGATCGACTGGATGACGGGCCCGGACGGCTACGCGCTGGGCCCCGCCGACCGGATCGTCCAGTTCGCCTCCCTCGGCTTCGACACCCACGTGGAGGAGCTCTGGCCGGCCCTGGCGGCCGGGGCGTGCGTCGTGCTGCTGCCCGGCGGCGGCCGGACCCTGCCCGACCTGCTGGACGGCCCGTCCGGCCGGTCCGTCACCGTGCTCGACCTGCCGACCGCCTACTGGGAGGAACTCGTCGGCCTCGGCGAGCAGACCCGCTGGCCGGAGGCACTGCGCCTGGTGGTCATCGGCGGTTCCGAGGCGCGCGCCGACACGGTCGCCCGGTGGCGCCGACGGCACGGGGACGCCGTCCGACTCGTGAACACCTACGGCCCCACCGAGGCCACCGTGATCGTCACCGCGGCCGAGCTGACGGCCGCCGACACCGAGCGCCGGCCCTCGCTGGGCCGCCCGCTGCCCGGGGTCGCGCTGCACGTGCTGGACGAGCGCGGCGGGCTGCTGCCCCGGGGAGCCGAGGGCGAGCTGTACATCGGCGGCAGCGGCCTGGCCCGGGGCTACCTGGGCCGGCCCGACCTCACCGCGACCGCCTTCGTGCCCGATCCGTTCCTCGGCGGCGTGATGTACCGCACCGGGGACCGCGCCCGGTGGCGGGCGGACGGCCGGCTGGAGTTCCTGGGGCGCGGCGACGCCCAGCTGAAGCTGCGCGGCTACCGGATCGAGCCCGCGGAGATCGAGTCCGCGCTGACCGCGCACCCGGCCGTCGCCCAGGCCGCCGTGCTGGTCCGCGACGGCCGGAGACTGCTGGCGTACGCCGTCCCGTGCCCGGGCGCCGAGCCCGGACCGGCCGAGCTGCGCGAGCACCTCGCCCTGCGGCTTCCCGCCTACATGGTCCCGGACACCGTGCTCACCCTGGCCCGGCTGCCGCTGACCCCGAACGGCAAACCCGACCTCGCGGCCCTGCCCGACCCCGGGCCGGCCGCCGGAGCGGGCTACGTCGCGCCGCGCACCGACGCCGAGCAGCTGGTCACCGACCTGTGGCAGGAGGTCCTCGGAGTCCCGCGGGTCGGGGTGTTCGACGACTTCCTCGCGCTCGGCGGGGACTCCCTCCTGGTCACCCGGGTCGCCGCGCGGATCCGGGCCGGGATCGGACTCGACATCCCCATCCGCGACGTGTTCGAGAGCAGCACACCGGCCGCCCTCGCGGCCCGGATCGAGGCGCTGCTGATCGCCGAGATCGACGCGCTCACCGAGGAGGAGGCGGCCGGGCGCCTCTCCGGCTGAACGGGCGGAGCCCGGCTTCCGCGCGCAGGGGAAGCCGGGCCCGAGGGCGTTCCGGGGGCGTTTCGAGGGAGTTCCGGGGGCGTTCCGGGGCGTTCCGGGGGTGCGGCCGTGATGGCCGCACCCCCGCTTTCCTCGTGTCAGATACCGGCCGCCCCGGCCAGCGCCGCGGCGAGGTCCTCGGCCAGCGCCGACACCGCCGCCGCCTCGAAGGCGTGCTCGTTGTACCGCAGCCAGCACCGCAGCGCGCCGTCCGGCTGCTCGGTGACCGCCAGCTCCGGGACGTGCCGGTCACCGCCCGGCAGCGGGTACGGCACCGTGGCGTTGCGGGGCAGCTCCCAGGCCGCGCAGGCCACCCCCGGCAGCTGGGCCGGCGCACTCCAGCTCTCGTACCTCAGCCAGGCCGCGAACGGCACCAGCGGGCTGAACTCCGCGAACGGGTAGAGCTGGTGGTCGAGCGCGGCGGTGGCGGCGGACCGGACCCGGTCGAGCAGTTCGGCGAAGCCCGGCGCGCCCGACACGTCCACCCGCACCAGCAGCGACTGCACGAAGCAGCCGACCGCCCGCTCCGCCTCCGGCCTGGTCCGGCCGGGCACCGGCGTCATGAGGACGAGGTCCGGCTGTCCGCTGCGGGCGGCCAGCAGGCCGCTCCAGACCGCCGCCACCGCCAGGAACGGCGTGGCCCCCAGCTCCGCCGCCCTGGCCCGCAGCGCGTCCGCCGCCTCCGGGAGCACCGTGAACGCGTGGGCGGCGCTCAGCACCACCTCGGTGTGCCGGCGCCCCGGGAAGGGGTCGATCGCGGCGGGCGCGTCCGCGAGCGCCGCCGCGAAGTGCGTCCGGGACGCCGGCCAGTGGGCGTTCGACCACTCCACCAGCTCGCGGTACTCCGGGCCGGGCCGGGCGGCCGGCACCCGGCGCCCGTGGCGCAGCGCCGAGTACGCCACCCCCAGCTCGCGCAGGAGCACGCCCAGCGACCAGCCGTCGCTGACGAGGTGGTGGACGGCCAGCAGGACGACGTGGTCCTCCGGTCCGCGGCTCACCACGGCCAGCCTGGTCATCGGCCCCGCGGCGACGTCCGTCAGCCGGTCGCGCACGGCGACCAGCCGCGCCGACACCTCGTCGTCGCTCGCGCCGGGTGCCTCCACCAGCACCACGTCCGCGTGCGGTTCGTCGTCCAGGACGGCCCGCAGCACCCCCGGTTCGGCGCCGGGCACCGGGACGAACCTGGTCCGCAGCGCGGGATGGCGGCGGATCGCCTCGTGCAGGGCGTCGGCCAGGACGTCCGTCCGCAGGGCCTCCGTCACCCGGAACATCACCGCCACCGCGCCGACGTTGCGGCCCGGGGCCTCGGCCATCCAGCGCAGGAAGTTCTCCTGCTGGGAGGTGAGCGGCAGATCGTGCGGCTGTGCGCGCAGCGAGCGGAGGAAGTCCGACACCTCGGCCCCGGACCGCTCCACCGGCCCGGCCGCCGAGGCTTCGGCCCGCTCCAGCCAGGCCGCCTGGGCGCGGAGCGAGGGGCGCTCGAAGACCAGCGCCGTGCGAGCCGCCACGCCGAACTCGGCGGAGATCGCGGCGGCCAGCTGGACCGCGCGGAACGAGTCCCCGCCGAGGGCGAAGAACTCCTCCTCCACCGCCCGGACCGGCCGTCCCAGCACCGTCCGCCACAGGCCGGCCAGGGCGAGCTCCCGCTCCGTCTCCGGGGCCCTTCCCGTCACCGGGGCGGGCTCGTCGAACGCGGTCCGCAGCTCGTGCTTGACCACCTTGCCGCTCGGGTTGCGGGGCAGGGAGTCCACCACCAGGATGCGCACCGGCAGTTCGGGCCTGGCGAGCCGCTCGCTCAGGAACAGCCGCAGACCGTCCGGATCGATTCCGCCCGGCAGCGGGACCACCGCGGCGACCGGCACCTGGCCCATCACCGGATGCGGCAGACCGAGCGCGGCCGCGTCGGCGACCTGCGGGTGCTCGTGCAGCACGGCCTCGATCCGCAGCGTCGAGACCTTCAGCGCACCGGACTTGACGATGTCGCTCTCCCGGTCGACCAGATGGAGGAAACCGTCCCCGTCCAGCCTGCCGAGGTCGCCCATGCGCACCCAGCCGTCCCGGAAGACGGTGTCGGAGGCCGCCCCGGCGTATCCGCGCGGCGGCCCGGGCTGACGCAGCCAGATCTCGCCGGTCCCGCCGGGCGGCACCGGCTCCCCGGCCTCGTCCAGGATCCGCAGGTCGGCCGGGTCGGTCGGGCGGCCCACCGAGCCGGGGCGGCCGGGGTCCACGATCGCGGAGATCTGGGCGGGGGAGGCCTCGGCCGAGGTGTAGGTGTTGACGACCGTCGCCTTCGGCAGCGCGGCGCTCAGCCCGGCGGCGACGGCCGGCGGCAGCGCGGCGGCGGTGGAACCGACCAGCAGGACGCTGCCGAGGTCCCGGCGGCCGGCCGTCCCGGAGTTCAGCAGTTCCACCGCCATCGACGGCACCAGGAAGACCGTGCCCGCGCCGAACTCCTCGACCACCCGCCCGAATTCCTCCGCGTCGAAGCGCGGCAGGCAGATCGTCGTGGGCTGCGCGGTCAGCGCGTTCACCAGAACCGCCTGGGCGGCGTTGGTGCCGATCGGGAAGGCGTGCACCGCGTGCAGTGAGTGCGCGTACGGGCGGGGCCGGGGGTTGAGGACCAGACCGGCGGTCAGGCTCGCGTGCGCGGCCCGGACGCCCTTCGGGGTGCCGGTCGTGCCGGAGGTCCCGATGATCTGGGCCAGGTCGCCGGGGGCGACCCGGTGCGGCGGCTCGATCCGGTCCGGGGCGCCGTCCGTCGGGTCGAGACCGTCGAGCCCGGCTTCCAAGCCGTCGAGCGCGAAGGTGGGCAGCGTGGTGCGCGGGCCGTTCCCGGCGATCGCCCAGCGCGCCCCGGCCGCCTCGACGAGCCGCTCCACATCGGCCGGGGCCAGGTCCTCGCGGATCACCAGCCCGGCCGCGCCCGCGTAGTGGGCGGCCAGGAACGCCACGGCGTACGCGTCCCACTCCCGGTTGGTGAACAGCAGCGCCACCGTGTCCCCGGGCCGCACGCCCGCCCGGGCCAGCCCGTGCGCGGCCCGCACCGCCCGCTCGCGCCACCGGCCGTAGGTGAGGCTCCCGCCGCCGGGCACGAGCAGCGCGGTGCGTTCGGGATGGAGCGCCGCCCGGTGGTCCAGGAGCGCCGGAAGCGTGAGCGGGACGGGGACGGGCTGGGCGCTGATGACGACTCCCGGGGGGCTTTCGGAGCGCGGCGGACCGATGCCGGAGGAAGATCGGCCGCTGATTGGTCCAGACCGTATCGGAACGGTGAAGGCGGGCGCCAGATCCGTTCACAGTTCGTCACGACCCTTGGCACGCGGGCCCGGAACGTTGCCCCACCGGGGTCAGGAGGGCGGCCCCGGCTGCTCCGGCCAGCCCGCCGTCAGGCGCCCGCGCTCCTGCCACTGGCGCACCCCCGGCCCGTCCGGGTCACCCCGGCGGCAGAACTCCTCCAGCCCGGCGCACCGGGCGAGCATGGCCGCCCGGCGCCGCGGCCAGGGCGGCACCGGCTGCCCGTACGCGTCGAAGAGGTGGTGCAGGGCGCCCGCCCGGGCCGGGTGGTGCATGCGGACGATCCACTCGCACCAGGCCAGGTCCTCCACCGGCTCGCCGAGACGGGCGAACTCCCAGTCCAGCAGGCCGGTGACGGCGAAGGTCGCCGGGTCCAGCAGCAGGTTGTTGGGCCCGAAGTCCCCGTGCACCAGCACCGACCCCGGGGGCGCCGGACCGTCGCCGGCCACGCCGGGGTCGACGGCCAGGAGCCGTCGCAGCACCCGCCCGCAGGCGGCCAGGACCTGAGCGCCGTGCCCGGCGTCCAGCAGGTCCTGCGCGGGCACTCCGGGCAGGTGGCCGAGCGTGATGGCGCCCGGCTCGGTGCCGAGCACCGGGGGAACCGGCAGCAGCCCGTGCAGCAGGGTCAGCAGCCGGTGCTCGCGCCGGCGCCGCTCCTCGGCGTCCGGACCTTCGTAGCGTTTCACCACAACGGTGCCGTCGCCCGCGGTGCGGTTGGTCCAGCCGTGCGGGAGGGCCCGCAGCCCGGACGGGCCCTCGCTCACCCGCGCCACTCCTCGGCCAGCAGTCCGAGCACCATCTGGTCCACGAACTCCCCGTACGCCCAGGCGGCTTGGCGCAGCCGCCCCTCGACGGTGAAGCCGACGCCGGTGGCGGCCCGGAGCATCGGGGCGTTGTCCGCCAGCGTCTCCAGCTGCAGGCGCCGCAGGCCGAGCACCGGGAAGGCGTAGTCGCAGAGCACCCGCAGGACGTCCGGTGCGAGCCCGCGCCCCCGGTGTCCCGGCAGCAGGGCGAGGCCCACGTGGGCGCTGCGGTTGTGGGCGTCGATGCCCCACAGCAGCGCCTCGCCGGCCAGCTCCCCGGAGGCCGTCTCGACCACGGAGAAGCACGCCGCCTCGTCGGACGGCCCGGCGACCACGTACGGGGAGTCCGCCGAGCCCGGGGAGATGGGCCGCCAGGGGCGGGAGTCGGCCCGCGAGCGGGTCGCCACGTCGTCGTACAGCTCGGCCAGGAGCACCGGGAGGTCGGCGTCGTGACGGGCCCGGAGGGTGATGCGAGTGCCTTGTAACATGTCACATATTTACCACTGATGGGGCTGCCGTGACCAACGGGTTTTCCGGTGCCAGTCGGCTTTCCGGGGCCGACAACTTCTCCGGGGTCGCGGCGCCGGGCCGACGGCCGGTCGGGTGGTCCGAGCGGCTGGGGTCGCCAACCCCCGTGCTCTCGGGGCGGGTTGATGCTCGTCACTCGACGGTGGCGTGCTCCCGCCCCGCGCGGTTCACCCGGACGGCACCGTGTGTTGACCCCCGGGGGGAACGCGGCTCGATTACAAGATTCGTATGAGAAACATCCACTACGGAGCCGGTGGAATCGCCGCCTCGGCCGCCTTGGCGGCCCTTCTCGTCTGCGCCCCGCGACAGGCGTCGGCGGCCCCCGGAATCCACACATTCGACTACAAGGGCGCGCCCGAGCAGTACGCGGTCCCCGACGGGATCTGCGAGCTGGTGGTGCGGGCCTCCGGCGGAGCGGGAGGGGACGCCGTCTACGGGTCGCCCGGCGGGAAGGGCGGTCAGGTCCGAGCCACGGTCCGGGTCACGAGCGGTCAGGTGCTGACCGTCGACGTGGGGCAGGCGGGCAGCGGAGGCGACCTCTCCGTCCCCAGCAGCATGGCCTACGGCGGGTACGGCGGTGGCGGCCAGGGCGGCTCCTACAACGCGGAGCACCGGCCCGGCAACGGCGCCATCGGTGCCGGCGGCGGAGGCGCCACCACCGTGACGACGGGTGGCAGCGCACTGATCATCGCGGGCGGCGGCGGCGGAGGCGCCGGCAGCTTCACCAACGACGGAACCGCGCGGGGCGGCGACGGCGGGCAGGCCGGAACCGACGGGGCCGACACCGGGCAGAGCGCGGCGGGCAAGGGCGGCAAGTCCGGCGGCAGCGGGGGAGCGGGTGGCGCGGGCGGAACCGCCACCACCGGGTCCGACCGTGACGGCTTCGCCGGCGGCAGCGCCACCGGCACCAAGGGCGGCGACGCGGCCATCAACGTCGGCGACCCCCACATGGGCACCGGCGGCGGAGGCGGCGGCGGGGCCCACGGGGGCGGCGCGGGCGGCTCCTCCACGGAGGGCACGCTCGACGGCGGCGGGGGAGGCGGCGGCTCCAGCCTCGGTCCGGCCTCCGCGACCTTCACCACCGGAGCGCGCGGCGGCAACGGGGAGGTCGTGATCGAGGAGGTCGCCTGCGCCACCCCCTCGCCGTCCCCGTCCCCGTCCTCCACCGCGACCTCCTCGCCCAGCCACTCGCCGTCACCGACGGCTTCTCCCACCCATTCGCCGTCCCCGACCTCCTCGCCCAGCCACTCGCCGTCACCGACGGCTTCTCCCACCCACTCGCAGTCCCCGACCACCGGCCCGAGCCACACGGCGTCCGGCGGCCCGTCGCCCACGGGTGGCCCGAGCCACCACCACTCGCCCGGTCCGGTGCCCGGCCACGGTGGGGGCCAGCTTCCCGAGACCGGGAGCAGCACACCGGCCCTCCTGATGAGTGCACTGCTCTGCGTGGGCGTCGGTGCCGCCGTGTTCCGTCTCGCCCGCCGGAACGGTCGCCGGCGCTCCTGACGGCGGCGTGGCCCACGGAGTCCACCCGCTGCACGGGAAGTCGGCCGGTCCGACTTTCCGTGCGGCGGAAGCCCCTTGTGCTGATCGCGGTCCTCCGCGTCCGTCGCCTCAGGTCGCCGGGCCGAGGCCCTCCGGGAGGCGGTCAACGCCTGTGCCCTCGTCGCGTGTGCGCCTCGCCCATCACGCCGTTCGCGTGGACCGGGCGGTGCAATGGTGGCAGTAGACGACATCGACCGGCCCACCGGAGCGAGCCCGTGCCACGGCCCGCGCGCACGACACGGCGGACAGCACGCCGAGGGCGAGCAGCACCACGCCGACAGCGTGCCCACCGAGCAGCGGTTTCGCGGCCAGGACGAGGAGCACCACCGCCGCCAGGAACCGCACGACACCCCGGCCCCGGAGCACGGGCCGGTACCGCTCGCGGAACACGGTGATCTCTGTCGTCTCCTCGCACCGAGGGCAGCCCGCCCCGTCGGTCCCGCCAACCTGCGTCGTTTCCAACAACAGCTCATCCGTCACACGGCAACCCTACGGCTTAGGTCCAGGGCGGCTCGACCCCGTCGCTCAAGTCGGGCCGTCGAACCGGATGTCACCTGCCGGGGCCGGGCGACTGCCCTCGGCGGAGCCCGCCCCCGGCCGAGGCGGCCGGGCGGAACTGTGCTGTGATGGGGGTCTGATCAGCCAAGGAGGACGTCGTGACCGTCGAGTCGCACAAGGACTGCGGTCCGGTGTACACCCTCAGCCCGGACGAGCCGGTGTTCGTGTCGAAGCGAGTGCGTCGCGGGCAGCCCGTCATGAGTGTCCACCTCGACGAGGACGGTGACTGGCAGGCGTTCTCGGGGACCGAGCCGCGCTGGTGGAAGGGCGGCCCCAGGCTGGTGCATGCCGCGCACCTGCTGGAGAGCGACCCCTCGATGGCCGCCCTGCCGGCGCTTCCGCTCAATCACTGGGCGACGCGCGAGGACGCCTCGTCGATGGCGTGGCAGGTCTTCCGGGGCTGACCGGGCCCCGCGGCGGCCCCGGAGCGGTCGCCCGGCCCGCGCCGGCGCGCCGACGGCCTGTGAGCGGACATCTGATCTCCCTGTCCGGTGTGACAAGTCGTATCTCGTTCGGGCTCGTCGACGTAGAGTGGGCGGGTGTCAGCTGATCTTGGAGACCGACCGAAGCCCAAGCCGTTCGATGAGTGGCGGGACATCTATGACGTCCTTGAACAGGTGCGGCAGCGGCCCGGCATGTTCGTGCGCAACGGCTCGCTGGACGACTTGGGCCTGCTCTTCTCGGGGTACGGCCTCGCCCTGCGGATTCACGGGGTCGACGAGCAGTTCGATTTCGATCCGGTCGGCCCGTTCCAGCAGTGGCTGTGCTGGACGCGCGGTTGGCCGATGAGCCTCAGCTGGTACCAGTTCATCGAGCGGAACGCCGGCGCGGTTCCGCCGCTGGAGGCGTTCTTTCAGCTGCTTGACGAGTGGCGGGCGAGCGTGGCCGCCGAGAACTCGGAAGCAGCGGAAACGGCTTCCTGACAGGCCGTTGAACGGACACGGTCGGGGAAAGACGGTACCCGCGCCCGCGCGGTGGGCGACAGTGGATGCATGACCGCGAACCACGCCACCGTCCTCATCATCGGTGCCGGCCTCTCCGGCATCGGCGTCGCCTGCCGCCTGCGCCGGGAGCTTCCGGACCGGGACTTCGCGATCCTGGAGCGCCGCGACGGCATCGGCGGCACCTGGGACCTCTTCCGCTACCCCGGCGTCCGCTCGGACTCGGACATGTTCTCCTTCGGCTACGAGTTCCGCCCGTGGGACGGGCTCCAGGTGCTCGCCGACGGCGCGTCGATCCGCACCTACGTCGCGGCCACCGCCAGGGAGTACGGCGTCGACGAGTCGATCCACTACGGGCTCCGGGTCCTGGCCGCCGACTGGTCGGGCGAGCGGCAGCAGTGGACGGTGACCGCGCTGCACGAGGCGAGCGGCGAGCGGCAGACCTGGACCTGCTCGTTCCTCGTCACCTGCACCGGCTACTACGACTACGACCGGGGCCACCTGCCCGAGTTCCCCGGCGTCGGGCAGTTCGAGGGCGTGCGGATCCACCCGCAGCACTGGCCCCGGGACTTCGACTACGCGGGGAAGAAGGTCGTCGTCATCGGCAGCGGCGCCACGGCCGTGACCCTCGTTCCGGCGATGGCGGGCACGGCGGAGCACGTGACGATGCTGCAGCGCTCCCCGTCTTACGTCTTCTCGCTGCCGTCGACCGACCGGATCACCGCGTGGCAGCGGAAGGTCCTGGCGGCGCCCCTGGTCCACCGGATGACGCGCAGGCGCAACATCAGGCTGCAGCGCCTCCTCTTCAACGCCTCCCGGCGCTTCCCCCGGGCCGTGCGCGGGCTGCTGCTGGCGGGCGTGCGCCGCGGGGTCGGCAAGGGCTTCGACATGACCCACTTCAGCCCGAGGTACGACCCGTGGGACGAGCGGCTGTGCGCGGTACCGGACGGCGACCTCTTCACGGTGCTCCGCGAGGGCAGGGCCTCCGTGGTCACGGACACCATCGAGACCTTCACCGCCACGGGCATCAGGCTCGCGTCCGGCCGGGAGCTGGCGGCGGACGTCGTCGTCACGGCCACCGGCCTGAACCTGCAGGCCCTCGGCGGCGCGTCGATCAGTGTCGACGGCGAGGTGCGCGGCCTGCACGACGTCTGCACGTACAAGAGCGTCATGCTGGAGGGGATCCCCAACCTGGCGTGGGTCTTCGGCTACACCAACGCCTCGTGGACCCTGAAGGTCGACGTCGCCGCCGCCTACCTGGTGCGGCTGCTGAAGCACATGGACGCCACCGGCCGGACCGTCGCCGTGCCCGTCGACCGTGCGGCCAACGCGACCGGGGACGGCGTCGTCGACGAGCTCTCGTCGGGTTACATCCGGCGCGCGAAGGACGCGATGCCGCGCCAGGGACGGGACTTCCCGTGGCGGATGGTCATGGACTACCGGCACGACCGGAAGGTCCTGCTCTCCGACCCGATCGAGGACGGCGTCCTCCGGTTCACCGGTGCCCCGGACGGCAGTTGATCCGCCACTGGGTTCCCGGGAGTCCCGGACGGGTGGGCCCCGGCGGACGGCGTACCGTCCACCGGGGCCCACCGGGTGTCACGCGAGCGGGACCTCCAACTGCCGGGCCAGGTCCGCGACCAGGGCGTCCAGCCAGCCCCGGACGGTGCCCGGGTCGAACAGGTCGGCGTCGTACTCGACCTGCCCCAGGTAGCCGTCGGCGTCCGGGGTGAGCGAGAACGCGCAGTCGGCGCGGGCGGAGTGGCCGGGGATGTCCTCGATCTCGGCGGTCAGGCCGGGGAGGTCGAGGGCGATGGGCGGGGTGCTCTGCACGGCGAGCACGATCTGCGGGTACCCGACGGGCATGGGGACGCCGCGCTCCCGCAGCGGTTCGACCAGCAGGCCGAACGGCATCAGGGAGTGGTCGAGGGCGGAGGCGATCGCCTCGGCGGCGCGGTCCACCAGGCCCGCGAACCCGCTCTCGCCCCGGGTCGGCACCAGGATCGGCATGCTGCTGGTGAGCAGGCCGACCACCTGCTCGTCGACCGGCCGCCGGCGGTTGGCGTTGGAGAGCAGGATCAGCACCTCCGGCGCGCCGCTGAGCGAGCCGAGCAGCCGGGCGAACGCGGCGACCACGACGGCCGAGGCGGTGGCGGAGCGCGCGGCGGCGTAGCGCCCGATCTCCTCGGCCACGGCTGCCGGGATCCGGAACTCGGCCGTCTCACCGTGCCCGGAGCGCCGTTCGGGACGGGGCCGGTCGGTGGGCACGTCCACCGAGAGCGAGGCGCCGCCGAGGGCCTTGGCCCAGTGGTCGGCGGCCGCCGCCATGGAGGCCCGGTTGACGACCGTCCGCTCCCAGCAGGCGTGGTCGGTCATCCGGCCGGCCTCTCCCGGCAGCGGCCCGCCCGTGCGGTAGAGCGCGCTCAGGTCGGCCAGCACGGTGGCCAGCGACCAGCCGTCGAGCGCGATGTGGTGGATGGTCAGCAGCAGCACCCACTCCTGCGCCGCCGGGCGCAGCAGTCGGGCGCGCAGCAGCGGGGGCGCAGTCAGGTCGAACGGGCGGCCGACCTCGGCCTCCAGGGCCGCGGCGAGGGCCGCGTCCCGTTCGGCGGGGGCGAGCCCGCGCAGGTCCTCGACCGGGACGTCCAGCGGGGTGTTCGGCAGCACCTGCTGGAGCCCGCCGAGCTCGGTGTCCACGAACCGGGTCCGCAGGCTCTCGTGCCGCTCGGTGACCGCCGTCAGCGCGGCGGCCAGCCGCCCGGGCTCCAGCGGCCCGCGCAGGGTGATCCGCTGGAGGATGTTCCACACCGCGGGGTCGGCCGCGTCGCCGTGGGCCTTGTGCAGTCGCCACTGGGTCACCCCGGCCGGTGCGGCGGACAGGGCCTCCCCGGCGCCGCTCAGGGTGGTCAGCAGCCGGTCGCGGTGGGCCCGGACGAGGCCGGTGACCTCCTCGTCCATCGCTCCGGCGGGGGCCAGGTAGCCGAGCCGCTCGCCGGTGGTGCGCAGCACGATCTCGCGTTCGTCGAGCAGGCGCAGCAGCCGCGCCCAGCCGTCCTCCGCCGTGCTCGCCGCGTCCTCTCCTCGAACGTCCTCCGCCGTGCTCACAGGGTCCCCTCCTCGAAGGCCGGGGCCGGGTGCTGCTCGGCGGCCGGCTCGTGGGCGGCCATCGCGCGGACGGTCGGGCGGCGGAAGAAGTCCAGCACGCCGATCCGCAGCCCGGTCTCCTCGCGGACCCGGTTCAGCAGCCGGGTGGCGGCCAGCGAGTGCCCGCCCAGGTCGAAGAAGGAGGTCTCCACCCCGACGGGGCGGCCGAGCTCCTCCTCCCAGAGTCGCTGTACGGTCCGTTCCAGCTCGGTGGCCGGCGCGGCCTCGGGCTCGTCCGCGCCGAGCGGGCGCGGCTCCGGCAGGGCGGCGGTGTCGAGCTTGCCGTGGGCGTTGAACGGCAGGGCGTCGACGGTGGCCCAGAGCCCGGGCACCATGTAGTCGGGCAGCAGGTCGGCCAGCCGGTCGGCGACCCGGGGCAGGTCGGCGGCCGAGCATCCGACGTACCCGGCGAGCACGGTGCCCGCCGCGGTGCGGCGCGCCGTCACGGCGGAGGCGTGCACGCCGGGAACGCCGCGCAGCACGGTCTCGATCTCGCCCGGCTCGACCCGGTAGCCGCGCACCTTGACCTGGCGGTCGGCCCGGCCGAGGTACTCCAGCCGGCCGTCCGGGCGCCAGCGGCCGAGGTCGCCGGTGCGGTAGCTCGGGCCGTCGGGGGTGTCGGTGAAGACGGCGGCGCTCTCCTCGTCGCGGCCGATGTAGCCGATGCCGACCTGGACGCCGAGGGCGTGGATCTCGCCGACCGCTCCGGCCGGCACCCGGCGTCCGGCGGGGTCGCGCAGCACGATCCGGCTGCCCGGGGTCGGGCGGCCGATCGGCGCGTACTCCGGGCCGTCCGGGTCGATCTCGCCGGCCGTCAGCGCGTGGGTCTCGGTCGGGCCGTAGTGGTTGATCAGCCGGCAGCCGGGGTTGCGGCTGAGGAAGGCCCGCAGCCCGGGGGTGACCAGCACCTGCTCGCCGCCCGAGATCAGCTCCCGTAGGTGCGGCACGGGCTCCTCGCCGAGCGCGTCGGCCAGGGCGGCCAGCGGCGTGTACGGCAGGTGGAGCCGCTCGGCGCGGGTGGAGCGGACCACGGCGGCCAGCGCCGTCACGTCGTATCGGGTCTCCTCCTCGATCAGCAGCAGGGTGCCGCCGCCGGCCAGCGTGGTGAGGATCTCCTGGACGCTGACGTCGAAGCCGCAGGAGGCGTACTGGAGGGTGCGGGCCGCGGGGTGGTCGGCGACGTTCCAGGCCACGAAGTGGGCCAGGGCGAGGGAGTGCATCAGCACGCCCTTGGGGCGGCCGGTGGAGCCGGAGGTGTAGAGCAGGTAGGCGGGGGCCTGCGCCGAGGGGGCGGGCAGCGGGGGCAGTTCGGCGGCGGCGTCGCCGGGGGCGGTGGCGGTGAGCACCGTCGGCACGGTCAGGCCGAGCTCCGCGGGGGCGTCGTCGGTGGTGGTGAGCAGGACGACCGGTGCGCTGTCCTCGACGATCAGCCGGCAGCGCTCGGGGCCCTGCAGCACGTCGACGGGTACGTGGACGGCGCCGAGGCGCAGGATGGCCAGCAGTCCGGCCACCAGGTCGACCGAGCGGGGCAGCAGGACGCCCACCCGGCTGCCCTCGCGGACGCCGGCCGCCAGCAGCCGGCCGGCCAGGTCGTCCGCCCGGGCCAGCAGCGTCCGGTAGTCCGTCCCGGTGCCGTCGGCGGCGACCACCGCGGTCTGCTCGGGCCGTCCGGCCGCGGTCGCGGCGATGGTGGCCAGCGGGTGCTCGGGTTCCCGGACGGCCGGGGGGCCGCACTCCAGGGCGGTGTCGGCCTCGGTGGCGGACACGGCGGTGAGTTCGGCGAGGGGGCGCTCCGGGTCGGCGACCGCGGCGGTGAGCAGCCGCTCGAAGGCGCCGAGCAGCCGGTCGACGGTGGCCCGGTCGAAGAGGGTGTCGGCGTACTCGACGTGGCAGCGGATGCCGTCGGGCAGGCTGGTCAGGAAGAGCGTCAGGTCGAAGGCGGAGCGGTCCGCGACGTGGTCCAGCGGACGGGCCGTCACCCCGGGCAGGTCCAGTTCGAAGACCATGTGGTTCTCGAACTCGACCATGACCTGGAACAGCGGGTTGCGGCTGGTGTCGCGCTGCGGGTTCAGCTCCTGCACCAGCACCTCGAAGGGCAGCTGCTGGTGCTCGTAGGCGTCCAGTGCGGTGGAGCGGACCCGGCCGAGCGCCTCGGCGAAGGCCGGCTCACCGGAGAGGTCCAGGCGCAGCGCCAGGGTGTTGACGAAGAACCCGACCAGGTCCTCGGTGCCGTCGGCCCGGTTGGCCACCGGGGTGCCCAGCACGATCTCGTCCTGGCTGGCGTACCGCTGCAGGACACCGGCGAAGCCGGTCAGCAGCACCATGAACAGGGTGGAGCGCTTGGACCGGGCCAACTCCCGCAGGCTGTCGGAGAGTTCGGCGGGCAGGTGGTGGACGAAGGAGCGGCCGCGGCCGTCCGGCACCGCCGGGCGCGGCCGGTCGGTGGGCAGGGACAGCACCGGCAGGTCGCCGCCGCCGAACACCTTGCGCCAGTGGGCGAGGCTCTCCTCGTACTCGCCGGCGGCCACCCGGGCCCGCTCGCGGGCGGCCTCGGTGGCCGGGCCGGTGGTGAGCACCGGGAGCCGGGCGGCCCGGTCCTCCCGGGCGGCCAGGTAGAGCTCGCCCAGCTCGCGGGTGATCACCACGGTGGACAGGGTGTCGATCACGATGTGGTGCATCGAGAGGACCAGGACGTGCCGGTCGGCGTCCCGCTCCAGCAGCAGGGCCCGGAACAGCGGGCCCTCGGCGAGGTCGAAGCGGTGGGCGCCCTCGGCGGTGACCAGGTCGGCCACCGGGTCCGGGCTGCCGCCGTCGGCCGTGATCCGCCGCAGCACCGGGCCGGCGGGCGGCGCCAGCACCTGCTGGAACGGTTCGCCGTCCTGCTCCCGGAAGACGGTGCGCAGCGCGACGTGGCGTTCGACCAGCCGGCGCAGCGCGGTGTCCAGGGCCTGCGGGTCGAGCGGGCCGTCCAGGGCGATCGCCTTGACCTCGTTGTACTGCCCGCCGTCGGGCAGCATCCGGTGCAGGAACCACATCCGCTGCTGGGCGTAGGACAGCGGCGCGCCGCGCAGGGTGTCCCGGCGCAGGACGTCGAGCTGGGGCAGGCCGGCCGCCACCAGGTCGGGGGAGAGCCCGAAGTCCACGAAGGCGGCGATCTCGTCGGCGCCGGCCGCCCGCAGCTCGGACAGCACCCCCTGGACGCTCTCCGGGGTGCCGATCAGCGCGCGGGAGGCGCAGTAGCGCTCGTACGCGCGCTCCAGCACGAACTCCAGGTCGTCCTCGCGGGCGCTCTTGAAGTCCAGGGTCAGGCCCAGGCTGTTGGCCATCTGCCCGAACAGCGAGAGCGAGGAGCGCAGGTAGTTGCAGAACGGCCGGTAGGCCTGCTCGCGGGCGGTGGCCAGGTCGGTGCCCAGGTAGGTGTGGACCAGCACGACCACCCGGCCGGCCTCCGGGTCGAGCCCGTGCTCGGCCCGGGTGCGCCGGTAGACCTCGATGTTCTCGGCGAGCTGGGAGATGTCCTGGGTCATCAGGTTGGTGATGACGCCGAGGTCGTGCCGGGCGGCCTCGCGGAAGCTGTCCGGGTTGCCGACGATCGCGGTGAACATGGGCGGCAGGTCCTGCAGGGGCCGCGGGTGCAGGGTCACCTCGATCGGCTCGCCGTTGCCGTTGCGGCCCTGGTACGGCTCGCCGCGCCACAGTGCCCGGACGGTGTCGATCTGCCGGTGCATCAGCTCCTTGTGGCCGCCGTAGTTCTCGGGGAAGAACAGGAAGTCGTTGGGGTGCCAGCCGCTGGCGCAGCCCAGGCCGACCCGGCCGCCGGACAGGTTGTCGACCACCGACCACTCCTCGGCCACCCGCACCGGGTGGTGCAGCGGCAGCACGGCGCAGCCCGCGTTCAGCCGGATCCGGCTGGTCTCCCGGGCCAGGGCGGCGGCCAGCACCGAGGGGTTGGGGAAGATGCCGCCGAAGGAGTGGAAGTGGCGCTCCGGCAGCCAGACCGAGTGGAAGTCGTGCCGGTCGGCGAAGCGGGCGCTCTCCAGGACGATGCGGTACTTCTCGTCCTCCGGGGAGTCCAGCGGGTAGTCGCCGAAGAAGTAGAGGCTGAAGTCCACCGGCCGCTGCGGGTCGCTGACCGGCTGGTACGGGATCGGCTCCGCCTGGCCGCGCACGGTCTCGGCGGGGGCGGGGAGTTCGGCGGCGGGCCGGGGGGCCGGCAGCCGGACGCCGGGCGAGGCCGGGAAGAAGCCGCCGCGCCGCAGGTCGCGCAGCGACTCGCGGACCGCGTCGATCACGAACTCCAGGTCGCCGTCGGTGTGGGCGGTGGAGAGGAAGAAGTTGCGCCACTCCCACACGTAGACCCCGCGGGTCAGCAGGTGCGGGAAGAGCAGCTCCATGTCGGCCCGGGGCTCGAAGCGGAAGAGCGAGCCGAAGTGGGCCAGGCGCAGCGGGAACTCCTCCTCCTCGAAGAAGCCGTTCAGGGTGGCCGCCAGCTCGTCGGTGCGGGCGTTCAGCCGCTCCTGGAGGCCGGGGCCGGCCGCCTTGAGGTGGCGCAGCACCGCTCCCGCGGCGGTCATCGCCAGCGGGTGCTGGATGTAGGTGCCGCCGAAGAAGGTGGTGTCCTTGGGCGGGTAGCTGTCGTCCCCGTAGTCCCAGTGGCCGCCGTCGATCCCGTCCATGATGTCGGCCCGCCCGGCGATCGCGCCGATCGGGTAGCCGCCGCCCAGTACCTTGCCGTAGGTGGACATGTCGGGGGTGACGCCCCAGAAGCCCTCGGCGCCGCGCAGGTGGGGCCGGAAGCCGGTGAGCATCTGGTCGAAGACCAGCACGATGCCGAGCCGGGTGGTCAGTTCGCGCAGCGAGCGGACGAAGTCGGCGGGCTGGCGGCCGGGGTGGCGGCTCTGCACCGGCTCGACCAGGACGGCGGCGATCCGGTCGCCGTGCTCCTCGATGGCCTTGAGGCTCTCCGGGTCGCCGTACCGCAGCACCAGCAGGTCGGCGACCGCGCTGCCGGGGATGCCGATGGACACCGGGACGGTCTCCCGGTCGGCGCCGCGGCCCAGCGTCCGGCCCAGGGTCTGGTCGGAGTGGCCGTGGTAGGAGCCCTCGAACATGACGATCTTGTCCCGGCCGGTGTGCGCGCGGGCCAGCCGGATCGCCCCGGCGTTCGCCTCGGTGCCGGAGTTGGCGAAGGCGACCCGCTCGGTGCCGGTCAGCTCGGCCAGCAGCTCGGCGGCCTCGCCGGTCTCCGGACCGCGCGGGCCCAGCCGCAGGCCCGAGGACAGGTGCTCGCGGACGGCCTCGGAGACGAACTCCGGGTCGTGGCCGAAGAGCAGGACGCCGAAGCCCATGGTGATGTCGACGTACGCGTTGCCGTCGACGTCCTCCAACCGGGAGCCCCGGGCCCGCCGGGCGGCGAGCGGGTAGAGCATCTCCTTGGTGCCGGAGCGGAAGCCGACCACGGCACGGCTGTCCGCCAGGGTGCGGCGGTGGCGGCGGGTGATCGCCTTGGAGGCGGTGGTGCGGGCGGTGAAGCGGGCGACCAGCTCGTCCACGTGGGCGCGCTGCTGGTCGGTCAGGCCGCCGGAGGCCATGCCGGACTCGCGGGAGACGGTCACCCGGGGGCCGTGCACCTGCGGGGCGGCCGCCTCGACGGCGGGGGCCTCGACGGCGGGTGCGGGGGCGGCCGGTGCGGGGGCGGGCGCCGCGACGGCGGGTGTCGGGGCCGGGGCGGTGACGGGTACGGCCGCCGCCGGGGGCAGGGCCGCGGGCACGGGCGCCGGGGGGAGTGCGGGGGCGCCGCCGGCCAGCAGGCCGAGCTGGTCGCGCATCAGGTCGGAGAACTGGCCGAGGAGCGCGAGCTGGCGCTCGATCAGGCCGGTGCCGTCGGTCACCGGCCGCAGCGCGGCGGGCACCGCCTGCGGGGCGGTGGGCGCGACGGGCACGGGCTGGGGAACCGGCACCGCGGCCGGTGCCTGGGCGGGCGGGGCCTGGACGGGCGGGGCCGGGTGGACGGCAGGAGCGCTCTGGGCCACCGGGGCGGCCTGGACGGCAACAGCAACGGCATCGGGTGCGGCAGCGGGAACGGCGGCCGGAGCGGGCACGGGCTCGGGCTCCGCCACGGGCTCCGGCTCGGCGGCCGGCAGCAGCGTGGCCAGCACCGCCGGCTCCAGCCGGGAGGCGATCAGCCCGGCCAGCCGGGCCGGGGTGTCGGCCGCCTCGAAGAGTTCGCGCATCGACACCCGGACCCGGAACGCGCGCTCCAGGTCGCGGATCATGTTGATCATCGAGAGCGAGTCGGCGCCCAGGTCGAAGAACGGCTCGTCCGTCCCGACCGAGGCCTCGTCGTAGCCGAGCTGGCGGGCCGTCTGCTCGACGACCTGGCGCAGGACGGCCTGCTCGGCGAGCTCATCGGGGCTCGGCGTCGGTGCGGCGGCCGGCGTCGCGGCCGGCGCGCTCTGCTGGGGTGGGTCCTGGTGCATGGCGGGGTCCTCGGTGGTGGGCCGGGCAGGGGCGGTGAACCAGTGGCGGCGGCGTTGGAAGACGGTGGTGGGCAGCGGGACGCGGCGGGCAGGCCCGTCCGGCCAGTCCCGGGCGGCGGCGAAGCGGGCCCAGTCGAGCGGCACGCCGTGCGACCACAGCGCAGCCGCGGCGGCGTCGAACTGCTGCTCCGGCGAGGCGCCGCGCCGGCCGCCGGCGACGAAGTGGCGGTGCGGCAGCTCCCGGCGGCCCATGCCGGTCAGCGTCGGGTGCGGGCCGAGCTCCAGGAACAGCTCGTGGTCCAGTCCGTCCAGCGCGGCGAGCACCTGGTCGAACCGGGCGGTCTCCCGGGTCTGCCGCAGGAAGTACTCGGGCGTCGGGACGGTCCCGGTGGCCAGCACCTCGCCGCCGAGGTTGCTGACCAGCGGGACGGCCAGCGGCCGCAGGCGCAGCCGGGCCAGCTGGTCGCGGAACGGGTCGAGCATCGGGTCGAGCAGGCGGGAGTGGAACGCCCGGTCGGCGGCCAGGCGTTCGGTGGTCACCCCGTCGGCGGCCAGTACGGCCTCGGCGGCGGCGATCTCGCGCGGCGGGCCGGCCAGCACGCACTGGCCCTTGCCGTTGACCACGGCCAGGTCCACCCCGGGCAGCCAGTCGCCGAGCCCGGCCAGCCGGTCCGGGCCGGCCGAGACCACCGTCATGGCTCCCGGTTCGGTCAGCCGGTGCATCAGCCGGCCGCGCAGCGCCGTCAGGAACATCCCGTCGGCCAGGTCGAGCGCGCCGGCCGCGTGGAAGGCCGCGTACTCCCCGGCGCTGTGCCCGGCGACCGCGGCGGGACGCACGCCGAGCTCCTGCCAGAGCCGCAGGGTGGCCGCCTGGAGGGCGAACAGCGCGGGCTGCGCCGCCTCGGTGGTCCAGGTGTCCTCGGTGCCCTGCGCGGCGGGGTCGAGCAGCAGCGGCAGCAGCGGCTCGTCCCAGGCCTCGCGGTGCAGCCGGTCGCACTCCTCCAGGACGGCGCGGAAGACCGGGAAGGCCGCGTGCAGTTCGGCGGCCATGCCCCGGTACTGGGAGCCCTGGCCGGTGAAGAGCAGCACCGGGCGGACCTCGCCGCGCCCGGTCTCGCGGTGGGCCGCGCCGGCGGTGGGCCGGCCCGCCAGGAAGGCGTCCAGTCCCTTGCGCAGGGCGGCCGGGTCGGGGCCGGCGACGGCCAGCCGGTGGCGCAGCGCGCGCCGGCCGGCGCCGAGGGTGAGCGGCAGGTCGCCGGGGGCGAGGGCGGGTTCGGCGTCCAGCCGGTCGCGGAGCAGTCCGGCCAGCTCGGTGAGGCCCTGGGCGGTGCGGGCCGACAGCGGCAGCACGGTCGGGGCCGGCCGCGGCGCGGGCACCGCGGCGGCGGCCGGGGCCTGCTCCAGCACCAGGTGGGCGTTGGTGCCGCCGACGCCCAGGGCGCTGACCCCGGCCCGGCGCGGGGTGGGGCCGTCCGGCCAGTCCCGGCGCTCGGCGGCGAGCCGGAACGGGCTGCCGGCCAGCTCCAGCGCGGGGTTGGGGCTGGTGAAGTTCACCAGCGGCGGGACGGTGCCGTGCCGCAGCACCAGCAGCGCCTTGATCAGGCCCGCCATTCCGGCGCAGGTGTCCAGGTGGCCGATGTTGGGCTTGACCGAGCCGAGCGAGCAGAACCCGGCGGCCTCGGTCCGGGCCCGGAACGCCTGGGCCAGCGCCCGGAACTCGATCGGGTCGCCGAGCGGGGTGCCGGTGCCGTGGGCCTCGATGTAGCCGATGCTCTCGGCCGGTACGCCCGCGAGGTCCAGGGCCCGGCCTACCACGGCCGCCTGCCCGTCCACGCTGGGCGCGGTGTAGCCGACCTTCCGGCCGCCGTCGTTGTTGACGGCCGAGCCGAGGATCACCCCGTGCACGGTGTCGCCGTCGGCGAGCGCCCGGTCGAGGCGCTTGAGCAGGACGGCGGCGACGCCGTTGCCGCCGACGGTGCCGCCCGCCTCGGCGTCGAAGGCCCGGCAGGCGCCGTCGGGGGAGAGGATCGACCCCTCCTCGTAGCGGTAGCCGGCGGCCTGCGGGATGTGCAGGGCGGCGGCCCCGGCGAGAGCGAGCTCGCAGTCGCCCGCCAGCAGGGACTGCACGGCCAGGTGCACCGCGACCAGCGAGGTGGAGCAGGCCGTCTGCACGCCGATCGCCGGTCCGGTGAGGCCCAGCCGGTAGGCGACCCGGGTGGCGGCGAAGTCCGCCTGGTTGCCGATCGCGGTCTGCAGGGCGGCCACCGGTTCGGCCGGGTCGGCGGTGGCGGCCAGGGTGTGCTGGTAGTAGTTGCGCAGCGCGTACAGGGTCATCCCGGTGCCGGCGAAGACCCCGACCCGGCGCTCCGGGTCCGGCGCGTCGTAGCCGCCGTCCTCCAGGGCCTGGCGGCAGATCTCCAGCAGCAGGCGCTGCTGCGGGTCCATCAGCGCGGCCTCGGTGCCGCTGATGCCGAACGCCTCGGCGTCGAAACGGTCGACGTCGGTGAGCGCCCCGGTGACCGGGACGAAGTCGGGGTGGCGGTACTCCTCCGGGCGCAGTCCGGCGGCCGCCAGCTCCTCCTCGGTGAACCGGGTGGTGCTGCGGACGCCCTCGACGATGTTCCGCCAGTACTGCTCGGGGGTGTCGGCGCCCGGCAGGCGCAGCGCCAGGCCGACGATCGCCACCCGGCGGTCGTCGCCCGGCCCGGCGTCGGCGGCGGAGGCGGGGGAGCGGAGCGGAGCGGTGGGTGCGGCCGGTTCGGCGGCCAGGTGCTCGATCAGGGCGTCCACGGTGGGGTGGCGGAACAGCTCGGTGGGCGCCGGGGGCGTGGGCAGCACGGCGCCGAGCGCGCCGTGCACCCGCATCAACTGGAGGGAGCCGATGCCGAGTTCGGCGAGCGGGCGGCCCGGGTCCAGCGGGGTGTCCAGGACGGACTCGAAGGCGTCCAGGACGAGTCGGCGCAGCCCGGACGGTGCGGTCCGGCCGGCTGCTGCGGTGCCCGGTGCCGTGGCGGACGGTGCCGCGGTGCCCGGAGCCGTCGTGGACGGCGCCGGGGCGGCGGCGGTCACCGGGCGGGGCGCGGTGGCGCGCAGCCGGCGCCGGGCGGCGGGGGAGCTCGGGTCAGGACCGGCGTACCGGTGGCCCGGGGCGCCGGCCAGCAGCAGGGCGGCCAGTCGGCGCCCGTGGGCGGCGCTCAGCACGGCGATGCCCCGGCCGGTGGCGGCCTGCTCGTTCTCCGTGTCGCGGTTCATGCCGATCCCGCGCCACAGGCCCCAGGAGATCGTCCAGGCCGGGGTGCCGCTCTCCCGGCGCAGCCGCTCGACGGTGCTCTCCAGGTAGCGGTTGGCGGCGGCGTAGCCGGTGGAGCCGACCGCCTCCTGGAGGCCGATCATCGAGGAGAAGGCGACGAACTGTGCTCCGGGTCGTTCCTTGACCAGCTCGATGAGGTGGTCGGTGCCCTCGGCCTTGGTCCGGACGGCCTCCCGCCAGTCCTCGGTGCCGGTGTCGGCGAGGAGCGCGAGCCGGTAGCCGCCGGCCAGGTGGAGCACGCCGTCCAGCGGTGCCTGCCACTCCCGCTCGGCCTCGGCGACGGCCTCCGCCAACTGCTGACGGTTCGTCACATCGGCCTGGCGGTAGCCGACCTGACCGCCCTGGGCGGCCAGTCGGCGCAGTGCGGCCCGGCGTTCGGCCGCCTCGGCGGTCGGGGCGTCCAGGTCGCTGCGGCCGACGATCAGCAGTCGGGAGCCGTACTCGCGCAGCAGCCCGGGCAGCAGCTCGGCGGCTATCCCGCCGAGGCCGCCGGTGACGAGGTAGCGGGCGCCGGGGGTGAGCAGCGAGCAGCCCGCCCCGGCCGGCCCGGAGGCGGCCTCGGCCGTCTCCAGCCGGGGGACCCAGGGGCGGCCGGCGCGCCAGGCGGATTCGGGTTCGGGCCGGGGGTCGGTGAGCAGGGCGAGCAGGGCGGCGGCCTGGTCCGCGGCCGGTGCCTCGCCCGGCAGGTCGAGGTGCCGGGCGGCGGGCACCAGTTGTTCGGCGCGCGCCCCGGCGGTCAGCGCCGCGGTCAACGCGGCCGTGGGCCTGGGGAGTTCTCCGGGGAGTACGGCGTGCAGCCCGGTGCTGACCGAGACCAGCTCGCTGAGCGGCGGCCGGGCCGGGAGCGCCCGGAGCAGGGCGAGCAGCGACTCGTCCGGCCGGTCGGGTCCGTCGGCGGTCGCGCTCCAGAGGTAGACCAGCCGGTCGGCCGTCCGGTCCCCGAGGGCCCGCAGCCAGTCCTCGGGGTCGGTGGTCGGCGGCCGGTCCACCACCAGGGCGTTCGGCAGGGCGGCGGCCAGGGCCTCGGTGAGGGTGCCGGGGCCGGACGGGCCGAGCAGCAGGATCGTTTCCTCCGCCAGCGGAGCGGCCACGGCCTCCGGAACCGGGCGGGGTTCCCAGCCGAGTCGCCGCACGCAGTCCGGCAGCGTCCGGGAGTTGGCCTCGGCCAGGTCCAGCGCCACGACGTGGTCGTCGAGTTCGCCGTCCAGCAGCCGGCGGCGCAGCGCGGTGCGCTGGATCTTGCCGCTGGTGGTGCGGGGGAAATCGGCCGCCGGGACGGGGAGCACCAGGGCGGGCGCGGGCTGTCGGCGGGCCGCCAGCAGCTGCCGCACCTCGGCGGCGACGGGCGGCGCGGGGGCCTGCGGGTCGCTCTGGACGTAGGCGATCACCAGCTGCTCGGTGCCGGTGCGTTCGTCCGGTACCCCGAAGGCCGCGACGTGGCCGGAGCGCACCCCCGCCACGGAGGCCACCACGTCCTCCAGCTCGTGGCAGAAGTAGTGCACGCCGTTGACGATGATGATCTCCTTGCGACGGCCGGTGAGCACCACCTCGCCGTCGGTCAGGAAGGCGAGGTCCCCGGTGTCGAACCAGTCGTCGCCGACGAAGGCCTCCTGGTTGGCGGCCGGGTTGTTCAGGTACCCCGGCGTCACCCGGCCGGAACGGACCTGGAGCCGGCCGACCCAGTGCTCGGGCAGCGCCCGCCCGTTGTCGTCGGTGACCCGCATCCGAGTGCCGGGCGCGGGCCGTCCCATGCTGAGGAAGCCGGTGCCGCGCTCGGCCGAGTCCGGGTCGGCGGGCTCCAGCCGGCCGCTGAGCGAGTCGGTGCGCACCAGCCGGCGGGAGCCGTCCTCGTGGTAGCGCTTGTAGGTGATCGCCGTGCAGGTCTCGGCCATGCCCCAGCCCAGCAGCAGGTGCTCGGGGCGGACGCCGAACGGGGCGGTGGCGGCCAGGAACTCGTCCAGCACCGCCTCGGTGCACTGCTCGCCGGCGTTGATCAGCGACTTGACCGCGGACAGGTCCCAGTGGCGTCCGGGCCCGGCGGCCCGGACGGCCTCGGCGACCAGCCGGTAGCCGAAGTTGGGCGACCAGGAGTGCGCGCCCCGGTAGCGCTCCAGCGCGTCCAGCCAGACCAGCGGGTCGGCGAGGACGAGTTCGGTGGGAACCTGCACCTGGTCGGCGGCCAGTACCACGTCGCGCAGGTGGAACATCAGCAGTCCGGCGACGTGGTCCAGGGGCAGCCAGTTGACCGTGGTGTCGGCCGGGTCGCAGCCGTTCGCGACGGCTCCGGCGGTGTACTCCAGGATGCCGCGGTGGGTGATCTGTACCGCCTTGGACCGCCCGGTGCTGCCGGAGGACAGCTGGAGGATCGCGACGTCGCCGGGGGCGGGGGCGTGTTCGGCGGCCGCCGGCCGGTCGCCGTCGACGGGCCGGTCGACGGGTCGGTCGACGGCGATCACCCGCAGGCCCGGCGCCGGGTACAGCTCCCCGAGCCGCTCCAGGCCGTCCACCGCAGGCCCGCAGGCGAGCACCGGCGGCTCCTCCAGGGTCTGCCAGGCGTGCCAGAGCTTCTCCAGGACGGGGTTGCGCTCGTGGTAGTCCGGCGGGCGGGCCACCGTCACCGGCTGCACCCCGCCCAGCAGGCAGGCCCACAGGGTGGGGAAGTAGAGCTCCGGTTCCGGGACCTGGAGGATCACCCGGTCCCCGGCCCGCACTCCGGCGGAGGCCAGGATGGCGAGGATCTCGCGCGATCGGGCGAGGAGTTGACGGTAGGTCAGCCGGGTGGCCGCGCCGCCCGCCCGGACCAGGTGCAGCCCCCGGTCGGGGTGCAGGGCGGCGGCGCGCAGCAGCGCCTCGGGCAGCGTCCGGGGCGCGTCCGGCGCGGGGGCGGGCAGTGGGGCGCCGACGGCCTCCGTCCCGGGGCCCGCGGGCGTGGCCGCCGGCTCCGCCGGGGCGGAGCCGGCCGTCGCCGACGCCTCCCCGAACGGCCGCCAGTGGTCGGTGAGTTCACGCAGGTGGCGGAGGGCGGGACCGGGCGAGGCCGGGGCCCGGGTGAGTGCGGCGGCCAGGGCGGCGGCGTCGGGTTCGCCCTCGGGGGTGCGGACGATGCCGTCCAGGAGGTGCACCTCGGCGCTCGGATCGGCGTCCAGCAGGGCCGCGGCGGCCCGGCGGCGCAGGGCCTCGGGATCGCCGTCGACGGCGGGCACCAAGTAGGCCAGCAGGCCTGGGCGGCCGTTCCCGCGCTCGACGGGCAGCAGCGCGCAGTCGGCGATCTCGGGGCGCAGCAGCAGTCGGGCTTCCAGGGTTCGCAGCCGGCCGTGGTCGGGACCGGTGGGGCTCATGACGTTCGGCACCTTTCGGATCGGTGCCGGGGCGCGGGTGTGGGCCGCCCCGGGTCAGGGAGGGGAGCGGAGACGGGTGGCGCTTACGGCGCGGGGGCGCCGGGGCGGTACGGGGGAAAGCTCGGTGTCGCGTACGGCGCGGGCGCCGGAGGGCGGTGCGAAGGAGCGGTGTCGCGTACGGCGTGGGGGTGCCGCGGTTGTGGTGCGTCGGGCCGGTGCCGGGTACGGCGCGGGGCGCCGGGGTGGTGGCGGGGGCCGGTGGGCGGGCCGCTCAGCGGCGGCGGGTGCGGGCGACCAGGACGAGGAAGGCGAGCGCCAGCACGATCGGGACGGCGTGCGAGACGCCGACCACGGTCAGCGGGCTGACCACCGCCAGCAGTGAGCCGCTCAGCAGCATCCCGGTGCCCATGCCGACGTTCTCGGCGGACGCGAGGATGCCGAAGGCCTCGCCGCGCCGCTCGTCGGCGAGGGCCTGGATCCGGGTGGTGTAGGAGATCTCGGTGAAGCCGTCGCCGAGGCCGGCGCCGATCGCGACCAGCAGGAAGAGCGGGGTCGGGAGGTCGGTGAAGACCAGGATGAAGCAGGCGGACATCAGGCAGGTGCCCAGCGCGAAGCCGCGCTCGCCGGGCTCGATGCCCCGGCGCAGCATGAACCGGGAGACCAGCTGCTGGGCGCCGAGGTTGCCGATCGCCCAGGTGGCCCAGAAGGTGCCGAGCAGTGCGGCCGGGTTGTCGGGGGAGGACAGGTTGGCGAAGACCGGCAGGCTGATGTTGTGGGCGGCGGAGCCGAAGGCGTCCAGCAGTCGGATCCCCGCCATGGCGCCCACCACCGGAGCGGCCCGCAGGACGACCAGTGCCTGCCACCGGGGGCCGCGCTTCCCGGCCGCCGGCGCGGGTTCCTCCGGCCGGGCCGCGGGTTCCTCCGCCGGGGCGGCCCGGGTGGGCAGGGGCAGTCGGATCACCAGTGCCCCGAACAGGACGAAGCTGGCCGCGTCGATGAGCAGCGCGGCCCGGAATCCGGCCCAGGCCACCACCACGCCCGCGGAGGCGAAGCCGAGCACCATCGCCGTCGAACGGCAGCTCGCCATCAGGCTGTTGGCCCGGGCGCGGCGCTCGGCGCCGACCATCTCGGGGATGCTGGTCCGCAGCGCGACCGAGGCCACCGCGGCGGCGCCGCCGAGGACCAGGGCGAGCGGGTAGAGCACGGGGATGCGCATCGAGGCCGGGACGAGGGCGACGACGACCAGTGCCAGCGCCTGGGCGAGGGCGCAGCCCGTCATCAGCCGCCGTCGCTCCAGCCGTGCCACCAGTCGTCCGGCGACCAGCCCGCCGGCGAGGCCGCCGCCCAGTCGCAGGACCAGGTACCCGGCCGTGCCGAGGGCGTTGCCGGCCGCCTCGTAGGCGAACAGGCTCAGCGCGACCAGGTCGAGCTGGCTCCCGTACATGTTCAGGGCGTCGCCTGCGGCCAGCCGGTAGAAGACCCGGGGCAGCTTGCTCGTGGTCTGGTGCGTTGCTTCCAATGCAGTGTCCGGCACCGTGGTCCCCCCGGGCACGCCATATATGGCGGTTCAGTGTGACATTGCACCGCAACCTAGAGGGTGAACAGGTTCCAGATCAATGCTTAGATCATTTCCTGTCCAAAAGATCGCGCACTCGGCCGACTTACTGTCATCTTTCGCGCCACTCTGGCCAGTTGTTGGCGTACGGACAGACGGGCGGGATGGTCGACGCGGGGGTCAGCGGCGGCCGAAGAGCCGGCCGAACCAGCCCTTGCCCGCGCTGCCCCGGGTGGCGCAGTCGCAGCGGGCGGACGCGGGCACCCCGGCCAGGACCTGCTCCACGTGCATGCCGCACCCGGCGAAGGTCGGCTTCCCGCAGGTGCGGCAGGCGACTCGTCGGCACATCTCGTTCTCCGTTCTCCGGGCCCCCAGGGGTGGGGCCGTCCTGCCAATATACCCCACCCCGTATTCGTAATGTCGGATTCGTCCGGCCGCCGGGGCCGGAACGGCGGCAGGGCGAAGCCGGTGCGCGGAGAACCGGCGTGCAGGGATCCGGTGCGCGGAGAAGGGGTGCGCAGAGAAGGGGTGCCGAGGAGGGGGCGGTCAGGCCGTCCCGGGCCGGGCCTGCGGAATCGCGTAGGTCAGCGTGGCGCTGGCCACCAGGACGCCGTCGGCGTCCAGCAGCTCGGCCAGGACCACGCACAGCCGGCGCCCGAACTTGGCCGTCCTGGCGTGCACGCGCAGCGCCCCGGGGCGCGGCCGGTTGAGGAAGCTGATCTGCAGCGAGCTGGTCAGCGCCATCAGGGTGGGCCCGAGCCGGGCGTTGATCAGGAGGAACGCGGCCAGGTCGCACAGCCCGGCCTGCTCCGGGCCCGAGACGGTGCCGCCCGGGCGGGTGCGCAGCCGGTCGCCGTCCACCGCCATGGTCAGGGCGTGGCCGTCCACGTCGGTCACCCGGCAGGCGGCGTAGTCGGGGAACTGGTCGGTGATCAGCTCATTGAGCCGGTCGGGGCCCAGGAGGACGTCGACGGTGGCGACCGCCGTGTTCGAGTCGGTGGTCATGGGGGCCAGCGTAACCGTCGGCCCGGCGGTACGCCGGGAGCGGTCCAGGCCTGCTTCCGGCCAGCTTCGTTCTCCGTGGTCAACCGCCAAGATCCGTTACAGGAACGATAATTGCGCATGTCGTGCCGGTGTCGCGGTGGCCGGAACCAGTCCCTCCGGCAGTGTCGGGTGGCCGAATCCGTTCGGCACGATTCGTGAGGGACCTTGTTCGGCCCAAAAAGCAGCACCTACGCTCCGAGGAAGTTCAGCGGAGCCGCCAAGCGCTCCGCCGGCCGCTGGGGGGCGGCGCCCTTTTCCTTGTGGTCGTCATCGAGAGCCTCGGTGGAAACCGCCCCGGCCGCTCCCGCCCGACCATGTCCTGCTTCGGATTCCTGCTTCAGAGACGGGGTGTTGTGCCATGGGGATTTCCATTCTGGACGACGAGGCGGTGGTGGTCCGCACGCCCGACGAGTTCCTCGCGATGCCGGAGGAGTACCGGGAGATCGCGATCCGCGGCATGGTGGTCAACACCGAGGGCGAGCTCTCCGGCGGCGACGACTACGTGCAGGTCTTCCTGCCGCTGGCCCCCGACGCGGAGGAGCGGCAGGTCTGCGCCGAGCGCGCCGCCGAGGAGTACGACCACTACAAGATCGGCAAGCGGGTCCTCGCCGAGATCGGCGTGGACACCGGCTACATGGAGAAGCAGACCCTGGCCGAGCGGAACCTGTTCCGGGCCCAGGAGTTCCACAACTGCACCACCTGGGCCGAGCGCGGGATCTTCTCCTACATCGGGGAGGAGACGGCCATGGTGATGATCTCCGAGTTCGCGCAGAGCAGCTACCGCCCCTGGGCCGACGCGGTGCGCACCATCATCCTCGACGAGAAGGTGCACATCGCCCACGGCGCCCGGGTGTGCCGCAACCTCGCCGCCACCGACGACGGCCGCGAGCAGCTCCAGCAGGCCCTGGACCGGCTGTGGCCGACCTTCATCCGGATCTTCGGCAGCCCGCGCTCCGAGCGCGCCAGGCTGGCCGTCCGCTTCGGCCTGCGACAGACCACCAACGGCGAGGCCTGCGACCTGTGGCGGGAGAAGGTCACCCCGCGCATCAAGAACCTGGGTCTGCGCCTCCCGGAGTAGCAGTCGCAGCAGCACGCCGATCCCGCGACTCCCGAGGAGCCCATCGCCATGGCAACACCCGTCACCATCGAACAGCGCCCGCTGAGCCGGCGCGAGGCCAAGGCGCGAACCGCCGAACTCCTCGCCGACCGGCCCGACCTGGCCGAACGCCTGCACCGGCTGCGCCGGCTGGGGCGCGAGGTCCGGTCCTGCGAGGTCCACCTCACCAACACCTGCAACATCCGCTGCAAGGGCTGCTGGTACTTCGAGGGCGGCTTCGACACGGCCGTCAAGGAACTCTCCGACCTGGACCGCATCCGGGCCTTCGCCCGCAAGCTGGCCGACGACGGCGTCAACCAGGCCACCCTGATCGGCGGCGAGCCCACCCTCGTCCCGCGCCGGGTCGAGGCCTTCGTCGAACAGCTGCCGTACATCACCATCTCCACCAACGGCCTGCGCCCGATGCCCAAGCAGGGCTTCGAGAAGATCGCCATCGCGGTCAGCATCTTCGGCGGCGGCCCGCTCGACGACGACCTGCGCGCGATCCGGGTCAACGGCTCCAAGTTCACCGGCCTGTTCGACACCGCGCTCAAGCACTACCGCGACGACCAGCGGGTGCTGTTCATCTACGCGCTCTCCGAGGCCGGGGTCGAGCACATCGAGCCCACCGTGCGGAAGATCGCCGAGAACGGCAACATCGTCACCTTCAACTTCTACAGCGAGCACGGCACCGAGACCCCGCTGAAGATCGCCAACGAGCAGCGGGTGCTGGACGAGGCGCAGCGGGTCAAGGACCTCTACCCGCACGCGGTGGTGAGCCACCCGTACTTCATCCGGACCCTGGTGACCGGCCGGACGCACTGGGGCGGCCGCTTCGGCTACGACGTCTGCCCCAGCCTCAGCGTCGACGCCCCCGAGCACGAGGACCGCGTCGCCAACGGCAACCCGGTCATCCCCGGCTTCAACGTCTGGGGCGCCGACTACGAGTCGCTCCAGTTCTGCTGCACCTCCGGCGACTGCGGCGGCTGCCGGGACAGCCAGGCCGTCTACAGCTGGCTGGTGGTCAGCGCCAACCGCTTCCTGGACGACGCGGCCCGGCTGGAGCAGTGGCTGGACATCGCCGAGAGCTACTGGCGCCAGTGGCACTGGGCCCCGTACCACGCGAGCAAGGCCGGCACCACGGCCTGAGCCCACCGCCCCCCGCGCGCCGTCCCCGGCCACCGCCCCCGCGGCACCGCCCGTACGTCCCCCGCACCGCCACCGCCGCCCCGCGCGGCCGAGGAGAGCCATGCCCGACACACTGGACCGCACCGCCATCGAGAACTTCGTCGTCGACGCCCTGGTCGACCTCGGCGTCGAACGCGAGGGCATCGTCGAGGACGCCGCCCTGGACGAGCTGGAGATCGACTCGCTCGACATGGTCGAGCTCAGCCAGTCCATCCGCAAGCAGCTGGGCATCCCGGTGAAGCCCAAGGACTTCGACCGGCTGTACACCGTCGGCGAGGTGCTCGCCCTGTGCCGCCACAAGGCCGGGCTGGAGTGACGCCCCGGGCCGTCGTCACGGGCCTGGGCGCGGTGACCCCGCTGGGCGTGGGCGCCGACGAGCTGCACCGGCGCGCGGTGGCCGGCGAGAGCGGGCTCGCCGACGGGCTCGGGCTGTGCCGGGACTTCCGGCCCGCCGACCACCTGTCGCGCCAGCAGATCCGCCGCACCGACCGCTTCACCCAGCTCGCGCTCGTGGCCGCCGCCGAGGCCCTGGCCCAGGCCGGATGGACGGACGGCCCGCCGCCCTACCCCGCCGAGCGGGTCGCCTGCGTGGTCGGCTGCGCGCTCGGCGGGACGGCGAGCTTCGAGAGCCAGGCCGAGGTGCTCCGGCAGCAGGGCGGGGACTTCGTCTCCCCGCTCATGGTGCCCGCCATGATGGCCAACGCCGGGGCCTCGCAGATCGCCCAGCGGTACGGCTTCCGGGGCGAGGCGCTCTGCCTGGCCTCGGCCTGCAGCAGCGCGACCCAGGCGATCGGCACCGCCCTGCTGCTGCTCGCCGCCGGCGCCGCCGACGCGGTGGTGGTCGGCGGCGCCGAGGCCTCCACCTCCGACCTGGTGCGGGCCGCCTTCCGGACCGCCGGCGCGCTGTCCGAGAGCGGCCGCTCGGTGCCCTTCGACCGCGACCGGGACGGCCTGCTGATCGGCGAGGGCGCCGGAATCCTGGTGCTGGAGACGGCCGCGGGCGCCGCCGCCCGCGGCGCCACCGTGCTCGGCGAGGTGCTCGGCTACGGCGCCACCTGCGACGCCCACCACCTCACCGCCCCGGACCCGACCGGCGAGCCCGCGGCCCGCGCCGTCACCCTGGCGCTCGACGCGGCCGGGGTCACCCCCGGACAGCTCGGCTACCTCAACGCCCACGGCACCGGCACCGTCCTCAACGACCGCTCGGAGTGCGAGGCGCTGCGGCTGGCCCTCGGACCGGCCCTGGAAGGGATCCCGCTGTCCTCCACCAAGTCCTGCACCGGCCACCTCTTCGGCGCGGCCGGCGCGGTCGAGGCCATCGCCACCCTGCAGGCGCTGCGCCACGCCACCGCCCCGCCCACCGTCGGGCTTCGTGAGCCCGACGAGAAGCTCGGCCCGCTGAACCTGATCCACCGCGCCACCGCGCTCGCCGCCCCCACCCTGCCCGGCGGCCGCCGGGCGGGGCTCTCCACCTCCTTCGGGTTCGGCGGACACAACGCGGCCCTGGTGCTGGCGGCAGCCGACGCGATCGGTACGACGAAAGGCCAGGAGTGATGCTCGGCTTCCACGGACGCCGCTATCTGATCACCGGGGTGCTCAACCAGGACTCCATCGCCTGGCACACCGCCAGGGCGCTCCAGGAGGCGGGCGCGGAGGTCCTGCTCACCGGCTTCGGCCGGGCCCGGCGGATCACCGAGAAGGCGGCGGACGTCCTGCCCCGCCCCACCGAGGTGCTGGAACTGGACGTCACCCGGCCCGAGGACTTCGCCCGGCTGGTCAAGGAACTGGAGCAGCGCTGGGGCGGGGTCGACGGTGTGCTGCACGCCGTCGCCGCCGCCCGGCAGACGGCGCTGAGCGGCAACTTCCTCACCACCCCGCCCGAGGCCGCCGGACAGGCGCTGCACACCGCCGCCGTCTCCCTGCACTCGCTGACCACCGCGCTCGCCCCGCTGCTCACCGCCGACGGACGGCGCGGCAGCGTCGTCGGGCTGGACTTCGACGCCAGCGGCGCCTGGGCCGGCTACGACTGGATGGGCGTGAGCAAGGCGGCCCTCGGCGCGGTCTGCCGCTACCTGGCGATGTACCTCGGGCCGTCCGGCATCCGGGTCAACCTGGTGGCGGCCGGCCCGGTGGAGACCGTCGCCGGGCAGGCGATCAGCACCTTCGACCGGATCGCCGACCGCTGGCAGGCCGAGGCCCCGCTCGGCTGGGACCGCGGCGACCCGGCCGTGGTGGTCGGACCGGTGCTGTTCCTGCTCTCCGACCTCGCGGCCACCGTCAGCGGGGAGATCCTGCACGCGGACGGCGGGATGCACGCCGTCCGGATGGGCACCGGCCCGGCCTTCGCGGACGGGGGCACGGCATGACGGCCGCCATCGTGGGCGTGGGCGCGGCACTGCCCGAACGCGTCGTCCCCAACGCGTACTTCGAGCGGATCGGCGCCTCCCCGGAGTGGATCGTCAAACGGACCGGCATCGAGGAGCGCCGCTTCCTCGCGCCGGACGGCCGGCTCGCCGACCTCGTGGTGGCCGCCGCCGAGCAGGCGCTGCGCAGCGCCGGGCGCACCGCCGCGAGCATCCGGCACGTCGTGGTCGCCACCATCACCCCCGACCGGGTCACCCCCGGGGTGTCGGTGGAGGTCGCCGCCCGGCTCGGGATGCCGCAGGCCACCGCCTTCGACCTGCACGCGGCCTGCGCCGGGTTCGTCTACGGCCTGGACCACGCCGCCGCGCTGATCGAGACCGGCCGGGCCGGGGCGGTGCTGGTCTGCGGCGCCGACGCGCTGACCCGGATCACCGACCACGAGGACCGCGGCACCGCGGTGCTGCTGGCCGACGGCGCCGGCGCCGCCGTGATCGCCGACGTGCCCGGCGCGCCCGAACCGTGCTTCTCGCTCGGCAGCGACGGCGAGCAGATCCCGCTGCTCTACGCCGACCGGGACGACCGCAAGCTGCGGATGGACGGCCGGGAGGTGTTCGACCACGCGGTGGAGAAGATGTCCGCCGCCACCCGGGAGGTGCTCGACCGGCGCGGCCTGACCTGCGAGGACCTCGACCTGTTCGTCGCCCACCAGGCCAACGCCCGGATCGTGCGCGCGGTCGGCAAGGAGGTGGGGCTGCCCCCGGAGCGGCTCTACCTGAACGTCCACCGGGTCGCCAACACCTCGGCGGCCTCGATCCCGCTGGGCCTCACCCACGCCCGCGAGGAGGGCCTGCTGGACGGCCCGAAACTGCTCGGCCTCGCCGCCTTCGGCGCGGGCATCACCTGGGGCGCCGGGGTGATCGGCTGGCGGCCGGGCGCCGGCGCCGACCGGGAGGCGCGGGCGTGAAGACCCCCCGGTTCCCCGTGATCGCCGAGATCGCCGCGCCCGACGGGGCCCGGCTCACCGTCCGGGCACTGGCCCGGCCCGAACCGGCCGCCCCGGTGGTGATCGTCCTGCCGGCGATGGGAACGGCCGCCCGGCACTACACCCCGCTGGTCCGCGCCCTGCACGCGGCCGGTCTGAGCGTGGCCACCTGCGACCTGCGCGGCCACGGCGAGAGCCGGCCGGTGCCGCGGCACGGGGTCGCCTTCGGCTTCCGCGAGCTGGTCGAGCACGACTTCGGGGCGGTGCTCGACGCCGTCGCCGGGGCGTTCCCCGGCGCGCCGCGCCTCCTGCTCGGGCACAGCCTGGGCGGGCAGCTGGGCCTGGTGCACTGCGGCGTCCTCCGGCCCCGGCTCGCCGGCGCGGTGCTGGTGGCCAGCGGATCGGCCTGGTACCGGACCTTCGGCCCGCGGGCGGGCCTGCGACGGCTGGCACTGAGCCAGTTCTCGGTCGTCGCCTCGGCGGTGGTCGGGTACTGGCCGGGCGAGCGGTTCGGCTTCGGCGGCCGCGAGTCGGCCCGGCTGATGCGGGACTGGGCGCGGCAGATGCGCACCGGCCGCTACCGGGTGCGCGGCGCGGTCACCGACTACGAACGGGCGCTGGCCCGGGTCGACCTGCCGGTGCTGGCCGTGGACGTGCAGGGCGACGAGCTCGCGCCGCCGCGGGCCGTCGACCACCTGTGCGCCAAGCTGCCGTCGGCCCGGGTGGAACGCTGGAGCTACACCGCCGAACAGGCGGACGGCCGCCCGCTGGACCACTTCCGCTGGATCCGGCACAACCGCGGGCTGGTGGAGCGGATCGCGCCGTGGATGCTGGCCGCCGCCTCGGGCTCCGCCGCTGCCGCCGCCGCGGGTGCCGCCTCGGGCTCCGGCGAGAGCGTCGGTGAGCGCACCGGCGAGAGCGCCGCGCCGCGCGGCGGCGTCCGACCGACCGTATGACGATGAGACCGAGCCCCGCCGCCCCGAGGAGCGCCCGCATGTCCGCCGTCCCCGACCCGTCCGACAGAAACGCCGACGCGCCGCACGGCGGCCCCGGCCGGCCGCCCGGCCTCCCGGGCGACCCGCACGGCATTCCCGACCTGCTCACCGCGACCGCCGCGCGCTGCCCGGAGCACCCCGTCCTGCGGCTCGACGAGGAGGTGCTGAGCTTCGCCGACCTGGACGCGCTCAGCGCCCGGGCCGCGCACTGGCTGGCCGGGCTCGGTGTCGCGCCCGGCGACCGGGTCGCCGTGCTGCTGCCCAACGTGCCGCAGTTCGCGGTGCTGTACTACGGCATCCTGCGCGCCGGCGCGGTGGTCGTCCCGATGAACCCGCTGCTCAAGGCCCGGGAGATCGAGCACTGCCTCGCCGACGCCGGGGCAGCCGTGCTGCTCGCCTGGCACGCGGGCACCGAGCAGGCGGTCGAGGGCGCGCGGCGCACCGGCACCCTGCTGGTCCCGGTCGAGCCCTCCGCGCTCGCCGCGACGCTCGCGGAACAGCCGGACGGCCCGCCGCGGACCGCGGGACGCGGGGGAGAGGACACCGCGGTCATCCTCTACACCTCCGGCACCACCGGGGCGCCCAAGGGCGCCGAACTGACCCACCGCAACATCGTGGCCAACGTCCGGGCCGGCGTCCAGGTGCTGGGGATGGTGGAGCGGGACGTGATCTTCGGCGGGCTGCCGCTGTTCCACTCCTTCGGCCAGGTGATCGGCCTCAACTGCGCGGTGGCCGTCGGGGCCTGCATGACCCTGGTGCCGCGCTTCGACCCGCAGGGCGCGCTCTCGGTGATCCAGCGCGACCGGGTGAGCGTCTTCCTCGGCGTCCCCACCATGTACACCCTGATGCTGACCCACCCGCAGCGCGCCGGGTACGACGTCTCCTCGCTGCGGGTGTGCCTGGGTGGCGGCGCGTCGATGCCGCCGGAGGTGCTGCGCGGCTTCGAGACCGACTTCGACTGCGTGGTGCTGGAGGGCTACGGGCTGTCCGAGTCCTCGCCGCTGGCCTGCGCCAACCGGAGCGACCGCGAGCGGATCGCGGGCACCATCGGCATCCCGATCGAGGGCGTGCGGATGCGCATCGTCGACGAGTCGGGCACCGAGGTGCCGGACGGCACGGTCGGCGAGGTGGTGATCCGGGGCCACAACGTGATGAAGGGCTACTGGCGCCGCCCCGACACCACCGCGCAGACCGTCCGGGACGGCTGGCTGCACACCGGGGACCTCGGCACCCGCGACGAGCGGGGCGACTTCCGGATCGTCGACCGCCGCAAGGACGTCGTGATCCGCGGCGGCTTCAACGTCTACCCGCGGGAGGTGGAGGACGTGCTGTACGAGCACCCGGCGGTCGCCGAGGCCACGGTGATCGGCGTCCCCCACCCCACGCTCGGCCAGGAGGTGGCCGCCGCCGTGGTCCTGCGCGCGGGCGCCTCGGCTACCCCGGAGGAGATCCGCGGCTTCGTCCGGGAGCGGGTGGCGCCGTACAAGTACCCGCGGCTGGTCTGGACGGTCGACGCGCTGCCCAAGGGGCCGACCGGGAAGATCCTCAAGCGCGAGGTCGTCGTGCCCGAGGAGGAGTCGGGCCGGCTCAAGAGCTGAGCGGGCCCCGGCGCCGGACGGACCCCGGCGGGCCGGGCGGCCCGGTCGGGCCGCCCGGGGTGGTCAGACCACCCGCCGCATCCAGCCGTGGACGTCCTCGGCGCGCCCGTACTGGATGTCCAGCACGTGCTCGCGGATCGCGACGGTCTGCTTGCCGGGCGAGCCGGTGCCGACGGTGAACTCGTAGCCCTCGCCCTTGAATCCGACGATCGGGGTGACCACCGCGGCCGTCCCGGCGGCGAACACCTCGGTGATCGTGCCGTCGGCGGCACCGGCCCGCAGCTCGGAGAGGGTGATCGAGCGCTCCACCGGGGTCAGCCCGAACTCGCCCGCCAGCGCCAGGATCGAGTCCCGGGTGACCCCGTCGAGGATGTTGCCCAGCGCGGGGGTGACCAGCTCGCCGGCCGAGGTGACCAGGCACAGGTTCATCGTGCCGGACTCCTCCAGGTCGCCCTCGCCGCCGGTGTCGTCCAGGAACAGCACCTGGTCGCAGCCGTGCTTGCGGGACTCCAACTGCGCGGCCAGGCTGGAGGCGTAGTTGCCGCCGCACTTGGCGGCGCCGGTGCCGCCCCGCCCGGCGCGGGTGTAGTTGCTGCTGACCCAGAGCGTGATGCCGGTGACGCCGCCGGGGAAGTACGGGCCGGCCGGGCTGGCGATGACCGAGTAGGCGATCTGCTCGGCGGGCCGGACGCCGAGGAAGGCCTCCGAGGCGAACATGAACGGCCGCAGGTAGAGGCTCTTCTCGTCGGCGGAGTCCGGCACCCACGCCTCGTCCGCGCGGACCAGTTCCCCGACGCTGTCGAGGAAGTCCTCCTCAGGCAGCACCGGCAGGGCGAGCCGCTCGGCGGAGCGGGCGAAGCGGCGGGCGTTGAACTCCGGGCGGAACAGCCAGACGCTGCCGTCGGCGTGGCGGTAGGCCTTGAGTCCCTCGAAGATCTCCTGGGCGTAGTGCAGCACGGCGGCGCTCGGGTGCATCGAGTACGGCACCAGCGCGGTGACCTTGCGGTCGTGCCAGCCCCCGGCGGGCGTCCAGGTGGCCGTGGCCATGTGGTCGGTGAAGAATTTGCCGAACCCCGGCGCGGCGAGGATGGTGCGTCGCTCCTCCTCGGCGACGGGATCGGTCGTCCGGAACAGAGGGAATGCGCGACTCATCGTCAACTCCTCGACACCACTGTGGAATCTGTGCGAACCGGCGCCAATGACCGGCGCCATACCCGTCATGCTAACGGTCGTCAGCCGGACGTGATACGCCGCGACCCGGCCGAGCCTCGATCCGTCGGCTCCCGCGGGGGCCGGCGGATCGCGGGATTCCGGAGTTCCCGGCCTACCGGTGGCCGGTGCGGAGGTCGCCGACCAGGCCGTCGAGGGCGGTGCGCAGGGCCCCGGAGTTGGCCTCGTCGAACCAGCTGGTGCGGATGCGCTCGTTGCTCCCGCCCGGGGTCTCGTGCTCGGCCGCGAGGCGCTCCAGCGAGCGGGTCCCGTCGCCGAGCGAGCGGCCGACGTCCTGGTAGACGCCGCGGACGAAGCGGTCGGCGTCCCCGGCGGGAATGCCCTGGTCGACGGCCCAGGAGACGAGCGTGGTGAGGAACGCGTAGTGGGTGGTCTGGGTCGAGGTCAGTGCGGACAGGACGCTGAGCGCGACCTCGTCCGCGACCGGGAGCGCCCCGCCCAACCGCTCGAACAGGGCGTCCGCGTCGGGGTGCGAGGGGTGGACCACGGTGAGGCAGCGGCGCTCGCGCACGGTGGGCAGCGGGATGGCGTGGGTCACCGCCGCGTCGGTGGCCAGCACCCGGCGCAGCTCCCCGGTGCCGACGCCGGGCACCACATTGACCACGACCCGGTCGTCGGGCACGTGCAGGCCGGTCAGAGCCTCGCGCCAGTCCTGGCGGCGCAGGGCGATGATCACCAGCTCGGAGCCGTCCACCACCTCCTGGTTGCCGGCGCACACCCGTACGTCCTCGTACCGCTCGGCCAGCTCGGCCGCGGTCCGCGCGCCCCGCGGCGAGAGCAGGACCTCCGGCCCCGGGTCGTCCCCGTGGCGCAGGCCCGTCACGATGGCCCGGCCGATCTCGCCCACTCCGATGATGCCGACGCGCTTCACGGTCACTGCCTCCGGTGTGCGTGGTGGTCGCACGGGCAGCTCGTGCTGCCCGTCGCGATCTTCTCCGCAGTAGTGTGACCACCGCGCCGCCCCGCGACACGCCGTCGCCGGCCCGGGCGCGAACCGACCCGGTACGCCCCGCCGGAACTCCCGCGCGCGGCCGGCTCTTCGACGACCGGCGGCACACCGCACCGTCCGAGGTGTCATCGACACGCGCGGTGACGGGTAGACCGTACGGGTGAACACCTTCGGCAGGACCAAGGCCATGAACGCCGTCGAGGACTCCTCCCGCAGCCCGGGCCGTGCCCGCGCGCGGGGCGGGCGCACCGTCAAGGTGCTGGCGCCCGACCGGATCGGCGGGTCCCTCCCGCCCGGGGGAGGCGGCCGCGACTCCCCGAGGACCGCGATCGGCGCCCCGCGTGCGAGCGTGCGCGACGCCGCCTTCGCGTCCGGTACCGGGATCGCGTCCGGCACCGGGACCGCGTCCGGTGGCGGTGGCGGTGGCGGTGGCGAGGCCGGGGTGGGTCCGGCATGACGCCTCCGAACGAAACCTCTCCCCTCGTCATGGTCCGCACCGCTGTCCTCCCGCCCTGCCGACGCTGCGGAATCCCGGCCCTCCTGACCGCCCGTTATCCGCACTCCTGGCCGAATCAGGCCGGGAAGCAGGTGACCGGCTTCAAGGAGACCGCTCTCTGCCCCGCCTGCGACGAGGGCGACCCGGCGGCGACCGGCCTCCTCACCCTCCTCGGCGCCCCGGTCCCCGGCCGCCTCGCCGAACTCTGGGCACTCGTTCACCAGTGGGTGAGCGCCGTCCGCCACCGCACACCCGACCTGGCGGACCTGGAGGACGAGGCCGCCCGGTTCAGATCCGGGGAGCTCTGAACGCGCTGGGCCGAACGGTGGTCCGCCCGCGTCGATCGACGTGGTGCGGAACGCCGTCGAAACCGGATGCCGCCGTACGGAAACTCGAACAGCGGTGCGGATTCACCCGTGTGCGCAGCGTGGTGTGCTGCCCGGACGGGGGTGTGGGCAGGGTGGTTCCAGCCCCCTCTCACCTCGCTGAAAGGCAGGAACCATGGGCATATCGCTGTCCCGCCGTTCGATCTCCTCCGCCGCCGTGGTGGCGCTCGCGACCTGTGCGGTCGCCGCCACCGCGCCGCCCGCGTCGGCCGCCCAGGACGGCGGCAGGCCGGGCGGCGGCGGGAGGCCGACGGTGGTCCTGGTGCACGGTGCGTTCGCGGACGCCTCCGGGTGGAACGACGTCGCCACGCGCCTCATGGACGACGGATTCACCGTCCTCGCCCCGCCCAACGAACTGCGCGGTCTGACCGAGGACGCCGCCTACGTGGCCAGTCTGCTCAAGAGCATCAGCGGCCCGATCGTGCTGGCCGGCCACTCCTACGGCGGAGCCGTCATCACCCAGGCCGCCGCCGGGAACCCGAACGTCAAGGCTCTGGTCTACGTGTCGGCGTTCGCGCCCGACGTGGGCGAGTCCCCGGCCGAACTGTCGACGAAGTTCGCGGGCAGTGACCTCGCCACCGCGCTCAACCCCGTCCCCTTCACGGGCACCGGCGGCGGCGGAGTCGACCTCTACATCCAGAACGAGAAGTTCCGCGCCGTCTTCGCCGCCGACCTGCCGGAGTCCCGCACCCGGCTGATGGCCGCCGAGCAGCGCCCCGTCTCCCAGGTCGGGTTCGCCGAGAAGGCCACCGCCGCCGCCTGGCGCGACATCCCGTCGTGGTTCGTCGTCTCCCGGCAGGACCGGGCCATCGCCCCCGACCTGGAGCGCTTCGAGTCCAGGCGCGCCAAGTCGCGCACGGTCGAGATCGACTCCTCGCACGTGTCGATGATGTCCCATCCCGACGACATCGTCCGCCAGATCCGCGAGGCCGCGGGCGCCGCGGGTGGCGCCGCCGGTGGCGCTGCCGCGGCCCCGGCCGAGCTCGCGGCGACCGGCTCCCACGGGCGGGCCGTCGCCGCGGTCGGCGCGGTCGGCGCCGCCGCGCTGCTGTCCGGCTCGGTACTCACCCGGATCACCCGCCGGCGCGGCACCCGCTGAGCGGCCGGCCCGGCCGGGCCGACCAGGGGCCCCGTCCCCTGCCGATCGCGCCCGGCCGGGCCGTCCCGCGCGCGCCGACGTCGTGTCTCAGAGCGTCGGCCGTACGGCGGTGAAGTCGCGCAGGACGGCCCAGACGGCGGCGGGCTGCTCCTCCTGGGCGAAGTGCCCGGCGTCGGCGACCACCGCGGTGGTGAGTTCGCGGACGCCCGCGGCGCGGAAGCCCCGGGCGTAGGCCTCGATGTCGCCGCCCTCGCGGTCGCCGCGGACGTACAGCAGAGGTGTGTCGGCCGGGACGGCGGCGGCCTCGGCGTTGTCCCGGGCGTCCTGGGGGAAGGCGCGGTAGAGATCGAATCCCGCGGTGAGCGCGGCGGGGCTCGCGTAGGCGGCGGCGTGCGCCGCGCGGGACTCGGGGGTGATCCGGGCGGGGTCGACCGACAGCACGTCGTAGAAGTGGTCGAAGTAGACCGCCTGCCGGCCCTGGACGAGGGCCTCCGGCAGGTCGGGTACCGCGTGCAGGCCGAAGTGCCAGATGTACGGGTTGCGCAGCACCTCGTTCCACGGGTCGACGCCGGGGATCACGGTGTTCATCACGACGACGCGCTCGACGCCGGTGAACCGCCGCAGGTAGGCGTAGGCCGCCATCCCGCCGGCGTCGTGGCCCACCAGGGTGGTGCCGGTGAGACCGAGTTCCCGGACCAGTGCGTGGACCGTCCCGGCCAGCCGGCGCTTCGACCCGCCCTCGACGGCCCCGGTGGAGCCGCCGATCCCGGGCAGGTCCACGGCGATGGTCCGGGCTTCGCCGCCGGCCGCCTCCATCACCCCCAGCCAGGTCCGCCAGGACTCCGGCCAGCCGTGCAGGAACAGGAAGGGGCGGGCGTCGGTGGGGCCGGACTCCACCACGTGGAGCGAGCGGTCACCGATGGCCACGGTCGAGTGGCGCAGCTCAATAGACATGATTCATGTCTATCAAACGACATGGGGCATGTCCATTGACTAGGCTGACCCCATGAGCGGCGACAACGACCGGCCGGACGTACCGGACACACCGGACACACCTGGTGCGGTGGACGCACCGGAGCGACCGGCCTTCGAACGCGGCACCGGCTTCCTGCTGGCGCGGCTGGGATCCCTCACGGCCCGCTCCTGGGCGGCCTTCCTCGGCGAGCACCGGCTGACCCAGGGCCAGTACGCCGTGCTGGTCGCCCTCGACCGGCACGGTCCGGTGGTCCAGCGGAGGCTGGCCGAACTCGTCGCCGTGGACGCCCGCAACCTCGTCCCGGTCCTCGACCAGCTGGCGGACCGGCAGCTCGCCGAACGCCGTCCGCACGACACCGACCGGCGCCGCCGCGTCGTCACCCTGACGGACCGGGGGAGCGCCCTGGTCGGGACGATCGCCGCCGCGGCCGCCGCCGAGCAGGAGCGGTTCCTCGGCGCCCTGACCGCGGCCGAACGCCGGCACCTCAACGGGCTGCTCCAGCGGCTCTACGCCGCGCACGTGCCGGCCGACGGCCCGGAGTAGGGCCGGCCGCCGCTCCGTCGCCGCCCCGGTCGGACGCTCCCGGCCGCCGTGTCTCGCCGCCCCGTCGCTGCCCCTCGCCGCCCGCTCGCCGCTCAGGCGTGCCGGACGAGGGCGACCGGGCAGACCGCGTGGTGGATCGCGGCGTGCGCCACCGGGCCGAGGTGGGCGCCGAACAGGGTGCGGCGGGTGCGGCGGCCGACCACGAGCAGCCGGGCCCCGTCCGCCGCGTCCACCAGGTCGACGGAGCGGCTGCCCTGGATCAGGTCGGCGGTCACCGAGACCTCGGGGTGGCGCTCCCGCCAGGGGGCCAGCTGCTCGGCGAACCGGGCCCGGTCGACGGAGGAGAGCTCGCCCAGCCCGCCGACGGCCTGGAGTGCCGTGTACTGGCTGGAGACCGGCGGCGACCAGACGTGCACCACCCGCAGCGGGGCCCCGCGCCGGGCGGCCGCGTCGAAGGCGAAGGCCAGCACGTCGTCCATCGGGTGGGTCAGGTCGAGGCCCACCAGCACCGGGCCGTCCGACTCGACCGCCTCCGCCCGGACCAGCACCACCGGACAGCTCGCCCGGCGCAGCACCTCATGGCTCACCGAGCCGACCAGGAAGCCGCGCACCGCGCCCAGCCCGCGCGAGCCCAGGACGAGTAGGCCGGCCGAGTTCGCGGCCGCCTCCAGCGCCTCGGCCGGATCGGTCGGGACGATCGCCGAGGTGACCGGCCCGACACCGGCCAGCGGGCGCAACTCATCCGCCCGGAGGGCGAGTTGGTCCAGCGCGTGCCGGTAGGTCTCCTCGCTGCCGACCACGTCCTGGTGCGGCCACGGCCAGGCCTGCAGGAGATCGAGCGGGCAGCCGCGGCGCTGCGCCTCGCGGGCGGCCCACTCGGTGGCGGCGCGGCTCTCGGGGGAGCCGTCGAATCCGGCGACGACGGGTGCGGTCATGGTCTGCTCCTCATCCGCGCAGCGCGTCCAGGGCGGCGGTCAGCCGCCGTGCCGCCTCCTCGGCGACCTCGCCCAGCCCGCCGCCCGGGCCGGCCAGGGTGACCATGGTCTGCGGGTCGACGGCCTCCACCACCGTGGCCCCGCCGTCCGCCCGGACCACCACGTTGCAGGGCAGCAGCAGCCCGATCCGGCGGTCGGCCTGGAGGGCGCGGTGGGCGAGGGCGGGGTTGCAGGCGCCGAGGATCAGGTAGTCCTCGATCTCCGCGCCGATCTTCTCGCGCAGCGTCGCCCGGACGTCGATGGTGGTCAGGACGCCGAAGCCCTGCTCCTTGAGCGCGGCGGTGACCGTCTCCACCGCCTGCGCGAACGGCCGGTCGAGCCGCACGCCGAGACCGTAGTCCATGGTTCCTCCAGAAGAATCCGGGCGGCCCCAGTATCGGCGGACGCCGCCCCCGCCGCCTCCCGGAGCGAGCGGCGGCGCGGTGTTCGCGGCGGCGGTGCCCTACGGCGGGGACCGCCGGACGCTGCCGGCGGAGGTCCGGGCGGTGCTGGCGGAGCACCGCCGACCGGCTGCTGTGGTGGGGTGTCGGGGTGGTACCGCGGTACTACGGGCGCGCCGATGATCGGACTCCGGTACCACGGATCGGAGCCGACTCCGCACGTAGCGTGGTGCACGAGGGCGGCCGGACGGACCGGCCCCGGAGCACAGAGGTGAGCGATGATCGAGGCGCACCGGCTGACGAAGCGGTACGGGGAGAAGACGGCCGTGGACCAGCTGGACTTCACGGTCCGGCCGGGGACGGTGACGGGCTTCCTCGGGCCGAACGGCGCGGGCAAGTCCACCACGATGCGGATGATCGTCGGGCTGGACGCCCCCACCAGCGGTTCGGTGAGGGTCAACGGCCGCCGCTACGCCGAGCACGCGGCGCCGCTCCAGGAGGTCGGCGCGCTGCTGGAGGCCAAGTCGATCCACCCGGGCCGCTCGGCCTTCCACCACCTGATGGCCCAGGCCCACACCCACGGCATCCCGCGCCGACGGGTCGAGGAGGTCATCGAGCTGACCGGGCTGTCGTCGGTGGCCCGCAAGCGCGCCGGGGCGTTCTCGCTCGGCATGGGCCAGCGGCTCGGGATCGCCTCGGCCCTGCTGGGCGACCCGGCCACGGTGATGCTGGACGAGCCGGTCAACGGCCTCGACCCCGAGGGCGTGCTGTGGATCCGCAACCTGCTCACCTCGCTCGCCGCCGAGGGCCGCACCGTCTTCGTCTCCTCGCACCTGATGAGCGAGATGGCCCTGGTCGCCGACCACCTGATCGTCGTCGGCCGGGGCCGGCTGCTGGCCGACACGACCGTGCAGGACCTGGTCCGCCAGGCCGGCGGCGACGTGGTCAAGGTGGTCAGCGCCGACCCGGCCCTGCTGCGCACCGCGCTGGCCGGCCCCGGTGTGGAGGTCACCGGCCGGGCGGGCTCGGAGGAACTGCTGGTCAGCGGACGCACGGCCCGCGAGATCGGCCTGGCCGCCGCCGAGCGGGGCATCGCCCTGTTCGAGCTCACCCCGCGGACGGTCTCCCTGGAGGAGGCGTTCATGGACCTGACCCGCGACGCTGTCGAGTACCACGGCACGACCACCACCGCCGCCGGCGCCCCCGCCGGCGAGACCCCGAGGAGTGCGGCATGACCACCATCGCACCGAGCCAGATGCCCGCCTCCGGCGACCTGCGGCCCACGCGCCCCGCGTACCGGGTGACGGCGGTGCGGGTGCTGCGTTCCGAGTGGGCGAAGCTGTGGTCGCTGCGCTCCACCTGGATCACCCTCGGGCTGGCCCTGCTCTTCCTGGTCGGCTTCGGCCTGATCGCCGCCTACCAGTTCAAGTCACGGATGACCTCCGGCCGTCCGATGGACCGGGACTTCGCGAGCGCGAGCACACTGAGCCTCTCCCTGTTCGGCACCAACTTCGCCCAGCTGGCCCTCGGCGTCCTCGGTGTGCTGGTCGCCGCCGGCGAGTACTCGACCGGCATGATCCGCTCGACGCTGGCCGCCGTGCCGCGCCGACTGCCGGTGCTCTGGTCCAAGGCCGCCGTGTACGGGCTGATCGCGCTGGTGCTCGGCACCGTCGGGGTGTTCGCCGTCTTCGTCGCCGACAGCGGCGTCCTCTCCGGAACCCGGGTGGCGATGACCCTCTCCGACGCCGGGGTGGTCCGCGGCCTGCTGGGCGCCGGGCTCTACCTCGCGCTGGTCGGTGTGATCGGCGTCGCGCTCGGCGCGCTGCTGCGCTCGGTGGCCGGCGGCATCGCGGTGCTGGTGGCCACGCTGATGCTGGTCCCCGGGCTGACCGCGCTGCTGCCCAGCTCCTGGCAGAGCCACCTCAGCCCCTACCTGCCCAGCCACGCGGGCGAGGCGATGTTCGCCCTGCACCACGACTCGACCACGCTCTCGCCGACGGTGGGGCTGGCCGTCTTCCTCGGCTGGATGGTCCTCGCCCTCGGTGCGGCGGCCGTGCGGCTGGTGCGCACCGACGCCTGAGAGACTCGGAGCGGAGACGATCCATCGCGGCGCCGGGAGCAACCGGCGCCGCACCCACGACCTCGACAGCCCGGCCGACCAGGGAGGTGCCACCGGTGAGTGAGCACGCCGCCACCACGAGCCCGTTCGCGGCCGGAGGTGCCCGGGCCGACGATCCCCGGGCCTCCGACCCCCGAGCGGGTGACTCCCGGGCCGGTCACTCCCGGGCCGGTGACCCCCGGGCCGGCGACGCGCCGGCCGCCGACGTCCTGTCCGGCCACCCGCTGTACGTCCGCCTGGCCCGGATCGGCCAGCGGCTTCGACAGGGGGACCGCGACCGCCCCTGGGTGCTGGACGCCGCGGTGGTGGCCGTCGCCTTCCTGCTGTTCTGCCTGCCCGACCTCTTTCCCGGTCACGTCGAGGCCGGCGGGCGCGAGCACCGGATCGTGCTCGCCCGGCTGCCGCTGCCGCAGACCCTGGCCCTGCAGGCCGGCCTGGTGCTGCCGCTGCTGTGGCGCCGCCGACGGCCCACGGCGGCCTTCGCCGCGATCATGGCCGTCTTCGTCCTGCAGTGGTCCCTGGACGTCGGTCTGCGCGCCGACGCCGCCCTGCTGGTCGCCCTCTACAGCCTGGCGCTGCACGGCCGGCTGCGGCACCTGGCGTGGTCCTGTGCGGCCATGGCGGTGGCCGTGGCCCTGGTCGCGGTGGCCGTCTCCGGTGGTGGGCTGCCGGTCGGCGACGCCCTGTTCTTCCTGTTCAGCGCGGCGACGGCGGCCGTGGCCCTGGGCATCGCGGTGCGCGTCCGGCGCGCCCAGCTCGCCGGGCTGCGGGAGCGGGCCGCCCGGCTGGAGATCGAGCGCGACCAGCGCAGCCGGCTGGCCACCGCGACCGAGCGTGCCCGGGTGGCCCGGGAGATGCACGACATCGTCGGCCACAACCTGTCCGTCATCGTCACCCTGGCCGACGGCGGCGCGTACGCGGCGCAGGCCAACCCCGAGCGCGGCAGGGAGGCCCTGCTGCTGATCGGGGACACCAGCCGGCAGGCGTTCGGCGAACTGCGGCGGATGCTCGGCGTGCTGCGCGACCAGGGGGACCAGGCCGCCGAGTACACGCCGCAGCCCGGCATCGCCGACCTCGACGGGCTGTGCGCCCGCATCCGCGCCGCCGGGCCTCAGGTGGTGTACACGGCCGCCGGCGCCCTGGACCGACCGGACCGCGGCGTCCAGCTGATGGCCTACCGCATCGTCCAGGAGGCGCTCACCAACGCCCTCAAGCACGCGGGGCCGGAGACCCGCGCCCATGTGACGCTGACCGTCGACGCCGAGCGGCTGCGGATCCGCGTCGAGGACACCGGCCGGCCCGGCGGCCCCCGCTGGCACGGTCGCACGGACGGCTACGGCCACGGCCTGGCCGGGATGCGCGAACGCGCGGCCCTGTACGGCGGCAGCGTCACGGCAGGTCCCGTCCCCGGTGCAGGATGGACCGTGGAGGCCGTTCTGGACCTCACCCCCGGGCCGGACCCCACCTCCGGCGCGGACCCGACCGGCGCGGACCCCACCGCGGACCCTGGCTCCACCGCAGACCCTGGCCCCACGGCGGACCGGGGCCCCGGAGCGGACCCGGACCTCACCCCCGACCCGACAGGCGGCCCGACGTGACCACCGTCCTCATCGTGGACGACCAGCCCTTGCAGCGTTACGGCTTCCGGATGCTGCTGGAGAGCCAGCCCGACACCGAGGTGGTCGGCGAGGCGGCCCACGGCGGCGAGGCCGTCCGGCTGGCCGCCGACCTGCGCCCCGACGTCGTCCTGATGGACATCCGGATGCCCGGCATGGACGGGATCGAGGCCACCCGCCGCATCGTCGCGACCGGCGGGCGCTCCCGCATCCTGGTGCTGACCACCTTCGACCTCGACGAGTACGCGCACGCCGCGCTGCGTGCCGGTGCCAGCGGCTTCCTGCTCAAGGACGCCCGTCCGGAGGAACTGCTGGCCGGCATCCGCGCCGTCTCCGGGGGCGACGCCGTGGTCGCCCCCGCGATCACCCGGCGGCTGCTCGACGCCTACGCCCACCGCCTGCCGGTCCGCCCGCCCGGCGCCGAGCCCGTCGCGGATCCGCGGCTGGACGCCCTGACCGATCGCGAGCGCGAGATCCTGGTCGCCATCGCCCACGGCTGGTCCAACAACGAGATCGCCCAGCGCCTGGTGCTGGCGGAGTCGACCGTCAAGACGCACGTCAGCCGGGTGCTGTCGAAGATCGGTGCCCGGGACCGCGTCCAGGCCGTGATCTTCGCCTACGACCGCGGCCTGACCCGCCCCAACCCGCCCGTCTGACCGGCCCGGGGCCCGCCGCCGCGGCGGCGGGGCCGCCACGGGGCCGGCGGGGCTGCTGCCTCATGCGCCCGGGACAACAGGTGGCGCAGACTTCAGAGATCCGGAGGTGCCCGGCGAAGAGAGGGCGGACATGGCTGCGGACAGCACACACAGAGCCTGGTGGCGGCCACGGTCCGGTCCGGCGGAGCGGCAGCTGGCCGCGGCCGGGCTGTGCGCGCTCGTCTGCCTGGTGGCCGGCGGCCTGTGGGCCGGGTACGTGGTGAGCCACCTCGGAACGCCCGGGATCTCCACGCCCGCCCGTCTTCTACCGGTTCTCGGCTACGGCCTGGCGTCCGTCGCCGGCGGGGTGCTGCTGCACGCCCACCGGCCCGGGAACCAGCTCGGCTGGGTGCTGCTCGCGTACGGGGCGACGCTGATCGTCCCGCTTGCCGCCGAGGCCCCGCTGTGGGTGGAGGGGGGTACCCCCCAGGCGGTCGGGGCCGTGGTGGTCCTGGTGTCGGTGGGCTACGCGGTCAGTGCCACCCTGTGGCACGCGCTGCCGCTGTGGCTGCCGAACGGGACGCTGCCGAGCAGGTGGTGGTGGTTCGCGATCGCCGCCGTGGGCCTGTGGAGGCTGGCCCCGGCCGGGTACTCCTTCTCCGACGCCACCGTGTTCGGCCAACCCAACCCGTTCGCCGGCAGCGCCTTCGCGAACTGGCTGGGGGCGCTCAACGACCGGCTGCTCGACGCCCAGCTCGTGGTGTACGTCGTGCTGACCGTCCTGGTGGTGCTCGTCCCGCTCGCCCGCATCCGCGGGGTGTCGCGGCGGCGCCGGCAGAACGTCCTGATCGCCCTCGGCGTCTACCTGCTCTGGGGCGGAGCCGAACTCGGCTACTTCTTCGACCAGAGCACGCCCTCGTACATCGCGTTCGCCGTCACGTCGGCGCTGTGGACGATCACCCTGGCCGCCGTCGTGGTCCGGGACGGCTCCTGGCGGCTCGACCGGGCGGCCCGGCGGATCCTGGTCGGCCTGCTGGTGGCCGCCGGGCTGGCGATGGTGTTCGTGGTGGTGGCCTGTCTGCTCTCCACCATGCTGATGCCCGGACGCGGCCTCGGGGCCCTGGTGGTGGTCGCCGCGGTCTTCGTGCTCGCGATCGGCCTGCCCCGGGGCGTGCGCGGGGCCTCCGGCCTCGTCGACCGCTGGTACTACGGCTCGCGCGCGCAGCCGTACCAGGTGCTGCGCAGTCTCGCCGGGAGGGTCAGCCAGACCGTCGACCCGCAGGAGGTGCCGGCCGTGCTGTGCCGTACCGTCAGCGACGAACTGCGGCTGCCCGGCGTGGAGTTGACCGTCTCCACGCGCAGTGGCGAACGGCCGCTGGCCGCCGTCGGGGAGCTCTCCGGCAGCGGCGAGGGCTTCCCGCTGGTGCACCGGGGGGACCAGATCGGCCGACTCACCGTCGCCCCGCGGCAGGGCCAGCGCGTGCTCGACGACAGCGACCGCGACATCCTGCGCTCGCTCGCGGACCAGGCCGCGCCCGCCGTCGCCTCGCTCCAGCTGATGGAGGACCTGCGGGCCAGCCGCGAGCGGATCGTCGCGGCCCGCGAGGAGGAGCGCCGCCAGCTGCGCCGGGACATCCACGACGGCCTCGGCCCGATGCTGGCCGGCCTGCGGCTGCGGCTGCAGGCCGCCGCCGCGGTGGACGACCCGGCGCTCTTCTCCAGCGTGCTGGACCGGGTCGCGGACGACCTCGCCTCGGCGGTCCGGGAGGTCCGGCGGATCACCGACCGGCTCGGGCCCACCGCGCTGGGCGACTACGGCCTGTCCCTGGCGCTGAGCCGCCTCGCCGAGACCTTCAGCGGCCCGGACCTCGCCGTCACCACCCGGCTCGAGCCCGACCCGCTGCCGGCGCTGCCCGCCGCCGTCGAGGTCGCGGTCTACCGGATCACCGCCGAGGCGCTCAACAACGTGCTGCGCCACGCGCAGGCGGCCCGCGCCACGGTGTCCGTCCGGGCGGAGAGCGGGCAGCTGGTGCTCGACGTCGAGGACGACGGGCAGGGCCCGGGCCACGGGCTTCCCGTGCACCCGGGAGTGGGACTGCAGTCGATGTCCGAGCGGGCCGCGGAGATCGGCGGCAGCTGCACCGTGGACGCCCTGCGGCGCGGTACCCGGGTGCACGCGGTGCTCCCGCGCCGGCCCGCGGGCCGGTGACGGCGAGCGGCCCGTCGTCCGCAGCCGTCCGGTGCGGTGGGGGCACCGCGTGCACCCGGGGGGAGGGCGCCCGGCACGTGAAAGGGCCCCCGGCGCGACGGGTGACGGCCGGGGGCGGGACGGGAATTCCAGGAATAGGGGAATCGGGGAAGAGAGGGGTCAACAGACGTTCGGGGGTGTGCAGCGACCGTGGCTGGTGGCGGTCATGCCGGAGCCGGGGCCGTGGTGCCGTTTCGCTTCCGAGGCGCTCTCGGCGCCGGAGATCCGGCACCTGCACGCCCTGGCGGCGGCGACGATGCTCACCACGGCGAAGACCGCGGCGGCGCCGGCGGCTGCCAGCGCCATGCCGGCCGTTCTCTCGGTCATAGGGTCCTCCACGGGGTTCCGCAGGCGGGTCCACTTCGACCTGCTCCTCCATGCCACCGCCGGTCCCGCCCCAGCCGCATGGGGCCACGGTCCTGTCCAGGTCCTGTCGTGCGGAAGGGGTGCGCCGGGGGCGGCGCGGGTCCGGGCTCGGGGAGCCTCTTCTCGAAGCGTATCGAGGGGGGAACCCATCGCAACTCGAACACCAGAGCGGATCGTGCGCCGGGGGCGACGCCGGGAACGGGTTCGTTCACTAACATCGACAGTGGGGTCCAGGTGATCTCCGCGACCGGGGAAAGTGCTTCACCGTTCGCGCGGCCGGACCGGGACCTCCCCGGGAACCGCGGCCGCACGCGTGGAGCGACGGGACCGAGGAAAGGCGACTGAAGAAGGTGCGCAACCATGACCGCTGAGACGGACACCGGGCACGGGCCGGTGACGGCCGCCCCGCTGCGGCGGCGCGGCGAGGCGCTGGAGAGCGCCATCTACGAGGCGGTCCTCCAGCAGCTCACCACCGACGGCTACGCCCGGCTGACCATGGAGGGGGTGGCCGCCGCCGCGCAGACCGGCAAGGCCGCGCTCTACCGCCGCTGGTCCTCCAAGGAGGAGCTGGTCAAGGATGCGCTGCGGGCCAGCCTGCCGCCGTCCGGCCCGGCCCCCGACACCGGCAGCCTGCGCGGGGACCTGCTGGAGGTGGTCACCAGGCTGCGCGCCGCGATGGTCAGCGAGATCGGCGCCGCCGTGCGGGCCGTCATGAGCGAGCTCGACCACCAGCGGGCGCACGCCTTCCTGGAGATCGTGCTGGAGCGGGTCGTCCAGCCGACGACCGCGCTGATCGCCGAGGTGCTGGACCGCGGCACCACCCGCGGCGAGGTCCGGCCCGGGGCGGTCACCCCGCTGGTCACCGACCTGGTGCCGGCGCTGATGCTGTACCGGATCAAGATGTGCGGCGGGGACGCGGTGCGGCTCGATCCGGCGGAGATCGTGGACGAGCTGCTGCTGCCGATCGTCCGTCCCTGACCGGCACGCGGACCGGCCGCGAGCCGCTGCTGTCGGCCATCAGGGTCAACGGTCGCCTCGCCTTGCCCGCCTGCTGGCGTGCCTGGTGAAGCGGCCGAGCCTGTTCGCGCTGAAGTGGTGGCACCAGTTCCCACCCCGGCCGGAGAGAAGCCCATGAGAATTTCCCGTACGGTGACCGCCACGGCCGCCGTCGTCGCCCTGATCACCGTGGTGTGCGGCGGCTGCTCCAGCAGCAAGAAGTCGACACCCGAGGCAAGCCCGACACCCGCGGCGACCTCCGCGGCGAGCCCCTCCGGCAGTCAGTCCGCCGAAGCGACCCCGACGGGGAGCGCGAGCCCCTCCGCCGGAGCCGGCGCTGCTGCCGCCACGGTCTCGGCGACCACCGTCGGCAAGTACCAGAACATCCTGGTCGACGCCCGAGGCAAGACGCTCTACCTGTTCGAGGCGGACACCTCGCCCACGTCGACCTGCTACGACGCCTGCGCCACCGCCTGGCCCCCCGCCCTGACCACCGGCACCCCCACCGCCACCAACGGCGTCGACCAGGCCAAGCTCTCCACGAGCACCCGCAAGGACGGCACGACCCAGATCGTCTACAACGGCCACCCGCTCTACTACTTCGAGGGCGACACGGCGCAGGGCGACACCAACGGCGAGGAGTCCAGCGCCTTCGGTGCCACGTGGTACGTGGTCAACACCTCGGGTAACAAGGTCGAGGGCAGCTGAGCGGATGAACGGCGTCGAACGGTCGTCCCGCCCTCGGCGGGCCTCCGGCCTCCTGTGGGCAGCGCTGCCGGTGGCCGTGACGGCCGGCCTCTTCTGGTACGGCCGGGCGCACACACCCGACTACGCGAGCAGCCTCTTCGGCCGCCGGTTCGACGACGCCAACCAGCTCAAGGCCCAGCTCGGCACCGCCCTGCTGGGCCTCGCGCTGGTCCAGCTCCTGCTGGCGCTCCGGATGTACGGCCGGCTGCCCGGCCTGCCCACCGCACCCCGGTCGGTCCGGACCGGGCACCGGCTGGTCGGCCTGGCCGCGTTCCTGCTGTCCCTCCCGATCGCCTACCACTGCCTCACGGCCTACGGCGTGCAGCTGACGGACAGTCGGATCGCCGTGCACTCGTTCGCCGGATGCTTCCTCTACGGCGCGTTCGTCGCCAAGGTCATCGTGGTCCGCCACCGCCGGCTGCCCGGCTGGGCCCTGCCCACGGCAGGCGGTGCCCTGCTCGTCCTGATCGCCCTGCTCTGGTACAGCGCCGCGCTCTGGCGCCTCAACGGCTACCACGTGCCGGGTCTGTGAGCCGTCCCCGGCGGCCCTTGTGCCTCCGGGCGCTGTCGGTGAAGTGCGAGTGACCGGGGGCGGCGGTTCCGACGGGCAGCCCGGCACTCCGGATCGCCCCGCCGAGCACGGGCTCGGCGGGGCGACATGATCAGGACCTCGAAGGCTCAGGCCCCGCTGTGGCGGAGCATGTCCTCGCGCTCGACGACCTTGACCCGCTCGCGCTGCTCGGCCTCGCCGAGCGCGCGCTCGTGGGCGTCCAGCAGCTTCCAGCCGTCCCAGGTGGTGAAGCGGACGCCCTGGGCGCGCAGGTGCTCCTCGACGGCCGCCGGGTCCGGCTCGACGGCGCCGGGCAGGCGGTCGGCGGCGTGGTCGTCCAGCAGGCAGGCGACGGTCTCGTTGGCGTCGCCCTTGGTGTGGCCGATCAGGCCGACCGGGCCGCGCTTGATCCAGCCGGTGACGTACGTGGCGGTGCGGTGCGAGCCGTCGCCGTCCAGGACCCGTCCGGCCTGGTGCGGAACGGTGCCCGAGGCCGGGTCGAAGGGCAGCTTGGGCAGCTCGTCGGAGTAGTAGCCGACCGCCCGGTAGACCGACTGCACGTCCCAGTCGGTGAAGCCGCCGGTGCCGCGCACATTGCCGGTGCCGTCCAGCTCGGTGCGCTCGGTGCGCAGGCCGACCACCCGGCCGTCCTCGCCGAGCACCTCCACCGGGGACTCGAAGAAGTGCAGGAACACCCGGTGCGGGCGGTCGCCGACGTCGCGGATCGCCCAGTTCTCCAGCGTCGAGGCGACCAGGTCCACGTGCTTGACCGAGCGGCGCTCGGCGATCGAGCCCTCGTCGTACTCGATGTCCTCGGGGGCGACGATCACCTCGATCGTGGGGGAGTGGTCCAGCTCGCGCAGCTCCATCGGGCTGAACTTGGCCTGGGCGGGGCCGCGGCGGCCGAAGACGTGCACCTCGACGGCCCGGTTGCGCTTCAGGCCCTCGTACACGTTCGGCGGGATCTCGGTGGGCAGCAGTTCGTCGGCGGTCTTGGCGAGCACCCGGGCGACGTCCAGGGCGACGTTGCCGACGCCGAGGACGGCGACCTTCTCGGCCTCCAGCGGCCAGGTCCGGGGCACGTCCGGGTGGCCGTCGTACCAGGAGACGAAGTCGGCCGCGCCGTAGGAGCCGTCGAGGTGGATGCCGGGTATGTCCAGGGCGCGGTCGGCCGTCGCGCCGGTGGAGAACACCACGGCGTCGTAGAAGCGGTGCAGGTCGTCCAGGGCGAGGTCGTTCGGGTAGTCGACGTTGCCGAACAGCCGGACCTGGGGCTTGTCGAGCACCTGGTTCAGGGCGGTGACGATGCCCTTGATGCGCGGGTGGTCGGGCGCGACCCCGTAGCGGATCAGGCCGAACGGAGCGGGCATCCGCTCGAACAGGTCGATCGAGACACCGGGGTCCTGGGCGGCGTCGGACTTCAGCAGGGCGTCCGCGGCGTAGATGCCGGCGGGGCCGGCTCCGACGATCGCGACTCGGATCGGGCGGGGCATGACGAGTGGTCCTCCGGTCGGGCGCGATGCAACAAAGGTTAGCCGAACCTTTGTAGCAAACCCTACGGATGACCTGCGAAGCAGGCGGTGGTGATCTATGGGGCCATAGGCCCGGCCTATGCCCCGGGGTCGGCGGCCCGGGCGGCGGCGGAGGCCTCGAAGAAGCGCAGCAGCTCCACCGGGAACGGCAGCACCAGCGTCGAGTTCTTCTCCGCCGCGACCTCGACCACGGTCTGGAGCAGCCGCAGCTGCATCGCCGCCGGGGTCTCGCTCATCCTGCCCGCCGCCTCGGCGAGCTTGGTGGCGGCCTGGAACTCGCCGTCGGCGGTGATGATCCGGGCCCGGCGCTCGCGGTCCGCCTCGGCCTGGCGGGCCATCGAGCGCTTCATCGAGTCCGGCAGGCTGACGTCCTTGATCTCCACCCGGTCGATCTGCACGCCCCAGCCGGTGGCCGGGCTCTCCAGCATCACCTCCAGCCCCTGGTGGAGGTTCTCCCGGCCGGAGAGCAGGTCGTCCAGCTCGCTCTTGCCGATGACGGAGCGCAGCGAGGTCTGGGCGACCTGGAGCATGGCGAAGGAGTAGTTCTGGACGTCCACGGTGGCCCTGACCGGGTCCACCACCCGGAAGTACAGCACCGCGTCGACGCTCACCGAGACGTTGTCCTTGGTGATGCCCTCCTGCGCCGGCACCGGCATGGTGACCACCTGGACGTTGACCTTGCGCATCCGGTCCAGCACCGGCAGCAGCAGGCTCGGTCCCGGCTGGCGGACCTGCCCGCTCACCCGGCCGAGCCGGAACACCACACCGCGCTCGTACTGCTGGACCACCCGCACACCGGTCGCCAGCCAGAGCAGGAGCACCACGGCGACGATCACGACAACTGCCACGATTCCGGCCTCCCCCGTCGCGGCGCGGCCGGGCCGGGGACCGGAGTGGCCCCGTCGCCCGGTGCGAGCCGCGCTGGCCAGTATGCGCTCGGGCCGGGGCGGTGGACAGCGTCGTGCGCGGGTATTCCGACGGAGCGTCGGCGGGGCGGGTGCCGCGGGCCGAAGCAAGCCCTACCGGCAGGCTGTTCGGGCCGGTAGCGTCGCCGGGTGACCACGACGATCGACTCCGCGACGGGCTCAGGATGCGCCCGGCCGCCACTGCTGACGCGGGCACTGCTGCTGCGCTTCGTCTCCCTGCTCGGCACCTCCGTCGGGTTCAACCTGCTGCTCTCCGCCGTGCCGCTGTACGCCCAGGAGTCCGGCGGCGGCGAGCACGCGGCGGGCCTGGCCACCGGCGCGCTGATGCTGGCCACCGTGGTCGGCGAACTGGCCACCCCGTGGCTGACCGCGCGCTTCGGCTACCGCCCGGTGCTGGCGGCCGGGTTGGTGCTGCTCGGCGCGCCCACGCCGGTCCTGGCGTGGACCGGGGGCATGGCGGCGGTGGTGACGGTCTGCCTGCTGCGCGGGCTCGGCTTCGCGGTCGCGCTGGTGGCGGGCGGGGCGCTGACCGCCGCGCTGATCCCGGCCGAGCGGCGCGGGGAGGGACTCGCGCTGGTCGGCCTGGTCTCCGGGCTGCCCGCCCTGGCCTGCCTGCCGCTCGGCGTCTGGCTGGGCGAGCACCTCGGCTGGGGCTGGGTGTTCGCGATCGGGGCGGCGGCGCCGCTGGCCGCCGTCGCCTCCGTCCCGGCGCTGCCGGACCGGACCCGGGCCGGCGGGCCGGCCGTGGGGGTGCGGGAGGGGCTGCGCAGCGGCGCGCTGCTGCGGCCGGCCGCGGTGTTCGGCGCGACGGCGCTGGCGGCCGGGATCCTGGTCACCTTCCTGCCGCTCGCCGTGCCGTCCGCCGCCGCCGTCGCGGTGGCGCTGCTGGTCCAGCCCGGCGCCGCGACGCTGACCCGCTGGCTGGCCGGGCGGTACGGGGACCGCCGGGGCTCGGCCGGGCTGGTGCTGCCCGCGCTGCTGGTCTCGGCGGCCGGGGTGCTGCTGCTGGCCGCCACGAGCAGCCCGGTCGCGGTGGTGGCCGGGGCCGCGGTGTTCGGCGCGGGGTTCGGCGTCGCGCAGAACGCGACGCTGGCGCTGATGTACGCGCGGGTGCCGCCGGCCGGCTACGGCACCGTGACGGCGCTGTGGAACGTCGCGTACGACGGCGGGATGGGGATCGGCGCGGTCGCCTTCGGGGCGGTCGCGGGCGGGACTGGCTACGCGTGGGCGTTCGTGCTCACGGCGGCGGTGATGCTCGCCGCGCTCGCCCCGGCCCGGTGGGACCGTCGCGGGGCCGGGGCGGGGGCGAGCGCGCCCGCCCGCCGCTGAACGGCCCGGTCCGGGGCATGCCGGCAGCGCCCTGACGAACGCGGCGATCCGGGCCCGCCCGGCGGCGCCGGGGGTGCGGCGCCCCGGCCGGGTGGCACCGGCCGGTCGACCGCACGCCGGCGGCGGCCGGCCCGGGGCGCGGACCGACACGCACGGGGCCGTGCTGTTGCTCGACTTGCCGCAGGCCGGGCGCTTGGATGGATCCGGCCTGGTCAACGCCCGGACGCGGCCGGACGGCCCCCGGCAAGCCGAGGAGTCACCCCTGTGAACGACACCCCCGACCCCGCCGTCGTGGCCCGTCGGATCGCCGAACGGCGCGAGCAACTGGGCCTCGGCGAGGAGGCCCTGGCCCACCGGGCCTCGATGGCTCCCCGTTACCTGCGGTGCCTGCTGGAGGCCGGTCCCTCCTTCGACCCGGGGGGTTTCGTCCGGATCGCCGCCGCCCTCGACAGCACCCCCGAGGAGCTGGTGTCCGGCCGCGCCGACGCCCCGCCCGGCCAGGGCGGCCCCGGCCCGCGCCCCCGGCTGCTCGACCTCACCGAGCAGGAGTGCTGGCAGCTGGTCGGCGACCACGGCATCGGCCGGATCGCCCTGCCGGTCGAGCCGGGGCCGGTGGTGCTGCCGGTCAACTACGTGGTGGACCGGGGCTCCTTCGCCTACCGCACCGGCGAGCACGGCGCCGCCTCCCCGGAGGAGGGGGCCGCGGTCTCCTTCCAGGTCGACCACATCGACGAGTATCTCGGGCGCGGCTGGAGCGTGCTCGCCCTCGGCCCCGCGCACTACGTGGACGACCCCGCCGAACTGGAGCGCCTGGCCGGCCTGCCCGGCGCGGCCCCCTGGGCGGGCGGGGACCGGCCGCGCTGGGTGCGGATCCGCCCGGAGGAGGTCAGCGGACGGCAGCTGGTCACGGGGTGACGCCCTGGCGTCCCGCCGGGCCCGGGAACTCCGGCAGGAGGGCGGGCGACGGGCACGGCACGGCCCGTGGACGGGCGTCCGGATGACTGGTAAGCAGTCCGGTGGCGGCCGGGCCGTGCGGGCCGCCGTCCGGGACGTACCACCAGGAGAGCAGGGGCGATGCGCAGAATTCTGATCGTCGGCGCCGGGCAGGCCGGACTCCAACTGGCCCTGGGGCTGCAGGCCCACGGCTACGACGTGACGGTGCTGACCGACCGCGGCCCGGAGGAGGTGCGCGGCGGGCGGGTGATGTCCAGCCAGTGCATGTTCGACTCCGCGCTGCGCACCGAGCGCGCCCTCGGCCTCGACCTGTGGGCCGACCGGGCGCCCCGGATCGAGGGCCTCGGGGTGTCGGTCGCCGGGCCGGAGGCGGAGCGGGCGATCGACTGGGTCGCCCGGCTGGACGCCCGCGCCCAGTCCGTCGACCAGCGGCTGAAGATGTCCACCTGGCTGGAGCTGTTCGCCGGGCGCGGCGGCCGGGTGGAGCTGCGCCAGGTGACCGCGGCCGACCTGCAGAACCTGGCCGGCTCCTACGACCTGGTGCTGGTCGCCTCCGGAAAGGGCGCGCTGGCCTCGCTGTTCGAGCGCGACCACGCGCGCTCCCCGTACGAGCGGCCGCAGCGCGCGCTGGCCGCCAGCTATGTGCACGGGCTCGGGCCGCGCCCCGAGCACGACTACCCGGCGGTGCGCTGCAACCTGGTGCCCGGCGTCGGCGAACTGTTCATGGTGCCCGCCCTGACCGAGGCCGGGCCCTGCGACATCATGATCTGGGAGGCCCGGCCGGGCGGCCCGGCGGACGCCTTCGACGGGATCCGCGATCCGGCCGAACACCTGCGGGTGACCCTGGAGTTGATGAAGACCTTCACACCCTGGGAGTACGACCGCACCCGCTCCGGCGTCGAACTCACCGACGCGGGCGGCACCCTGGCCGGGCGCTTCACCCCGGCGGTGCGCCACCCGATCGGCGAACTGCCCGGCGGCGGTTCGGTGCTGGGTGTCGCGGACGTGGTCGTCCTCAACGACCCGATCGCCGGCCAGGGCTCCAACAATGCCGCCAAGTGCGCCGCCGTCTACCTGGAGGCGATCCTCGACCACGGCGACAGGCCCTTCGACCGGGCCTTCCAGCAGGAGGCCTTCGACAGGTTCTGGCACCTCGCCGCCCCCGCCACCACCTGGAGCAACGAACTGCTCGCCCCACCGCCCCCGCACGTCCTCCAGATCCTCGGCGCCGGGGGCCGGTCGCCCGCCGTGGCCCACCGGTTCGCCAACGCCTTCGACGAGCCGGCGGACCTGGAGGAGTGGTACTTCGACCCGGCCCGGGCGGGCTCCTACCTGGCCTCGGTCGCCGTCGGCGACTGAGCGGACGGCCGGGCGGACCACCGAAGGGTCAAGATCTTCCCAAGTCCCGGACAAGTCGGCGTCGTTCGTGGTGGGTTCTTCTCGCCCCCGGACGGGGGCCCCGTCCGGCCCGGCACCCGGGCCCGGCGGGCGACGTGGACAACGGGAGAAGACCAGTGGCGGTCGACGGGGGCAACATGGCCCAGGCTGTGATGGATACGGCGTACAACGAACGCAAGCGGCTGCACAGCGGCCGCAGTCGGACCGTCGCCGTGGTCGTCCTCGGCCTGCTGATCGCACTCGGCTTCTTCCTGGCCCTGGTGGTCGGGAAGGCGGACCCGGACACCCCGCCGACCTGCGACGGCAAGACCATGACCCGGCACAGCGAGTGCCGGATCTGGTCCAGCCGCGGCGGCGGGGGCACCTACTCCTACGACGAGATGATCGACCGTCGGGAGTCCGGCAACGGGGTGTGGCGGGTGATCGGCTTCGGCGGCGCGGGCGTGGCCGCCGTCCTGATGGTCGTCTCCATCACCAAGCTCAACTCCAACCGCCCCTGGGGCGATCCGGTCGGCGCCGCGTGCCCGCGCTGCCGGGAACTCAACCTGCGGGAGAAGCACACCGTGCACAGCGTCACCCGGGGCCGGACCACCCACCGCTACAGCGGCATCGTCACCCTCTGCACCCCGGCCTGCGGTTTCGCCACGATCCGCCAGCGCTGACCGCCGCCGCCGCGACCCCGGGGCCGCAGGCCCCCGAATAGGTCCTCCCGCTCCCACCGGCTACGCTCGGCCCCGTCGAACGAACGATGGGGTGGACCGAGTGGGCAGGTGGGAGCGGGCGCTGGACGCGGCCGGGGTGCGGGAGGCCGGCCTGCGGGCCGACTACGGCCGGCAGCGGCAGCAGATGGCCCGCTACCGGCGGGAGGCCGCGCTCGCCACCGAGCTGCTGCTGCCCGCGCGGATGGTCCCGCACGTGATCGCCGCCGCCGCCTTCATGCACCGCACCGACACCCTGCTCGACAGCGGCCCGCTCGCCGAACGCCGGGCCGCGTCCGCCCACTGGCGGCAGCAGGTCACCGACGGCCTCGCCGCCGGCCGCACCGACGACCCCGAGCTGCGCCCGCTGCTGCACAGCGTCGCCGCCCACCCCGTCCTGCGGGACCGGGTGCTGGACTTCCTCGCCGCGACCGGGGCCGACCTGGACTTCACCGGATTCGCCACCGAGGAGGACTACCAGGCCTACGTGGACGGGTACTCGCTGCCCGGCTTCATGGTGGTCGCCGGCCTGATCGGCCCGGACGGCGACCAGGCCGGCTACCGCGCCGCCTGCCGCACCTTCATCGACGGCAGCCAGCGGCTCGACTTCGTCAACGACCTCGCCGAGGACCTCGCCGACGGCAGGCTGACCATCCCCGAAGAGACCCTGAAGGAACACGGCGTCACCCGCGCCGACCTGGAGCGGGCCCGCGACCTGCCCGCCGTGCGGGCCCTGCTCGCCGCCCTGCTCGACCGCGCCGACCGCACCCTCGCCGAGGGCAGGGCCGTCGTCGACCGGGTGCCGCCCGCCCACCGGCCGATGGTCCGCTGCATCGTCGGCGTGGAGGAGCTCACCAGCGCCGCCGCCCGCGCCGACCTCGGCGCCCTGCTGCGCCGTTCGGCCGGTCCGGCCAAGCCCGCCGCGCTGCGCCTGCTGGCCCGCGAGTACCTCCGGGCCCGCCGCCTGCGGGGCTGACCGGTCGCCTGCGGGGCTGACCGCCCGCCGGTCGGCGAACGCCTCCGGTCCCGGAGGCGCCGATCCGGTGTGTGCGGCCCCGGTGAGAGCCGTCGGAGCCGGCGTCCACAAACGGAACCTCCCTTTGTCGTAGGCGATCCGGCAGGTCGGTCGGCGCCCTGTCCCGGGTGGGGCCGCCTGGCTAGCATGAGCGCGCTCAGCAAGCAGGACCCAAAGACCCCAATCATTGGGAGGACCCCCATGAGTGCCCTGATGACCGACATCCGCGACGCCGGCCTGCTGGACATCGACGAGGACGCCATCGTCTTCGAGGACGAGCTCGACGCCGACCTCACCCCCGTGGCCTGCATCGACGACCCGTGGGTGACCTACGTCCCGACCCGCTTCCCCTGTGAGTTCAACTCCTGATCCGTCCGGATCCCGAAGTACGGCGGACCGGGGGCGGGCGGAACGACGAGCGCGCCGCCCGACCCCGGCTCCGAGCGCGGTCAGCACGCAGGACCCAAAAACTTCAATCATTGGGAGGACCCCCATGAGTGCCCTGATGACCGACATCCGCGACGCCGGCCTGCTGGACATCGACGAGGACGCCATCGTCTTCGAGGAC